>JADMIJ010000134.1 GCA_015478655.1 Acidimicrobiales bacterium | reverse complement strand
CTACCCGGGCACGGCGCAGTGCGTAGGCCTTCTGCCGGCACGACGTCGAGCCGGCTGCCTGCCTCTGCTCGCCCGAACGAGTGTGGCTAGTCCCCGTTCCCCCTGTCGGGCGGGCCGTTCCGGGCTGAACGCCGCCGGCGGCTGACCGGTTGTTGGTGTGTCTCGGCGTTGAGACGCTGGGCTTCCTCGAGTTGGTCCTCCAGCACCACGATGCGGCAGGCGGCGTCCAGCGCGGTGCCGTGATCGGCCAGTTCGCGGACCCGCGCGGCGAGTCGTAGTTGGTAGCGGGAGTAGCGGCGGTGCCCCCCGGGCGAGCGCTGTGGGCTGAGGAACTTGACCTCATCCAGGCTGCGCAGGAACCCCGGACTGGCGCCTAGCATCTCCGCGGCACGACCCATCGTGTAAGCGGGGTAGTCCTCGTCGTCGAATTTGTCCGTCGCGACGTGCGAGCCGGGGTACATAACCTCTCCACATACAGAGGGGCCCCGGCGCAACTCGCGCCGAGGCCCCTGGGATCAGAACTTCACACCATCAACCGACTCAAACGTCGGCCTGTTCGACCCGCGGAACGTGAGAGGTAGACACCGCGGGAAATGCGCACCCGTAGTAACCGAACACCACCTTCCGATTCCGAGGAAACTGCATACACCCACCGGGCCCACACCCAACAGCGGGCGATCCAACAGCGTGACGCCTTCCCTTCTCCATGGTGCTGACGTGCTGGTGGTGCTACACGGGCAGTTGCGTTCCCTCCCGTGCCACTGGATCTTCTCTTCGTTGCGACGTGGAGGAGACTACACACAGCTGTGCTCGAATGTCTAGTCCGGTAGCGTGAGGTTTTGTAGGCAGCCGAGGGGGGACCCGTTGTTGTGCTGGGCGGGCTGATGGTCTATCTTTCCTCGCGCCGAGTGGTCCGGGAGGTTGGCCGGGGTCGGCGGGGACATGGTCCTAGCAGCGGTGGAGGGGAGGTGAACACCATGATCGGGTTGGTGTGGGAGATGCCGCCCGGCGAGAGGGACGCGGTCTGTGGGCGCGGTGCCATGAGGGTTATGCCTCGGTGGCTCGCGCGGCCCGCGTCGGACCGTCGGGGTGCGTGGTCGCGCGGGCACCGGCTGACCCTGGAGCGTGGTGTCACCTCAATTGCCTTCCACCGGGGGCAGGGCCCGCGGGTGGCGTACGGCAGCGGAGAGGTGGTGATCGGTTGACAGGTGGCAGGCCCGCATCAGGCGAGTGGTCCCGGTGGGATTCCACCGGCCGCTATACCCGCTGATCTCGGATAACCGCGGGCACCGACAACTTCACTCCGACGAAAACACCACGGGCCGGCGCCTGCACATCAGGCGCCGGCCCGTGGTGCGACCTGGGCGAGCCGACTGGTCAGCGGGTCATAGGTACTCGCCGTGATCGCCGGGTTCGGATGGGGTGAATCCGGCGAAGTGGAACCGCACGGCGACCGATCCTGGGTCGGTGTTGTCGGTGTCGATCGAGGCGGTGATGACTCCGGCCGATGGGATGGCGTCGAGTTGGGCGAGTAGACGTGCCAGGAGTGCGGGTGCCTGGGTGGCGGGTTGTGGGGTTTGGATCAAGGTGCGGTGCAGCGCGCTGATCGCCCAGGTGTCGGGGACGCCGCTGCCGGTGGTGGTGGCCAGGACGATGTCGAGTAGCCAGCGTGAGGGTTTGCCCGCCACGGCGGGGGTGGGGTGGGTGTCGATGCCGATGATCTGGTCGACTCGGATCAGCCCGTCGCTCAGGGTCTGGATCCACACGCTGCGCAGGGACATGTCGACTCCTTACTCGTGACATCGACGGCGCCCGGCTGCTCGGGTGGCGTCTGGCTGGCCGGGGTGTCGATCAGTCCGGCGGGTTCTCGAGTTCGGCGATGCGCCGGCGGGCGGCGGCGAGTTCGTCTTCCAGGCTCAAGATCCGGTACGCGGCGTCGAGGGTGATGCCTTGGTCGAACAGGGTGCGGATTCGGGCTGCGTACTCGAGTTGGCGGCGGGAGTAGCGGCGGTGCCCGCCGGCGGAGCGGATCGGGTGCAGGACATCACCAGCGTCGAGGCTGCGCAGGAACGCGGGTTGGACGTCGAGCAGCTCCGCGGCCTGGCCCATGGTGACGCCCGGGTAGTCCAGGTCGTCGAGTCGTCCGATACCCACGGAGGTGGCTCCCGTCTGCGTGTCGACCGTCGAACCTCCCCCAGCGCAACATTAGTGTCGTGCGATGCGAAAGTCATTCCATAGTAACTAGTAACACTTAAGATACATAATCTGAAGTCTTTGATTCAAATAAGCAGACCGCGATGAAATAAGGGTCGGCGACCTATGCTGGGGATCCTGCCGGGCATGTTGCGGGCCCGGCAAGATCCCCAGCGTTGACTGGCTGTGTTCTGTTGTGGGCTCCGCTGGACGTCGGCCGCGCGGCACGTGGCTGGTTGCACCTATGGGCGCGGACGAGGGCTGGTCAACCCGGCACCGGGGGGGTGCGGGTTGGGCGTGCTCGTGAGCTGACGAGATGGCGCGCGGCGAACAAGTCAACGGGCCCGGTTCGGATGCGATAACACCACC
The DNA here is from genome assembly GCA_015478655.1 of Acidimicrobiales bacterium. Taxonomy (GTDB): domain Bacteria; phylum Actinomycetota; class Acidimicrobiia; order Acidimicrobiales; family RAAP-2; genus Bog-756. Next base: position 2,964 of record JADMIJ010000134.1, on the reverse strand, counting down.
ATCCTTCCTTATCGTCGCGGTCTGACCGGCCGGTCAACCGGCCGGTGGGTGGGGCGGGGACCGTTCCCGCGGCCATCCTGTGTCGACCGGTCGTCGCTGAGGTCGACCTCGATGCTGGCCGAACCGTGGTCGCAGGCCCGCGTTGTGACGCAGCGCCCGGACTACCAGCGCGATTCGCACACGCCGGGGCGTCAGGCCAGGTCCGTCTGGCCAGTTCGCCGCGATGATCGCGGCGAACTGGGCATCGACCCAGTCCGAATCGGCGTAGCGCGCCACCCACATCACCGGATCACCACAGACCCGGGGCCCATGTTCCAGCGGGTCTGTGTCTAGTGGGTCCGCCTTCAGGCCGAGGTCATCGATCGTCCATGCAGCCATGCCGCTCACCCCTGGGATCAGACGGTGATGGATCTGGCCTCGGCCCCGGTCTCGATCTCGATCTTGCGGGGCTTGGCCTTCTCCGCGACCGGGATCCGCAGGGTGAGGACCCCGGCGTCGTAATCGGCGGCGATGTGCTCGGCGTCGAGGGTCTCGCCCAGGAACAGCTGCCGGGAAAACACCCCGAGCGGGCGCTCGGACACCGCCATCTCGACGTTGTCCGCGACCGTGACCGGGCGACGCTCGGCCTTGACGGTCAACACGTTGCGCTCGACCTCGAGCTCGATCGCGTCCGGGGCAACCCCCGGCAGGTCGAAGTGCACCACGAACTCCTCACCAGCCCGGTAGGCGTCGATGGGCATCGGCGAGGGCCGGGTCCAGGTGCCGGGGCTGTGTTGGCCGAAGAACTGCTGGCTCAGCCGGTCCAGCTCACGAAACGGGTCAGTACGCATCAACATCGCACCCACTCCTTCCATGTCCTACGCACGCCCTTCCCGGGGCGTGCCCTGCCTTCCTCAGGCACTGCTCTGGGTCTCGCGTCCACCTGCCGTGGACACGACACAGGTAACCAGACAACGCCACCCGAATCAAGAGGGCTGTATCGACAACTACAGATATTCACTAGGACGGAGTACCTACCCTACGGTCCAGGCGCTGTAGATTTTAGACGGGTGCCGAGAGCCGCTCTGACAGGGTGAGCGGCTGGTGATCACGGTGCCCTGACCCAAACTGGTGCGAGCACGTCAGGAGGTCTGTGATGCCCAGCAGTGATCCGGCGGACGCCGTGGACACTCCCATCAGCGTTGAGCAACTCCGCGTTCTTGCCGCCCTGCACGGCGACATCGACCCCGATGAGGAGGACTTGCTGCTCCTCGACCGCGAATGGTTCCTCGGGCCCCCGACGACGGCCGCCTGACCGAGCTCGGCCGATACCGCTTGTCTCCAGCCCCCCGAGGCCCTGCCCACAGGAAGGAAACTGACTGCCGATGAGCGAGGTGATCACGGCGATGGCACTCATGGCCGCCGGCGGCTGCATCCTGCTCGTCGGCATCTCACTCGCCCTGATCGTCGGTGCTGTGATCAGTCTGCTCCGCACCCGCCCGCTCACGCCCCGCCCGCGTGTACCGCCCCGCCTGCAACACCTCGCCAGGGCGCTGGCCCATCGATTCTGACCGGTGAAAGTCGTGGACCACGCCCGGCTCGACCACCCACCGAGTCGGGCGGCGACCCACCGGGTATCGGCGCCACTCAGCGCGGGTGAGCTGGGGGGAGCCGCGAACGCGCCTAGCGATGTTCACGAGAACGGGCCGCACCCCCACGGATCCGGGCGAGGCGATATTCATGAGTTCTGAGCGCACCGCGCCGGGTGCACCGCTGGCATCAGCGAGTTCGCGGTCTCTGACCGTTCACGTCGTGGGTGGCTGGATCTTCACGACGTCCGCCTGGTGTGAGCCTGTCGGAGTAGACCAGGTGAGCGTGTCGCCGACGGTGTGGCCGGCGTGCTTTGGCCAGTGGGCTATTGAGGCCTAGGAGCTCAACCTCGGTGCCCGCGGGTGCGGTGTCGAGGACCGATGAGGCGTAGAACGTTTCCTCGTCGCCGCCGGGGAAGCGCAGTGTGACGGTGCTTCCCTCGACCAGCGCGGTGCCGTTGCCTGCCGGCGACGGCTCGACTGTTCCGGCGGTGAGGAGACGAGTGATCTCGCGGATCCGGGCCTCAATCCGGAACACGTCGTCTGCGCGGCGCAGCGCTTCGGCCCGGTCCCCGACGTCGGCGGCGCGGTGGTCCTCCGCGCTGTCTCCGCGCAGCTGATCACGCTGCCCACGCAACACCGCCAACTCGTCGCGGAGGCGGTGCCCTGGGTGATCTCGGCATCCGAGCCGCACTGCGCGGCCACTGTGTCGACCGGGGTCAGGACCGGCCCCGGAGCCTGCCATGGTGCGGTGAGCAGCTTCATGATCGTGCGCTACCCCCACCGGCCCCGGCGTGTGGTGCTCGTTCCTGTGCGCCGCCCACGCCAACGCGGTGCCGCTGGCCGAACCGCTCGACCAGGTCGCCGCGGCCGAGCTGGCCGACCGGCGCGAGCAGCACGCCCTGGCGATGGCCGGCAAACCCTTCCGGCGCCCGACGCCGCTGCAGCTCCGGTAGCCAGCGGCGGACGGTGGTCCAGCGGGCCTCCCGGATGCTGCGCGCACGCCCGCGCGGACCTGCGTGGATCAGGAACGTGGCGGGGTGAGCCGGCGGAGAATCTCGGCGACCGCTGTCTTGATCTCGGCGAGGTCGACACCCTGTTCGTGCTGTACTTGCTGCAGGGCGGCGAGCCCGGTGTCCAGGTGTTCTACCTTGCCCCGGACGTTGGCCAGCAGCGTGGTGTGATCCCGCTGGACCTTCTGCACTGCCTGGACCCGAGTGTTGACGTCGAGCACGGTGTCTGAGATCGCGCGCAGGTCTTCCTCAGCGCGGTCTACCCTGCGCCCGACCTGCTCGGGGGAAGCCATGCCCACAGCCTAACCGCCGCCGGTCGAGGCGATGCTCGACGCATCGGTCGTGGCGTGGGCTGGATGGCTCGCTGGGCGACCGTTAACGAT
>JADMIJ010000309.1 GCA_015478655.1 Acidimicrobiales bacterium | reverse complement strand
GACCCGGAGCGATCCGTTCAAGGTCACCGACCAGATCGTCCCGGGCGGCAATCCGGTCTCGATGAACCGGACCTCGAACGCGCCGGGCGCGCGGACGTAGTTCGCGAAGATCGCCTGCGCCGTCCCGTTCACCTGGACCGTCCCGGCGGCCGGTGAACCGGAGTAGCCGCCGATCCCCTGGATCGAGAAGTCGTACGTGCCGTTCGGCCGATCGAAGACGATCGAGAGGGAATCGGACCCGACCGTCGTGCCGTTCACCGAGGCCGACCAGTTCGCGCCCACGGGGAGTCCGAGCTCGTGGAACGCGACGGGGTACTCCGTCGGAGGGGGTGGGCCCGCGGCCCGGAGGGCGTACCACGTCTCGATCCCTTGGCCCCCGATCATGGGATTGGAGTTGAGGCTCGCGGGGTTCACCCACGACGCGTAGGTCTGCGGCTCGGAACTCTGGTAGGCATAGACGTAGAGCCCGAGCAGGTTCGCGACGTGCTCGACCTCGTTGTAGACCAGGGTCCGGTAGGAGTCCGGGGCGAGCCGGCCGGCGGTCGCGATCCAGGTCGCCATCGCACCGTAGGCGACGCCTTGACAGTCCGTGGCGATGAACGGCGCACCCGCCCAGTAGAGCAGATCCCCCCACGACCCTTGGTCATGCCCGCAGCTGAGGCTCTCGAACTGCGGTCGGGTCAGCTGGGGGGCCACCGAGTCGTAGTAGGGCCAGGACTCGTTGGACGCGTACAGTTGGCCCACCACGGAGTTCGGATCGGCGTAGGCGGCTCCGGCCTCCTCGCCCATCGTGGTGTACGGGGACTGCCCGGGAGCGAAGGTGCACGGGGATGGCCCCACCTGATGGGTCCCGCAGGACGGGCCGAGCAGGTACGGCTCGAGAGCGCCGCCGCTAAGGTTCGCGATCGACTGGCTCCAGGCGCCGAGCTGCTCGAGCGCCAGCTGCCCGAGGGGGCCCGGGTCGTTAGCCACTGGCACAAGGTGCCGGGCTGGACGCCCGAGCTCGTCGACCCCGAGCTGAGGGTGTACCTCTACCGATGGCCGGCCGCCCGGGAAGCGCCACCCGCTACGGGTGATAGTGGAGCCATAGACCCGCCCCCACCGAGAGGACAAGGACGATGATGATCAGGCCGATGATGATGAGGCGG
>JADMIJ010000308.1 GCA_015478655.1 Acidimicrobiales bacterium | reverse complement strand
CTTCTACGCCGAGGCCGAGCGGGTGGTGGGCGTGGCCGGTGAGGCCGGCGCCAACCCCTTCGCCGCCGAACGCTCGGGTCCCTACCCCATGCCTCCGGGGCCGCCGATGTACGGGTCGCTGCTCACCGTGGCCGCGGCGGAGCGGCTGGGGTACCACCCCTATCCCGGGCCGACAGGAGCCAACTCGGTGCCCTATGACGGCCGGCCGGCCTGCAACAACTGCGGCTTCTGCTCCTTTTTCGGCTGTCCCATCCACGCCAAGGGCGATCCTGTCTCCCCGTTGCGACGGGCCCTGCTCACCGGCCGGGCCGAGGTCCGCCCCGATTCGTTCGTCAGCCGCATCGTCATGCGCAACGGACGGGCCACCGGCGTCGAGTGGGTCGACGCCGAGGGCGAGAGCCACGAGGAGCGGGCCGACCAGGTGGTGGTGGCCTGTGGGGCCATGGAGACGCCCCGGTTGCTCATGCTGTCGGGTCTCGAGCACCCCGAGATCGGCCGGAACCTGATGTTCCACTTCCAAACGATCAGCCTGGGCCGCCTGGATCACCGGACCCACTACCACCGGGGCCGCTCGGTGTCCCACCTCCACGACGACCACATCATCCCCGATCCCGAGTCGTTCACCGTGGCCCGAGAGGCGGGGCTGCCGTGGATCAAGGGCGGGATGGTCGAGCACTGCGGGCCGGCCCACCCCATCATGGAGGCCAGCACCTACGAGTGGGGGGCTGCCCACAAGACGATGATGCGCGAGTCACCGTTCCGGGACCACCTGGTGGCCATGTGCATGCAGGGTGAGGACCTGCCCCAGCCCACCAATCTCGTCGACCTCGATCCCACCATCCGCGATGCCCGCGGCTTCGCGGTGGCAAGGACCACGTACCAGCCCCACCGCCATGAGGTTGTCGCCTCCAAGTACCACGCGGCCAAGCTCGAGGCCATTCTGGCCGAAACGGGTGCCGAGTGGACCACCACGGTGACCTCCCCGATGCTCGACGACAACCCCTTCGGCATCACCGCCACCGCGGCGAAGATCCCCGTCTCCAAGCACGTGATGGGAACGGCCCGCATGGGTGAGGATCCGGCGACCTCGGTCTGTGACCCCTGGGGGCGGCTGCACGACGTGCCCAACGTCACCATCGCCGACTCATC
>JADMIJ010000307.1 GCA_015478655.1 Acidimicrobiales bacterium | reverse complement strand
ATTTCCGCGGACGCGGACACCACCGGATCAGGGGCGGGACGAATTTTCGAGGTTAGAGAACTGTTAAGGCTCTGGGCCTTTGCTTGACTCGTAGCCCAATCGGGATTAAGCCTGGATTGGGTCCAGTCCTGGGCTCGCCAAAGTTCATTCTGTTATCGGCGGTGACCGGAGAACTGCCGCCGCCCATCGCTGGTGGGCGACAACGACGATAGGAGGACTACGCCTTGTTTAAGAAAATCGGAGTTGTAGTGGCAGGATTGGCGGTGGCGACAGGAGGACTCGTCGCTGCGACGGCCGGGGTGTCGGGCGCTGCAAAGCCCACGGTTACCGCCGGGCCCGGCAGCAACATCAGTTGCAATATCACCGCCAAGGTCAAATTGACCCCCAGCCTCAAGAACAACTGGATACAGAGCCAACACACCACCGACCCGGACGCAGCGGTAAGAGCCATCGTCGATACGACCTTCGCCGCAAACGGACCCGTCATCATCTCGGTCAAGGGCTCCGGCACCTGCACGGGGACGGTCACCGACGGTGTCAACACCCTGCCGGTCACGAGCGTCAAGTTCTCGGTGACCAACGATCCTGCCCATCTCGGCTCAGCCACGCCGGCCACCTGCAGTTCGTTGGTGAGCGGAATGCCACCGAGCACTGCGCAATACGACTCCAGCATTAAATATGCTGCGACCGGCGGAAAGGTGACACCGACCACCGTCACCGGCCAGACGATCCCACCGGCATCGTTCAATATCACAGGTGGGACGGTCTCCGGATCATTCGCTGGTGGGACATCCTCGGCGAACGGGGTTCCGGACACCACCACGGTCAATGCTGTCCTCCAGGCACCGGCGACCTCCACCAATCCCGTCCCCTCCTTCCCGCAGTGCGAGGCGTCGATCAAGATCAAGCCCGCCGGCAAGCACCCTGAGACGGCCACCCTCAAGGCCCCCAAGGGCCTGAAGAAGGTTGGGATCGTCGCCGGTTCCACCTTGACGTTGACCGATCCCTGATCACACCAGAATCATCTGCGCACCAGAAGGGCGGGGCTTCGGCCCCGTCCTTCTGACTGTACGTTCTGACCGGTAATTGATTCACTCGGCGTAACTATTCAGGTCCCCTGATCGGCGCGTCCACCACCTGCACGAACGACGC
>JADMIJ010000306.1 GCA_015478655.1 Acidimicrobiales bacterium | reverse complement strand
GTCCGAGACCGAGAAGGGAGGTGGCTCACGATGGCCACTATCGATGCCCGCCCCATGATCGCCGAGGGCGGCGAACCGTTCGACATGATCATGGCTGCCGTAGCCGGGTTGGCCGATCAGGAGGAACTGGTGGTGCTCGCCCCCTTCGAACCCGTTCCCCTCGAGGGGGTTCTGGGCTCGCAGGGCTTCTCCTACGAGGCCGTCGACCTCGGTGACGGGGACTGGCAGGTCACCTTCCGGCCGGGATCATGAGCGCGGACCACGCCCTGAGCGGCCCGCTCTCGATCGGCGCCACGCGGGTGCGGATCGTCCCCGACAATCCCGTGGACGCGGCCCGGGTTGCGCTGGGGTGCGTGTACGACCCCGAGCTGTGCCTCGACGTCGTGTCGCTCGGGCTCATCTACGACGTCCGAGACGAGGACGGGGGGATCGTCGTTGACATGACCCTCACCACCCCGGGATGCCCGGCATCCGAGAGCCTCCCGGAGATGGCCAAGGCCGCCATCGTCGAGGCGGTGGGCGACGGCACGTCCGTGGACGTGCGGGTGGTATGGGACCCACCATGGAGCCCGGCACTGATGGACGAAGAGGCGGCAGCCGGCCTGGGCTTCCGCTCCCGCTGAGCCAACCCCCGTGACGACGCCGCGGCGAAGCGGTCAGTGGTGATCACCGCTGCGCCTCCTTCGTCCGGGCCCGATGTCTTACGCTGGATTGATGTTCGGCAACCTTCGAAACAGACCTGGGCCCGGCCCACCGGTTGACCGGCGCATCGGTGAATAGGGAGCCCAACGCAGCCGAGGACAGGACGCGGCGAGGAGATCACATGAGAACTGCTGTTCATGGCATGCCCCGCATCGGTCGAGGGCGAGCGCTGAAGCGGGCGTTGGAAGGATTCTGGGCGGGCACGGTGACTGCTGACCAGCTGGAGGGAACGGCGGCGTCCATCCGGCGGCTCAACTGGGAGGCGGCCACAGCCAGGGGGGTGGACTTCGTCCCCTCCAACGACTTCTCCCTCTACGACCATGTGCTCGATGCCGCCCTGATGGTGGGGGCCGTCCCCTCGCGCTTTGGTGCTGGTGACCACCCGTTGACCCTGGAGCGCTACTTCGCCATGGCCAGGGGTGGCGACCTCGATGGACGCACGGTTGCCCCC
>JADMIJ010000305.1 GCA_015478655.1 Acidimicrobiales bacterium | reverse complement strand
GTGCTGGGCGGCTCGCGCCGCCGCTACGCCACCATCGGTGACGTCTTCGTGGCCACGGTCAAAGACGCCATCCCCGGTGCCGCGGTCAAGAAGGGCGAAGTCGTCAAGTGCGTCGTCGTCCGCACCAAGAAGGAAAAGCGTCGACCCGATGGTAGCTACATCCGTTTCGACGAGAACGCTGCTGTTCTGATCAACGACCAGCAACAACCACGTGGGACCCGCATCTTCGGCCCGGTGGGCCGGGAGCTGCGCGACAAGCGCTTCATGCGGATCGTCTCACTTGCACCGGAGGTGTTGTGATGCGAATCCGAAAGGGAGACAAGGTACAGGTGATCTCGGGCAAGGACCGGGGCAAGCGGGCCGATGTCGTCAGGGCCATCCCCTCGGAGGGCCGTGTCATCGTCGAGGGCGTCCACGTGGCCAAGCGTCACGCCAAGCCGACCCGCGCCACCATGCAGGGTGGCGTCATCGACAAGTTCATGCCCGTGTCGGTGTCCTCGGTGGCCATCGTGTGCGGCTCCTGCGGTCCGACCCGGATCGGCATGCGCATCGACGAGAACGGGCGCAAAGTGCGGGTCTGCCGCAAGTGCGGGGGTGATCTGTGATGGCCACCGCCACGGCCGGAACCCGTCCCCGGCTCAAGAACCGCTACGACAACGAGGTGCGGGCCCAGCTCCAGGAGTCCCTGGGCCTGGCCAACATCATGGAAGTTCCCCGCCTGTCCAAGATCGTCCTCAACATGGGCGTGGGCCGGGCCACCCAGCAGAAGTCGCTCATCGAGGGAGCCATGACCGACCTGGAGACCATTACCGGCCAAAAGCCGGTGGTCACCCGGGCCAAGAAGTCGATCGCCGGCTTCAAGCTTCGGGAAGGCCAGGAGATCGGGGCCAAGGTGACCCTCCGGGGCGACCGGGCCTGGGAGTTCTTCGACCGACTGGTGGCCACGGCCATCCCCCGCATCCGTGACTTCCGGGGCCTGTCGCCGAGATCGTTCGACGGCCACGGCAACTACACGTTCGGCGTGACCGAGCAGCTCATCTTTCCCGAGGTCGACTACGACCGCATCGATTCCACCCGAGGCATGGACATCACCATCGCCACCACAGCACGTACCGACGACGAGGGCCGGGCACTCCTGGCTGCTTTCGGTTTCC
>JADMIJ010000304.1 GCA_015478655.1 Acidimicrobiales bacterium | reverse complement strand
GGCGCCTCCAGCTCCGGAAGGCGGATGCCCCCAACGGCATTCCCGTGAGCGTCGCGCTGGATACGCAGTGGGCGCCCCGGGTCGACGGCGATCCGGGGAAACGACGGGGCAGGCCGACCTTCGGCCACCCATCGACGGAGGTGACGAAGAGCGGACTCGGCTACGGGCTTGAACCGCAGGGTGTTCGGCTCCCAGCCGCGGCCATGAGGGAGCTCGGGCCTCCGGGTGACCCCGTGTGGTGTGCCGGCCACCTCCCAGTAGCGGATCCACTCCGAGTCGACGGCACCAGTGGCATGGAGGGCAAGCGTCTCGAACTCGCTGTTCACCACGACCACGGGCACGCCGAGGTCCTCCCGAATGGCTGTCCTTCCGCCACCGTAGGAGATCGGTCCGTCCATCAGATCGGGCGCACGCCCTTCCCAGACCGACAGGGCGTAACCGTCGATCACCCGGTGGCGATGGTGCAGCGCATTGGCGTAGGCGACCAAGCGCATGGCCGACTGCGATCCGCCGACGGCAATGACGTGATGGACATCGAGTCCGGCCAAGGGGTCGATGTCCGTCGACCGTCCTGGGCCCACGACCCGGGCGGCATCAGCGAAGATATCGAACGATCCCGGATCGCCAGGGTGGCGCAGCATGCCGTACCGCTCGGGGTCTTCATCCACCAGGCCCATGGCGCCCGCTCTGGCCCCACGGCCCATCCCCACCGGTGGTCCGAACAGCCCGACCTCTTGGGCGCTGACCCCGACCCAGGCATAGCCCTGGTAGAGCTCGCCCTCGCTCGGGGCCCACGATTCGTGGCCGGCGGACACGTTCTGCCAGTTGAGCAGGACGGTGTGATTGAACTTTGTCGGATCTGCGGGTCGGATCACCAGCAGGCGGGTGCGGTAGGGGGCTGTGCCCAGCTCCTCCACTTCGACGTGGGCGGCAGGGTGGTCGGTCGATTGCTGGTAGCAGGCAGCAACACCGCTCAGTTGGTACTCCTCGACTCGATAGCCAAACGGCTCCGGGTCCGCCCGGGGTACGCCCCAGGGTGGACGCAACCCGTCGATCGGCCCCTGGACGTCGGGCTGCACTCGGTCGGTCGCCATCACGGGTTGCCGTCAGAGGGCGAACGGTTCGAAGCGGGCCGAAACTGATCGGGCTCTGCTC
>JADMIJ010000133.1 GCA_015478655.1 Acidimicrobiales bacterium | reverse complement strand
ATCACCACCGAGGATCAGGACCCGCTCTCCCCAGTTGGTCGCGTAGAGCCGTCAAACGTCTGCGCCGTGAACGATTGAAGAACTTGCACAGCCCCGTCCACTGTCACGTTGAGAATGAACGGGGAAGCGTTCTGTATCTGAACCTTGGCCGCCGGGGTCGAGTAGGTGGCCGTCTGGTTGGGGACCGGTTGAAGCGTGTTCAGGGTGAGGGCGAACGGCCCACTGTTGGAGGGCACCTAGTTGGCTCCGGATTGCGGTAGGGGGCCGCCAGACACAACCGGCGTGGTGACCTGAGTCACGGTCGAACCCGGATGACCTGCCGCCACCTGTTGGGCCTGGTTGCAATCCCCCTGGAATGCGTCGGTAACCGTTTTGGTCGTGCCATCGTGGAGTGTGGCGAGGTAGGTCCACTGGACGACACAACTGGGAATGACGGAGGTCACGCCCGGGTCGGTGGGAACGGCGACCGGCGCCGTCGTAGTTGTCGTGCTCGGCGGCACCGCCGGGGCGGTAGTGACCGGTGCCGGGGCCTGGACAACAGATGGGGTCACCGGTGCGGGTGTGACCACTGAGATAGGCGGTGACGCCGGCACGGGCACCTGTGTAGTTCCCACCGTCGTCGGGGTGCTTGTGACCACCGGGGCGACTACAGATGCCTTGTGGACCACTGCGGTGACGTGGTCGTCAGCGGGAGACTTGGACGCTGAGGCCATCCCTCCGATGCCGAGCGCACCGGCGCACAGAGTGGCGATGCCTATTGCTACTGTGATGATGCGTTTCATCATGTTGCCCTTCGTTTGTTGGTAGCGGTTGTCATGCGGTTGCCTGCCCTGCCGGCACGTAGTGGTCCCGTTCGTAGTCACGGCGACAGATCCGGCACTCCCGGGCACCGGATGGGTACAGGTACACGTCAGCATCGGGTCCCACGAGGGCATGTCCGTTCAGACACTTTTGCTTCCGAGCGTTTTGACCCATCGGGCTATTGCTCAGCCGACCAAGCTCCGACCGGGTGACCGCTTCGTGGCAATCGGGATTGACACAACCGGGCCAGTCGCAGACTCGACGGAGCACCTGATTCTTGGGGAGCGGTCCGTTCACTGCTTCCCAAAACACCCGGTTGGCCCGCAGGGTGACACTGCGCCGACCGACAAGCAATCGGACGACTCCGTAGCCATCCTTCGTCGTTGCCCCGGGCCACGGCCAATGACCGTCGTCGGTTTCCTCGATCTTTGATCGCCACCGCCGGGCTGCCCGCTCGACGGCAGTGGCACGGTCTGAGTCGGGTTTGGAGGGAGCCATCAGAATGGCGCCCAGTCCTTGTCGGGTTGACCTTCGACCACCGGCGTGATCGCCGCCTGAACACCCGGGCGATTCCGACGACGGCGTACACCCCACCGGATGCCCAACACGGCTAAGACGAACGGAATAGATCCGATCATCAGAGACAAGGCGACCAACGAACCGACCAGGGTCCACGGGATCAAGTGAGTGTGACCACGAACCGCCGGGTGTCTCCAAAGAGTGAGCACCGCTACGGCCAATGCCACCACGGCCAGTTTCCGACCCTCTGCCCTGCCAGTCTCGTAACCCCGTCGCCAGGCAATGTCGACGCGGTGACTGACCGGGCTGGTCGAGCGGTACAAGGTATCGGTCATTGTCTGTGCTCCCTCGTCTTTACTCCTCCTTCCACAAGTATAGTACTTAACTACGTATCCACGTAATCACGTGCCAAATACCCTGGTCATCTATAGAGTTCGCCGAGGTGATCGTCACCGGTGAAGGGAGGTCGGGTGGCCGCAGAGAATCGGAGACGCGGACCTAATGGGTTGTCCGAGGCTCCCGCGAAAACCGGTCAAAGGTCATCGAAGCTCCCGACCGATTCACAGGAGGCACCCCCGACGGACCCATACACCCCCAAGCTGTACGGACATCGGGTCTCGTTGGATCTCGGGGATGACGCCTACGACCGTCTGGTCCGGATGGCCTTCAACGCCGGGCGCACACCCCATGGAACCATTGCTCGCCACGTGATCTCACTGGCGCTGGATGACCCCGACCTCATGGAACGTGCCATCGCTCTGGCCAAGGCCGACGTACAGGCAACAAAGGCAGCGAAGCGTCGGAAGTAGCAGGACGGCAGAGATCACCACGTCGGTAGGTCGACGCCTACCAGCTCTGCCAGGGGCAACCAGTGCCGACGGTGCGGAGTAGTGCGACCGGCTCTCCACTTGGCGGCTGCACTGGTGCTCACCCCGGTTTCCTTGGCGATGGCTGGGAGGGTGAAGCCGGCCAGCATGGGTTGCACTACTGCCCCGTACCATTCGGCGTCGAGTACGGGACCCGAGGCGGGCTCATAGGCTGCTTGCTCGCTCCGTTGACGGGCGTTGCCCTCTGACCGAGCGGCACGGGCATCGGCGGTATGTGTGGGCAGCGAGCCTGTCTCTCTGGCGAACTGTTCCCCCGCCCGTTGGGAGGCAGCCTGGAGCGACGAGCCCAACTCACTCCGCCGACCTGCCAGACAGTTCGGGCACCACGAGATGCGCGGTCGGTCTCGGTCGGCATCGATCGGTAGCTGGCATCCGCACCCCCGGCAGGCCTGGAGCGGCAGGGGTGGAGAGAGTGAGGACTTGGGCTTCCGCCGACCCCGGGGTGAGAGGCCGCCAGGGTTCGGGCCTTGACCGCTGGTCGGCTTGATCTCTCCGGTCTGCCAATCGGCAGCGACCCGCTTGCGTGCGGCGACCCGATGCTTCTCTCGACTCAGTGCCGTGGGCACTCTCACGTCGTAGGGGGAGGAGCCGGCCAGGATGAGGGCCACCCTCTCAGTGACCGGGGCCAGGTTCTTCCCGTAGCTCGGCATGGCCTCGGCCAGATGGTGAGTGATCGGGGCCAGGCAGCGGACCACCCCTCTGGCGTCCTCGGTGAACTCCCGTTTCCGGAGCGGACCGGCCAGAAGGCCGAGCACGTGCAAGTCGACCACCGGCCGGATCGCTTCCATGAGGTCGCAGGCAAATGACGGGCGGCCGGCAACATCGGCATGGAGGATCCCGATTCCAGGGTCCAGTCCCATTCGTCTGGCCGCCACGGCCGCCTCGATCTCGGCCAACTTGTAGGCGTAGTTCAGGATCGCCCCGGCAGGGTCGGTAGCGCTCCGTGGGCTGCCCAGGTTGACCGAGCTGCGCCGACCGTTGAATCGTGACCAGTGCTCGGGTATGCGAGCCAGATCCTTTCGGGCGAAGACAACGGTGACCGCCTGCTCCCATCGAGCAAAGTAGACGTTGGCGCCGGCCGCCTCGATCTGTCGGATCTCGTCAATGGACCGGGCGTAGGTGGCCACGTCCTCCGCCAGTCGGAGCACGGTCGAGGCGGACCGCTCGTCGTTCATGACCATGCCGAGCACCCGGGCCTGCCCCCGTAGCTTCTCCGCGATCAGGTATCGGGACACTTCGACTCCGGTCGGCCCGTAGAGGGCGAATGCCTGAGCCCGGAGTAGGCGGGCGTCCTCTCTCCCCGGAGGACCAGCGGCCAGGATGGCTCCGTCCCGACCGAGCACGATCACGGTCGACCCGGTGGCCGAGCACCATCGCAGAGCATCGAAGCTCACGGCCCCGGCGGTGCCGATTCCCACCACTACCCGGGAGGGGCCGTCGACCTTGGCGTAGCGCCGGATCCGACGGTGTTCGCCTACCCCGTCGATCAGTTCCAGGTGGCCACGCTCGACCGAAATCCTGGCCCCGAAGCCGTCGACCACGGCGACGCTCAGGCTGTCAACCCGGGAGTAGGTGTCGACCCGCCTCCCGGCGTCGTCGGCCACGTCCTCGGCCGACAGTGGGAGGGCCTGGTAGTCGAGACCGTCTCCGCCGGCTTGCGGGGATCCTGGGAATGCCGACAGCACGACTGTAGGTTCCGTCCTGTCCATGAGGGTCCTTTCCTCGTGGGCCATGCCCCCGGCCGGCGACAACCGGTGCGGGGGCTCATCTATGTGCCTGCTGCGATCCTACGGTTCAAGCGAAGGAGGAACAGGGGGAATCACGGCCCCCGTCCTCAGCGTTTCGAATAGCTGCATCTTTGCCACCACCTCTTGGGGATTGATGCCTACCAGGGGTGCCATCCGACCAATGCCCCGCCACTTCTCTTCGTCGCCCCGATTGTCCCGGCCACCGATGACGAGCTGGATTACTTCGTCCAGCTTTGCAGCAACCCCAACAGCGTCGGCCATCTCATCGACCGACGCGCAGGTCAGCCATTCGATGATTCTCCTGGGTGCGTTCTCCAATTCGGCAAGGCTCGACTGGGCGATGCGTACAGCCTCATCGTCGGCCAGCTCGGGGTCCTCTCCCATCAGCCGTGCTGCTCCATTTTCGAACAGCTGGGCCAGATCATCGACCATCTCTCGGTCGGGCACTTCGCCGCGCACGGCCAATGAACCAGCAGTCAGAATGTTGTCGGCTTGCATCTCTGCAAGGTCCGTGGCAGCCGGGCCATCCACGAGAAAGCCCATTTTCAGATTCCTGGCGAGTCGGTCACCTTCGGCGGTCTTCCTCATGTCGGCCACGGCATGGTAGGCAGCATCGGGGCCGGCGGCGTCAGGTACACCTTCGGGTAGGCAGGTGAGCCGAATGAGGGCATCCGGCAGCCCAGCCGTCCCTATCTGTTGCTCGCCGGCCATCTTCAGCATGGCCACGTCAGCCGGTCGACCGGTTCCACGCAGTGACTTGCACCGCTCCACGAAATCCTCCATGGGGACCAGTGCCGATCGGCCGGCCGGCCAGCACCCCTCTCGCTTCCAGCGCTTCAGGGTCGAACCCGGGACGCCAGTTCGAGAGGCGAGATCTGAGACCGTCTTGGATTCTGGTGTCACATCGACCACTATAACAGATCAGCAGTCCTCTGACTAGGTCGTCTAGGTTCATAATGGGTCACTATGAACGGGGGCCATTTTCGGGCTCTCTCGTATCGTGGGCGGCATGGCCACTCAGCCCGTTGCCCGTGATTCCCGAGTCCTGGTAGCCCTCCCCCGAGGGGCCGTCAACTTCCTGGGCGTGTCCCCGGCCCGGGCCGGCCTGGTCGGGGCGATGGGCTTCGGGTCGCTGTCGGCGCTGGTGGCCTATCTGGTCATTCGGTCGTTTTCGATAGATGGGGCTGACGAGCAATGACCTTCGTGCGCAGGGAGGACGGCCGGCTGCTGGTGCGGGTGACGCTACCGACTGATGTGGTCGAGCGGGCCGACGAGATGGCCCAGGCATCGGACCACGATCGGGCCGACCTTCTCGGCGATCTTGTGGCCAGCCAGCTGCCCGAAGTTCTGTCCGAAGCGGCCACCGAACTCCTGACCCAACACGAAGTAGAGCCCCCGGCTCTCCCTGGGGGCGCCACCAAGTCAGATGAGATCGAGCTGGCCGAAGATGACGACGGTGGGGAAACCGAGTGACCGGCACCAACCTTTTGCCTTCTCGGGTGGTGAAGCACCCGGCCAAGTTCAGCGCTCCTGTATTGGCCAAACTGGACGAGCTGATCCCCTATGGCCGTCTCGTGCTCGATCCCTTTGCCGTGTCGCTTGCCAGTCTTATGGGACCACCCCGTTGCCAGCAGCATGGGACC
>JADMIJ010000303.1 GCA_015478655.1 Acidimicrobiales bacterium | reverse complement strand
CCGGACCCCCTACGCACGGGACATGAAACGGCTCGCCCGATCGATGGGGGTCCACTTCGGCGACCTGCCCATCTTCACCAGCTTCGACGTGGCCCCGATCGGTAGCCCCCGGTTCATGGAGTCGCTCGAGCGCGACCTGGACGAGATCAAGCCGCCCGTGTTCCTGCTGGACCCCCTGTACTCGTTCCACGGGGCCAAGGCGGACTCAGCGAACCTGCACCAGGAAGGGGCGCTCCTGAACGCCCTCCTGCGGCCGTGTGCCGAACGTGGCGTGACCCTGCTCGTGGCCAACCACTACAACAAGACCGGGACCGGGACCGGCCTCCAGCGCATCACCATGGCCGGCGGGGCCGAATGGTGCGACAGCTGGATACTGCTCGACCACCGCGAAGCGCCCGACGTGGCGAGCGGCGACTTCAGGCTCAAGCTCGACATCGGATCTCGCCAATGGGGCGGCTCGACGTGGGACCTCGACCTGCACATCGGCCGCTTCGACGAGGACATGGGCGAACACGATGGCGACGTCACCTGGGGCATCACACGTGCCACCAGCGCCGCTACCGCCCCAGCCGACGACAAGGACGCCGACACCCGCCACGCCATCGTCAACGTGCTCACAGACCGCCCCGGGACCACGAAGACCGACGTGTTCACACTGGTCAAAGGCAACCGTGAGCGCTTCCAACGCGCATTCGACCGCCTGGCCGACACCGGCATGATCACCCACGACCAGACCGGCAAAACCACCGCCAAAGGGGGCCGTCCCTCCCTCCGCTGGCGCCTCTCGGAGGTTTCGTACCAGACCCCCGCCCGCACGGCCGGAACCCACACCCCCGAGGTTTCGTACCAGACCCCCGGTACAGAACGGTGCGCCGATGAAGCCTTCTAGCGCATCAGTGCAGGTCACAGCACCCGAGGTTTCGTACCAGACACAGGTACGGAACCTGGTACCAAACCCCCCCTCCGGTCTGGGTTGGGTTATTTCCCAACCAGACGGAGTACTAAGGGAAACGGGAAATGGGAAGAAACCCCAATCCCATAGCCAGAAGCGGCGCAGAACCGACCGTCAGGAAGGTGGCCGGCTCCCGCTTCCGCACGCCGTCAGCCACATCACGGTGGGGGGGAAGGTCGCCCAGCCCGTCCGGCACGTGGTGGTCGC
>JADMIJ010000302.1 GCA_015478655.1 Acidimicrobiales bacterium | reverse complement strand
GCCGCTCTGGTAGAGGTGAGCGAGACGGATACTGTCTCGCTTGTCCGTCTTGACCGACGGCTTCGGGATCAGGTTCGGCGCGGCCATGTGCAGCTCATTGCCGACCCCCTTCAAGAGACTCGCGACGGCCTTGCCGGCCGTACTCGCCTCCAGAACGATGGGGGTCGGTCCTTCGAGGTCTCGGGTCAACGCGAGCACCTCGGCCCGGGTTGTCGCGAGCTTCCAGGTCTTGAGGACCTCTCCTCCCGGACCCATCCGTGTCGCGGTGATCGAGTCCTTGTGGACATCGAGGCCGAGGCACGGTCTCAGGTAGTTCGGCGTCGTCACAGCTCCTTGGGTAGGCTCCATCGTTCTCCTCTCCTCCTTCATGGGTTCGCGAACCCGGGCCCGGGTCTCGACACTCTCCTGTTCGCGCGCGCGAACCTCGGGGGTTCGCCGCGCAGATGGACCCGTCGTTGGGGCGGCCACACTGACGATCGCGCTTGTGGCGCACAGGTCGTACCGGCCGCCCAGGCCCGGGTTCACATCTCCCCGCAGGGAAGATGGGTGGATTAGGGCGCTTTCACGTCCACTGACGAGCGTGCTGTTCTTCGGAGTCACTTGCCCGATTGCCATGGCCGGTCGGAATCCCGACCACCAGCAACGACTCCAAGTGAACGTCGGGGCGGTGATCAGCCGCCACGACCGGATGCTCTGGCGGCACTTCGTCTATCGAGGGAATCGGCACGGAATCGGGACGATGCGCAACCTGCTGGTCGAGCTCCAGCGGGCGAAGGTGACGCCCGGGCTCCTCGTCGTAGATCGGGGACTGATGGGGAAGGAAGTGGTCGAGGAGGTGCGGGGTGTGGGCTGGCACCTGCTCGGAGGCCTTTCCAAGCAGGTGAAGGAGGTGCGCCAGATCCTGGACTCCGTCGAGGTTCCCGAGACCCCGGTATCGTTTGTCCATGCCACCCGCACGGGGGCGCTCTATTCGGTGAAGGCCCGTGCCCCCCTGTGGAAGATCGAACGGGAGGTGGTGATCTACACGAACGCGGAGCACGCGATGGACGACCGTGCGGAGCGGAACCGGGCGCTCTCCAATATCGGCAAGGCGCTGACGGCCCTCTCCGAGAAGGGAAAGGACTGGTCGGAGGGGAAGCTCCATGCCGCCATCGAGGAG
>JADMIJ010000301.1 GCA_015478655.1 Acidimicrobiales bacterium | reverse complement strand
CCCTACATCTGCGGCGAGGAGACGGCGCTCCTCGAGAGCCTCGAAGGCAAGCGCGGTTTCCCTCGGATCAAGCCCCCCTACTTCCCGGCGGCCATCGGGCTCTACGGCGAGCCCACCGTGGTGAACAACGTCGAGACGATGTCCAACCTGCCCTGGATCATCAGCAACGGAGCGGCGGCCTTCACCGCCCTGGGTGCCGGCCGTTCCACCGGGACCCGCCTCTTCGCCCTCGCCGGCCACGTCCGCAACCCAGGGGTCTACGAGCTCGAGATGGTGAAGACCACCTTCCGGGACCTGATCTTCGCCCCCGTCCTCGGTGGCGGCATGCTCGGGGGCCGGCAGCTCAAAGCCGTCATCCCGGGTGGGGTCTCGGCCCCCTGGATCGGTCCCGAGCACCTCGACACCCCGCTGGGCCAGGACGAGGTGGCCGACCTCCACACCATGCTCGGCTCGGGCTCCATCGTGGCCATGGACGAGACCACCTGCGTGGTGCGGGCCGCATGGAGGATCACCCGGTTCTTCTGGCGCGAGTCGTGCGGCCAGTGCACCCCGTGCCGAGAGGGGAGTGGCTGGCTGGAAAAGATCCTCCGCCGCATCGAGGAGGGCGACGGCCGGGAATCGGACCTCGACCTGCTCATGGACACCTGCGACAACATCGCCCCCGGCGTCTCCTGGCCGCCCCAGCAGACCACCATCTGCGTGCTGGGACCCTCCATCCCCTCTTCCATCGCTTCGGCCATCCGCATGTTTCGCGACGAGTTCCTCGTCCACGTGAAGGAAGGAGGCTGCCCCCATGGCTGATCCGGTGGCCACCTCCCACCACGGCATCGCCCCGCCGGCCGCCGACGGGGCCACCGTGTCCTTCACCATCGACGGCCGGCCGGTGACGTCGGCCGCCGGGGAGTTCCTCATCGCCGCCGCCGAGCGGGCCGGCACCTACATCCCCCGCTTCTGCTACCACCCGCGGATGAAGCCGGTGGGCATGTGCCGCATGTGCCTGGTCGAAGTCTCGAGCCCCCGGGGCCCCAGCCTCCAGCCCGCCTGCTACGTGGCCGTGGCCGACGGCATGGAGGTCACCACCACCTCGGACAAGGTCCGCAAAGCCCAAGACGGCGTCCTCGAGTTCCTCGAGCGATGGCGTGGTGCACGCCACGCCCTACCG
>JADMIJ010000300.1 GCA_015478655.1 Acidimicrobiales bacterium | reverse complement strand
GGTGATCCGGGCGTCACGGCGTTCCCACGCCACGCTGTCGTACGGGTGGACACCAGCCGTGGAGAAATGGCGGCGGATGCCGATCCCGGTCCGTTGCGGAGCGATTGCCATGTGGTGTACCTCATTCCTCTGTCACACGGTCGACGAAGCCGGCACCCGGTCCCGCCGCTTGATGTTCGTGCCCCTCATTGGAGATTACCGCCATGGGTAGACGTCGATACCACAACATGTTGTGGTTCGACCTCCCCCAGGCCACGAGATAGTGGGGTTCATTACAGCAGCGTAGTTACACCCCTGTCAATGTTTTCTTGCCCGTTTTGACCTGATCCGGTCTCCGTCGCCCCTGCTCGGCGGTGGTTCGCGAAAAACTGTCAATATTTAGCTGGGCGCGAGCACCAGCAGGCGAGTACCGGGTCGAGCACCGGGCGCAAGCACCTGGCCCCTCGCCGCCACTGCCGTCCGTCGCTACAGTCCAAAGGTGCCCGGGTCCAGCCCTCGTTCCCCCGTCGTGGTCGCCATCGATGCGGGCACCACCGGCGTGCGCTCCGTGGTCATCGACCATCGTGGTTCGGTCGTCGACCTGGCCTACCGGGAGCTCACCCAGTACTTTCCCCGACCCGGCTGGGTCGAGCACGACCCCATGGAGATCTGGGCCAGCGTGGCTGCCACCCTGGGCGACGTGGCCGGTCGCCTGGCCGACGCCGGCCGGGTCCCCGCCGCCATCGGCATCACCAACCAACGAGAGACGGTGGTCGCTTGGGACCGGCGAACCGGTCACCCGTTGCACCGGGCCATCGTCTGGCAAGACAGCCGCACCGCGGCCGACTGTGACGCGCTGGTCGAGGCCGGTCACCTGCCGCTCGTCCGGGAGCGAACCGGCCTGGTCATCGACCCCTACTTCTCGGCCACCAAGATGCGCTGGCTGCTCCAGCACGGGGGGGTCGAGCGCTCCGCCGATCTGGCCCTGGGGACGGTCGATGCCTGGGTGCTGTGGAACCTGACCGGCGCGGTGACCGGTGGGTTGTTCGCCACAGACGCCACCAATGCCAGCCGCACCCTGCTCTACGACATCGTGGACCGCCAGTGGTCCGACGAGCTGTGCGAGGTCTTCGCCCTCCCCCAGGCCAACCTGCCCGAGGTACGACCCTCGTGTGGGCGGTTCGCCGC
>JADMIJ010000132.1 GCA_015478655.1 Acidimicrobiales bacterium | reverse complement strand
GAACTACACGCTCACGCCGACGCCAAACGCGTAATCAAAATCGCGGCGGGCCCAAAGCACTCGACCGGACGTTCTCCACCGTCGCCGCCGACCATGGCAACTGCAGCGTCGGAAGCCTGACTCATGGGTTCGCCACCCTCGACGAGGTCGCCGGCCACTCGGATGTGGCGGCCCTGGTGGAGTCGGGCTGGGTGACCATGGACATGGTTCCCGACATCCCTGTCATCGCCAACCGGCCCGAGGTCGTAACCTACGGCCCCCTGACAGAAACACCCGTGGATCCTGACGTCGTCCTGATCCGGGTCAACGCCAAGCAGCTCATGGTGCTACGTGACGCGCTTCCTGGCCTTCGCATCGACGGCAAGCCCCAGTGCCACATCGTTGCGGTAGCCAAGCAAGAGGGGGAAGTGGCCGTGAGCGTGGGGTGCATGCTCAGTCGCACTCGCACCGCCATGTCCAAGACCGACATGATGTGTGCTATCCCGGCCAGTCGACTGCACGACGTGGTCCGCCGAGTTCAGACGACCGCGGCAACCGACGCCATCGTGGCGTCCTATGCCGCCAAGGATGCCCGCCGATTCATTGTTCAGTAGGGCGTGCTGTCTGGCCGCGTCGTAGGGGTTACTTCTTGGCCGCTTCGTAATAGGGGTTGGTGCCGGCGGCGTGGTCGGTGACGTCAATGACCCGAGTGATCTCGATGACCGACTCGCGGAGGGCGACTTCGATCCCTTGGCTCAAGGTCACCGCCGCCATGCCGCAACCCGCGCAGCCGCCACTCAAGCGGAGATAGGCGGCGTCACCCTCCACCGCGACAAGATCGGCCCGGCCGCCGTGCACCGCAATGCTCGGGTTGATCTGCTGCTCCAGGACCTGGATGACCCGCTGCGCCACGTCTCCGCTGAGGTCCACAGGCGGCCCGGCCATGCCCGGGCTGGCTCCGGCAGGGCGCGGTGGCTGGTTGGGGTTCTGGATGACCATCCCGTCCTGGTCTCCATCACGGTTGACGTCGAGGACCGACCCCCGCATTTTGGCGATGCTGTCGGCCGGGACCACGAGCGCCAGCCCACCACGTTCGTCGGACCAATCATCGGGTCCGGCGTCGCCAACCGCCTGGAAGTACATGTCGTAGGTGTAGTCGTTTCCGCTCGCACCGGTGACCTCGACCCATAGGGCCAGCGACTCCTCATCGTCTTCGCCGGACCGCAATTCCAGCACTATTTTCAGCGCTGCATCGGCCGCCTGCAGGACGGCCACGCTGTTGGAATCGATGTCGGTCATGGCGTCTCGTCTCAACCTTGGTGGGTTGCGACCATCATAGGGGGGTGGCCCGGATCCTCTTGCTGCTGCCCACTGCCACCTACCGGGCCTCGGACTTCGTTGCTGCCGCCGCCCGCTTAGGGGTCGAGGTCGTGGTCGGATCCGAACACCGTCAGGCCCTGTCCGGCTCCATGGGTGACCGGGCCGTGGTGGTACCGCTGGCCGACGTCGACGCCGCGGTGAGCGCCATCGTGGCCTTGCATCACCGGAGTCCACTCGAAGGCGTTCTCGCCGTCGACGACCAAGGGGTGGTGATCGCATCTGCCGCGGCCGCGCGCCTGGGATTCCGCCACAATCCGCCCGACGCGGTCGCCGCCACCCGGGACAAGACGATCATGCGGGAGCGCCTGGGGGCCGCCTCGCTGCCCCAGCCCGCCTACCGAATCGTCTCCCCCGGGGCCGACGTCGCCTCGGCCGCGGCGGAGATCGGGTATCCGTGTGTGATCAAGCCTGTGTCGCGGTCGGCCAGCCAAGGAGTCATCCGTGCTGACGACGCCATCGCGGCCGAGGCGGCCGCCGTCCGCATTCGCGCCATGACCGCCAACTCTCCCGAACCCCTCCTCGTCGAGTCCTTCGTGCCGGGAGACGAGGTCGCCGTGGAGGGTCTGCTCACGGGGGGACGTCTGGAGGTGTTGGCGGTATTCGACAAACCCGATCCCCTGGATGGCCCCTTCTTCGAAGAGACCATCTACGTCACGCCGTCACACCAGCCCCCGGCGATCCTCACCGAGATCGAGTCCACCGCAGCTCGGGCGGCGACGGCACTCGGGCTGCGGGAAGGCCCCGTTCATGCTGAGCTGCGCATCGACCCGGGTGGCGACGTGATCATGCTCGAACTCGCTGCCCGGTCCATCGGTGGCTTGTGCGCGCGGACCCTCAGGTTCGGTGCGGGGGTCAGCCTCGAAGAGGTGATCATTCGGCACGCCCTCGGCATGGGGCTCGATGGCCTCACCCGGGAGTCACAGGCATCGGGCGTGATGATGCTCCCGGTCCGATCGGCCGGGCTACTCGACCACGTGTCGGGACAGGAACGGGCCCTCGCCATCGAAGGAGTGGTCGGTCTCGACATCAGTATTCCGCCAGGGCGGCCGGTGGTGCCACTGCCCGAAGGTGACCGCTACCTGGGGTTCATCTTCGCCCGTGGACCGACACCGCAGGCCGTCGAAGCGGCCCTTCGACAGGCAGAGGCATGTCTCGACGTGCACCTGCGCTGAGCCAGACCTGAGGCCGAGGCCGGCCCGATAAGGTCGAGGAAGTGCGAGCATTGCTGCTGTCCACCTACGAACTGGGCCACCAGCCACTGCACGCGGCCAAGGCCACCAGCGCGCTGCTCGCGGCTGGTCACGAGGTTCGCTGCGTCGACGTCGCCCTCGACGCGCTCGACGCAGACGATGTCGACTGGGCCGACCGGGTGGCGTTCTCGGTGCCGATGCACACCGCCATGCGCCTGGCATTGCGGCTCGCCGAGACGATACGGGCCCGACGACCCGAACTTCCGCTGTGCTTCTATGGCCTCTACGCACCGGTGAGTCGGGATCTGACTGTCACCTCGGCCGTCGATGCCGTGATCGCCGGCGAGTACGAGACGGGATTGGTGGCGTGGGTGGACGGCGAGGACCCGGGCCCGCCTATTCAGCTGGCACGAGTCAAGGCGAGGGTTCCCGCCCGGCACCTGTTGCCACCCCTGGACCGGTACACGAAGCTCGTCGTCGGCGGGGAGGAGCGCCTGGTCGGATCCGTCGAGGCCAGTCGAGGTTGCTCGCACCGGTGCCGACACTGTCCGGTTCCGGTCGTGTATGACGGCCGCGTGCGCCCGGTGGACGTGGCTGTCGTCGTGGCCGATATCGACCAGCTGGTGGAAGCAGGTGCCAGCCATGTGTCCTTCGCCGACCCGGACTTCCTCAACGCCCCGCTTCACGCGCGCCGAGTCATAGCGGTCATGCACGAGTGTCATCCGAGCCTGACCTTCGATTGCACGACGAAGGTGGAGCACATCCTGCGCCACCCAGGCGTTCTACCCGAGCTGGCAGAAGCCGGCTGCGCATTTATCGTTTCGGCATTCGAGTCGACCAACGACGCGATCCTCGGCTACCTCGACAAAGGTCATTCCGTAGCCGATGCATCCCAGGCCATAGTGTCGCTTCGCGAGCACGGGATCGAAGTACGCCCGTCGTGGTTGCCGTTCACCCCCTGGACCACTCTCGACGACCTGATCGACCTGATCGACTTCGTCGTGGCCCACGATCTCGTCGTCAACGTGGATCCGGTGCAATATACGGTGCGCCTGTTGTTGCCCGAGGGTTCGCTGCTCCTCGGCCACGCCGCCATGGAACCCCACCTCGGTCACTACGAAGCGGAGCGCTTGGGTTGGACCTGGAGCCATCCCGACCCCATGGTCGATCGACTGCAACAGGAGCTCGCTGCGCTAGTCGAGGCGCGGGTTGAGCAAGGAGCGGCCGCAACGTTCGGAGAGATCGACGCCTTCATTCGGTCCTTCGCCACCAACCGCGCTGCTCCCCCATCCCTTGGGGCTGTCTCGAAGGGCGCCGTCGGGGCTAGGGCCCACCTCACCGAGCCTTGGTTCTGCTGCAGTGAACCCACCGAGGCGCAGTTGATGCCATTGACGCCGCTGGCATGAGCGGCCGGACACGGTCTACTTCTGTGATCCCCACTCACCTTGGCAACGCGGTTTCGACGAGGTCACAAACGGTCTATTACGCCAATACATGCCCAAGTACACCGACCTCTCGAGTCACACGGCGAAGGACCTGGCGCGAATCCAACGGAGCCTCAATGGTCGGCCGCGCAAGACGCTTGGTTACATGACACCATTGGAGAAGTTCGCCGAGCTCGTTGCGCTCACCCCTTGAATCCGCCTGGCACTGGGGGCAGCGCTCTCTGCTTGTAGCTCCTCGCCGACTTCTGCGCAGCAAACCCCTTCGCCACGATCTGCCTGCTCGCTGTTGAGCACTCAGGAGGCAAGTACAGCATTCGGAGCTCCCGTTCAACCTAGCCAGTGCCGGGTAGCGCCGGGTGACCACAGCACGGCCCTCTACACGTGAATGAAGCCGGGGGTGATGTACGTCAACGTTTCGTGGAACAGGACGGCTGTCCACACCTTCTCGGTGACGGACAGCGGCCACGCTCACTACGTTGCGGGGTGACACCCCGCCGGTATACAGCCGAGTGATGGTTTCCGGGATTGCTGCCTATCGGCGGCTCAATCCGCCGCCAATCAGTGGCATCACGAACGTTCACGCTCAAATCCTCAGCACCTTGAAAAACGGGTACGTCGTAACGCTGATTTCGATGAGCCTCAGCGAGTCGCAAGACGAACAGGCTCTGGCGTCGATCATCGGTCGTCTTTGACGCCCTGCGCCGACGTCCCCTACCACCGGGATCGGTGGGATACCTGGCGGGTGCCCCACTCCGGCGCCTCGGGGCAGGTCTCGGAGACCGCCACCTGCGACAGATGAGTCGCAGATCTGCTGACCGTCTGTACCATCGAGACGGTCACTGCAGACCCATTGGAGGAGCCCTGTGATCGACCTGAACCCCGCATGTGGCGTCATGATCGAAGGGTTGGCAGGCGTAGCCGATGACCATCTCACTGGCCCTAGCCCGTGCACCGAATACACAGTCGGCGATCTCATCGACCATGTCGACCTAGTTGCCCAGGGGCCCACCTCGCTCGCTCTGGGCTCTAGAGAGCTTCCCGACACCGGCTATTCACATCTCAAACCAGGCTGGCGGGACACCGTCACCCAGCATGTGCGGGCGCTGGGCAAGGCGTGGGACGGCCCGGCTGTCTGGGAGGGTACGGGCAATGTGCCGGGGTCGCACCTCTCCAACTCAACGTGGGGCAAGATCGCACTAACCGAGTTCGTCGTGCACGGGTGGGATATCGCCGCTGCCACCGGCCAACCGTTCGACCTGCCAGAGCAGACGCTCCAAGCCTGCTTTGAGCATGTGGCCGTATTCGTTCCTAATGCCCCGTTGCCGGACTTGTGGGGTCCTCCGCTAGAGGTTCCGCCTGACGCCGCACTCCTCGACCGCATCTTGGCGACTACTGGCCGTGCCCCCGATCGCCGGGATTGAGCCGCCCGAAGTGTTGACCGACGGCTTTAGAATGCATGCATGTTGGCGTGTGATCACTGTGGCCATATGTTTGACCTTCCTGACCGTGATCACCTGCGTCCGATGCCAGACTTGAAGAAGTCCCCTAGTGATGCGACACCGGTAGCGATCGTGTGTCCCAACTGCGACAGAATCCATCGGATTACCTATCCGAGCTGGAGCGGTTCAGCTCGCCCCGGCTTACGTCCGACACGGACTGGACCCACCGACGATTAGCCCTAGTCGCCTGCCCCCTACCG
>JADMIJ010000299.1 GCA_015478655.1 Acidimicrobiales bacterium | reverse complement strand
GCCCTGGTGGCTCCGATCACCTCCTGTCGGGCCACCTCGTACCGGGTCATCCCGACGATCAAGAGGACGAACAGCATCAGCACCGGCGTGAGCACCACCAGCTCTACGGTGATACTCCCTCGCTCTACTTCTTCACCACGACCTCGCCTCCTCATCGCAGCGGCCTCCTCATCGCAGCGGCCTCCTCATCGCAGCGGCCTCCTCATCGCACCGGCCTCCGAAGACCCGCTTGCCGTCCGGAGAAGCTCCCGGTCCGAGGGGCGGCCCGGAACTCCTGCACCGGCCCGTTGCGCTGCGCGGAGACCTGGAAATGCATCCATGGCATCACCGAGGTGGCGGTGGCGCGGACCTGCACCTCGACGACGTCGCCGGAGCCGATGGCTACCTGGACCGCCGGGGAGGTCAGCGTGCCGGATCCCGCCACCACCTGGTCGGCCGCCGCCTGGCCGGGTCCGACCGACCCGGTGAGGCTGCTGGCTCGCTGGCCGGCGCCTGCGGCGGCCTGCACCACCCACGCCGCCTCGGCCCACAGCACCGCCTGCACCGTGAGGAGGATGAGCACCATGAGCGCCGGAACTACTACGACGGCTTCGACAACGGAGCTCCCGTCCTGCCGGGCCCTCCGGTGGCCGACCAGGCCCGGCATCGGCGCCATCCCCGTCAGTTCAGATTGATGGAGTTGGCTTTGGCCGTGACCTTGGAGACGATGATGGCTCCGATGGCGATGGCCAGCGCGGCGAAGACGGCGGTGAGAATCACCTTCTCCACGACCGTCCCTCTCTCGTCGCTCTCCAGGCTGGCAAGGTGGGACCGAAACAGCGACCACAGCAACTGGACGTGGATGTACACGGGTCTCCTTCGTGGGATGGTGGGTTCGGGCATGCGGGACGGGGGAACGACTTCGGGTTGGGAAGGGCAGAAATATGTGGGCTGACCTGCGGTCCGGATCAGCCCTGGTGTGGTGGCGGTCAAGAAGAACCCAGCACCAACAGCCGGCGCCGACGGAGGTCCCATCAGCGACCTGTTCGGTCTCACCGTCGGAGCACAGGGCGACGGCCACGCCAGCGACTGCCCCACCATCGAGCTGGTCGCCCACCTGGTGCTGCCAACGACCACCGGCCTCGCCGTCGAGCAGGCACGACAGGCCCGCGACGTCCATGCACCCATGGCC
>JADMIJ010000298.1 GCA_015478655.1 Acidimicrobiales bacterium | reverse complement strand
GTTCGGGACCGTCGAGCCCGCAATCGCACCTCGTCGCCGGAGATCGTCACCGAGGCGGGGTCGACCTCGAACCCGGCCCCGGTGAGCACATCGGTCAGGGACTCGGGTTGCCAGCCGGCGAAGAACCTCCCGCCGAGGGTGTCATCGGGCAAGTCGTTCCCCTCGTAGTCACCGGCCAGCACCTGGATATCGAAGGGGGCATCGACGGTCAGGACCCGCTGGAGGTCCCAGAGGGCGACGGGAAGGCGGAGCCGGGGTACGTGCAGGTGGGTCATGCACGACCATCCACCACCGATCGAGCGGGTGGCGAAGGGAAGAGCCTCGACGTCACCGAGCACGTATGCCCCTCCAGGGGCACGGAGCCGGCACTCCTCAAGCATCACCAGTGATGCGTCCAGGCCGATGAGGGGCTGGCCCAGGTACGGGGCGTACCGTCCGGCACCGCACCCGATGTCCATGCGGAGCACACCGTCGCCTACCTGGACAGCGAAGCGTTGGGCGTCGGCCCGCCGACCGGCCCGGGCGTGTGTCTCGGCCCACCGGAGCCCCCGGTCGTCGTAGATGGCCACGGTGTCCGGTTGCACGGCCACCGATGCTACGGGCTGGGTCCGGTTCAGGGTACGAAGCGGTAGCCCATGCCTGATTCGGTACGGAAGTGTTCGGGCCGCGACGGGTTGGTCTCGAGCTTCCGGCGTACCCGGGCCATCAGCACTCTGAGGTACTCGGTCTCGGTCTCGTACTGGGGTCCCCACACCTCGTGGAGCAGCTGCTGATGCGAGACGAGCGTGCCCGGGTTGCGGACCAACAACTCGACGATGTCCCACTCCTTCGGCGTGAGGTGGACGTCCGACCCATCTCGCATGACCCGTTTGGCGGCCAGGTCGATGGTGAACGCATCGGTCTCCACCAGTGGGTCCTCGGGAGCGGGAGCCGTGCGTCGAAGTGCGGCGCGCAACCGGGCCAGAAGCTCGTCCATGCCGAACGGCTTGGTGACATAGTCATCCGCTCCGGCGTCGAGGGCCTCGACCTTGCTCACGCTCTGGTGCCGGGCGGAGAGGACGATGATCGGGATGGCGCTCCACCCCCGCAGTCCTCGCACCACCTCGACGCCGTCAATACTGGGAAGACCCAAGTCGAGAAGGACGACATCGGGCCGCTTGTGTGCGGCCAGGTTG
>JADMIJ010000297.1 GCA_015478655.1 Acidimicrobiales bacterium | reverse complement strand
GTTTCATCCGCTCGGTGTACTTCACCGACCCCAACGGGATCGCCCTGGAGGCATCGTGGTGGGTGGTCGATGCCACCGGCCGACCCACCGACTACGCCGACGAGGGCCTCTTCGCCGATCCCGACCCGGTGCCGGCGGTCAGGGAGCTCCGGGAGAACGGCCGGCTGTCGTCGGTTCCCACCGCCAAGCTGAGCTAGACGGGTCCAGACGGCTCGCTGGATCGGCCTGCTCGTGGTCAGGCAAGGTCCCGACGAGGGATGACGGGGTCAGGAACTGCCAAACGGTCGGTTGACGGCAACCCGGTTCAGGCCACAAGATAGGAAACACGTGGTCTCGCCAGGAGACCGAACGGGGGATGGCCATGGACTACAAGATCTTCGACGCCGACAACCACTACTACGAGGCCGATGACGCCTTCCTGCGTTTCGCCGACGAGAAGGTCAAAAAGCACGTCCGCTGGATGAGCGACGGCAAGCGCAAGCACCTGTTCTTCGGCGACCGCAAGTCGACCGGGGTGCCCAACCCCACCTTTAACCCCATCTCCCGGCCCGGCGCCTTCCACGACCACCTCAAGCTGCTCGAGGAGGGCCACCGCCCAGGCGGCAACACCATGGTCCAGAAGTACGGCGAGCTCGAGCCGCTCACCCCCGTCTACCGCGAGCGCGAGCCGCGCCTTCTGACCATGAACGAGCAGAACGTGGAGAGCATCCTCATGTTCCCCACCCTGGGCCAGTGCGTGGAGCACCTCATGTACGACGACGTCGACATGATGTACCGGGTCTTCCGGGCCTTCAACACCTGGCTCGACACCGACTGGGGCTTCAACTTCGAGAACCGGATCTTCGCCATCCCCGTCATCCCCCTGCTGGACGTGGACATGGCCGTCAAGGAGCTGGAGTGGGTGCTCGAGCGGGGAGCGAGGGCCGTATGCCTGCGTCCCGGACCCCTCTACGGGCGCACCCCGGCCGATCCCTACTTCGACCCGTTCTACTCCCTGGTCAACGAGTCGGGGATCCTGCAGACCTACCACGCCATCGGCGGCCAGTCCCCCTACGACGATGCCTTCGAGATGATGTACTGCCAGCCCCCCGTGTACGACAAGGGCTATCTCCAGACCTTGCAGCTGGCCCTCACCCCCGGCGAACGTCCCATCATGGACACCCTGATGTCGCTCATCC
>JADMIJ010000296.1 GCA_015478655.1 Acidimicrobiales bacterium | reverse complement strand
CCACGCCTCCCTGGGAGAGATCACCCACGCCCTGTTCGAGGTGGGCGGGTCCTACCGACGGAACGTCTGACCCCTGCCGGCCTCACGCAGCCTCCGGTCAGCCAGTCCCGCAGTCCTGCCGTCACCCCTCAGGGGTGAAGTCGCCGATGTGCACCCGGATCTTGCGGATGATCCGGAAGAGGTCCTGGAGATCACGGTCGTCGAGCATGCCGAGGCCGAGGGCGATCTCGTTGACGGCGCGGGTGGCCCGGGTGGCCAGCGCCCGGCCCTCGGCGGTCACTTCGGCCAGGGTCGTCCGACCATCGGTGGGATGGGGCACTCGTCGCACCAGGCCCTGGGCCTCGAGCCGGTCGATAATGTTGGTGACGCTGGTGGGGTGGATCATCAACCGGTCGCCCATCTTGCCCAGCGGCAGCGATCCCTGGCGGCTGAAGGACAGAAGGACCAATCCCTCGTACCGAGCGAAGGTCAGCCCGAACGGGCGCAGCACACCGTCGACCGCGGCCAGAACCACCTGTTGAGCCCGCATGATCGACGTTGCCGCGGCCATGGCATCGCTGGCTTCCACTTCCCACCGCTTGGCCCACTGGGACCGGGCCTCGTCGATGGGATCGAACTGGAGGGGATGAGCGCTCACCGACTGAAGGGTAGTGGGGGCCCAACCCGGCGAGCCTGGTCCTCAGGCCAGTGGAATCCCCAGCACCGACGAAAGCTCCTCGAGGGCCACGTCCGGCGCGGTGACCTTGATCGTGTGCATGCCCATGGCCCGGGCCGGTTTCAGATTGATGCCCAGGTCATCCAAATAGACGACCTCATGGGGGGCAACCGACAGCGCCTCACAGGCCATCTCGTAGAAGCGAGGGTCGGGCTTGCGCACTCCGACCTTGGACGATTCGATCACCAGATCGAACAGGGCGTAGATCTCGGCGATATCCGGGCGATCGGCGGCCAGATCGACCGTGCGTTCCAACAGGAAGTTGTTGGTCAGGCAGGCCGTCTTGAACCGTTCGGCACAGCGGCGTAGCGCCTCGACCATCGCCGGTCGAACCTCACCCACCAGGCCGGCCATGACCTCGCCTGCGTCCACACGGTGCCCGAGGGCCAGCGCCTCGGCTTCGAAGAGCAGGCAGAACTCGGACATGCCGACGTCGCCCCGTTCGAGCTGGGCCCAGGCGTTGTCG
>JADMIJ010000295.1 GCA_015478655.1 Acidimicrobiales bacterium | reverse complement strand
GGATGCACTGATCAACACACCAGTTCACGGGTGAGTGGGCGTAGGACGGCCTTCGTTGAGCTCCGGACCCCTTCTGCCTCGCCTTGGCTCCTCGTTGGGCCGTGTCGGCGCGGTTTCGGGCAGGCTGACGCTATGCCGTCACCCGGCGAGGGTGACGGCACGTGCCCGCATCAGCCAGTTCGCCGATGCGAACAGCATGTGCAGGTGGTTGAGGTTCTTGCCGATCCCGCGGTAGCGGGTCTTGGTGAACCCGAAGTCGCGTTTGACGATGAGAAACGGATGCTCGACCTTGGCCCGCACCGATGCCTTGCGTGACTCGATTGCACGGTCGTGTTCGGTCATGGTCTTCAACACGCCCTTGCGCGCGGCGACCCGCCACTGGATCCGTGAGAGGTGCTCGTCGGTGACGACCTCGGGTCTCTTCTCGGCGCCCTGGTAGCCCGCATCGCAGTAGACGAACTCGTCATCGGCACGCACCAGATTGGTTGCCTCGTCCAGGTCGTGCACGTTCGCCGCCGTGGCCGTCACCGAGTGGACATACCCGGTGCCCGCGTCAGAGCCGATGTGAGCCTTCATCCCGAAGTACCACTGGTTGCCCTTCTTGGTCTGATGCATCTCGGGATCACGCTCACCCGTGGCGTTCTTCGTCGAGGACGGCGCGGCGATGATCGTGGCGTCCACGATCGACCCGCCGCGCATGATCCAGCCCTGCTCAGTGAAGATCTGGTTCTGGGCCTCGAACAGCTTCTCGCCCAGCGTGTGTTTCTCCAGCAGGTGCCGAAAGTGCAGCAGCGTGGTCGCATCGGGCACCTGCTCGACCGCGAAGTCCAGACCCATGAATCTGCGCATCGCATACGAGTCGTAGATCGCCTCCTCGACCCCCTCATCCGACAGCGAGAACCACACCTGCAGCAGGTACATCCGCAGCATCGTCTCGATCGGCTTGGCCTTGCGGCCCTTCTTCCCCGGCCGCGGCGCGTAGTAGTGCGCCTCGATCAACCCCACCCACCTCGTCCACGGGATCGTGGCATCCATCGTGGCCAGGAACCGCTCACGGCGCGAAACCCGCCGCCGGTTCCCGTACTCAATGTCAGTGAAGCTGAGCTGATCGCGGTCCACGCCTCATCATTTCGCAGCCCCCCACACGAGGCCAAGCGCCGCCCCGGACGACCGAGAAAATCAGTGCATCC
>JADMIJ010000294.1 GCA_015478655.1 Acidimicrobiales bacterium | reverse complement strand
ACACGAAGAGGACCCGCCCGAATTGTCGGTGGCGCATTCCCGGCAGCACGGCCTGAGCCAGCAGGAAGGGCGCCCGGAGGTTCACGTCGAGGGTGGCGTCCCAGTCCGCCACTTCGAGCTCGTCGTAGGAGCTGCGCTGGGCCCGCCCGGCGTTGGCGACCAGAACCTCCACCGGGCCGAGCTCCTCGGTCGCCCGCTCGACCAGGCGTCGGGGGACACCGGCGTCGGCCAGGTCACCCGGGATCATCACCGCCCGGCCACCGTGCGCCCGGACGGTTCCGGCGGCACGCTCCGCCTCCGCCTGGTGCGAGCCGTAGGCCAAGGCCACGTGCAGGCCCTCCTGGGCGAGCCTGGCCACCAACGCCCCGCCGATCCCGCCGGAGGCGCCGGTCAGGAGACAGACCCGGCCCCGCAACGATTCGTTCGTCGTCATGGCCAGATCCTTCCCCCTCGGGGGCCTGCTCGATCGTCGATCCCGACCGGCGTCACGACCCTGGCTTCCCGCCTGCAGTGGCGCCCTGAGCCGGCCCGGGAGCGGGCGGTCGTGGACAGCCGGCAGTTCAGCAGGCGACGGCTGCTCGCAGGGCCCGGCAGGCTCGAGCCATGCGGGGTTCGGACAATGTCGTGAGGTGCCGCCGGAGAGCGGCGCGAGGCAACGTGTGCAGGTTGTCGAACGAGACGACGCAGTCCGATGGCACGTCATCCTCGGCGACGGTCAGGGCAATCTCAGAGGCGACACCACGACGTGTACGAGTCAGGGCCGCTACCACGTCCCGGCCGATGCGGTCGGCAAGGGGGTCCCGAGTGAGGACCAGCACGGGGCGATCCCCACCCTGGGGAACGGCAGCAAACCAGATCTCACCCCGCTCATGGATCCCCCCCGATTCAGCCCACGCCGCCCAATCTGACCAGTCTTGGGCCGGGCCCCACTCGTCGGCCTGGTCCAGTGCGACTTCATCGGGGGTAAATGCGTGGGCCTAAGGCGTCATACACATCGTCCGCGGACCTTCTGGAAGCCGGCTCCGAGCCGGCTCCAGGCTGGTTGAGCCTGCTGGCACTTCGGCGCCTCGGTAGAATCCCGGCCATGCTGCACCTCAGCGGAAATGCCGTCGCTGACCAGCTCATTTCCGACGATCCGCTGGCCCTCTTGATCGGCATGGTCCTGGACCAGCAGATCCCGTTGGAATGGGC
>JADMIJ010000131.1 GCA_015478655.1 Acidimicrobiales bacterium | reverse complement strand
GCCATAGCTCCATCCTACCCCTATCGCGCGGCTATTTACGTGTCACCACACTAGTCGCCGTCTTGCGAGATGTCGTATGCCTCATTGGCGTGGGATCACCCGTCCATTCTGCCACGGGACGAGTCTGACGTCTTCGACATCGACGTATCCCCGGCGGTGTCTGCTGCGGACGGTCTTCAGATTGGACCCGATGTCTTCGGCCGATTGAAGCGCTTACAGCCCTAGCGGCAACCCTCAACCAGCTCCTTCTGGAGTCCTGCAATTACGAAGCCGAGCTGTCTCATAGCGCCGGATAAGAGCACCGTTCCTGTAGACCGAGGGTCAGCTTCCCGGCGGACGGTAGGTCGCCTTCTTGACGGCCGACACGGATTCGTCGATCTCTGCGGCCGTCAGTAGCGCCACCGTCCGTACCGTGGCCCCACCTCCGATGTTCACTGCCAGTGCCCCAGCGGCAGCAGAGCTGTTGTTCGGTAGGTCAATCACGACATAGGCATCCCTATCACCGAAGGCAAAGTAGAACGACTCGACCTTGCCGCCGAGACTCTCGACGAGTGCGGTGGCGGCGGCCACCCGAGCTGTACCACCCTCGGCCCCGAGGCCCTTGACACCGTCGAGGGTGTAGTTCACTTCAAGCAGATACTTTGGCATGGCGCCTCCTTAGGGGAATCTGTCCTGACGGTACACGCAATACCGTGGGAACGCTCGGGGTATCCCTGATCGCTTAATACACATGTGATCCTTTTGGCATCTCAGTGCTTTCTGTCCAGCGCTGGGAACATGCCCGGATGAGCTCCTTTCCCGTCCTGGTCCGCACGTCATCTTCCACAGGAGAGACCCGATTCGAGTTGGGTCATCCGCTGATCGATTCCTATCTGGAGTTCGTGGCGGGTCGGGCCAGACCGAACACCTTGCGGGGCGATCGCCTTCGACTTGAAGGCGTTCTTCACCGTCGTCGACAAGTACCCAGTCGCCGTCGTTCCTGCCGATGTCTTCGAGTTCCTCGCTGACCAGCGCGGCGACCGCACGGTGGTCAGGCTCTCCGATGGCGAGTCGGGACTGTCGGCCCGCACCATCGCCCGTCGGCTGTCGTCGGTGTCGGGCTTCTATGCGTATCTGGTGGCCCGGGGCGACACGCCCGTCGAGACAAACCCGGTGCCGAAGGGGCTGTCCACCCGCCGGCGTGGTGGTCGGGTCCTGACGGTGCCGCTGGTGCGGGTGCCCCGGACGCTGCCGAAGATTCTCTCGCCCGGCGAGGTCGACGCACTGGTCGGGGCGATGCGCACCCATAGGGATCGGGCCATGGTCTTCGCCATGGTGCTCGGCGGTCTGCGGCGCTGCGAGGTGCTCGGTCTCCGGCTGTCCGACATCCAGGTCGCCGAACGTTCGGTGTTCGTCGCCGAGGGAAAGGGTGGCCACCAGCGGGTGGTGCCCATCTCCAACACCTTCTTCTCCGAGCTGGGCGAGTATCTGGTGGAGGAGCGACCGAAGGACGCCTCGTCCGATCGGGTCTTCGTGACCCTGAAGGGCCCGAGCCGAGGCCAGGGGCTGAGTGCACAGGGAGTGGAGACGATCTTCTTGAGCGCCCGCCAGCGTGCCGGACTCGAGCGGGCCACCTGCCATCAGCTCCGTCACACCTGCCTCACGCGACTGCGGGAGGCGGGGCATGGCGCTCGAAGCCGTCCAGGCCCAGGCCGGGCACATCTCGATCGAGTCGACCCGGATCTATCTGCACCTGACCAATGACTGGCTGGCCAACGAGTACCACCAGGCCATGGGGGCCGTCGATGCCCACGCCGCCGAGTTGCTGGCCATGGTGGAGGTGGCCCAGTGAGCATCGCCGAGGTCCTGCCCGAACCCTGGATCCCGAAGAACGAGTCCCACCGGGAGTGGGCCGTGCTCTCGGTCCAGGCACCTCAGCTGGCGGCAAGCATGCGCCGCTACCTGGTCCAGCTCACCACCTTCCTCGCTCCCCGCAGCGTGGACGTCGCCGACTCGACACTGCGCCAACTGGCCCGGTGGCTGGTGGCTGAGACCGACGTGGCTGCCGTGTCCGACATCACCCGCACCCACATCGAGGACTACAAGGTGTGGCTGGCCGCCCAGCCCGGCATGCGGGGCGGCACCATGGCCAAGAACACCCAACGCCAGCGACTGCGGATGATCCGGATCTTCCTCGAGCGCCTCATTGAGTGGGACTGGCCAGATGCCCACCGCCGGAACCCGATCCTTCATGGGGACATCCCGCCCCGACCCGAACCCCTCCCCAAGTTCCTCTCCGACGAGGACTCGGCCAAACTCCTGGCTGCAGCCAAGGCCCATCGCCTGCCCCGCTATCGGCTGGTGGTCGAGATGCTGTCCCGCACCGGCATGCGGGCGACCGAGCTCTGCGAGCTGGCGGACGACGCCGTCTCCGTGCGTGACGGGTCACACTGGCTGCGCATTCCAGTTGGCAAGCTGCGCAACGACCGGATGATTCCGCTCCACGCAGAGCTCGTCCCACTGCTCGATGAGTGGACGACACGCAACCGAGTCCACATCCGGGCTCAACAGCGACTCATGGCCGACGAGCACAGGCCCCTCGACCGACGCACCGTCCATCGCATCGTGGCCACCACAGCAAAGAAGGCCGGCATCGGGCATGCCCATCCCCATCAGCTCCGCCACACGCTGGCCACCCAGGCCATCAACCGGGGCATGCGTCTGGAGACCATCGCCGAGATGCTCGGTCACCGGTCCATGGACATGACCCTCATCTATGCCCGCATCGCCAACCGGGTGGTGGCTGACGAGTACGCCTCGGTCATGGAGCAGGTCGATGCGCTCTACAAGACGGTGGGAACCTCGAAGGAGCTTCCGACGGAGACCGAAACCCCGGCCATGACCCGGCTCCGAACCGAGTACTCCCGGATGCTCGGCAACGGCGTGTGCACCCGGCCCGCCGAACTCGACTGTCGCATCGAGTCAGCTTGCGAACGCTGCGCCTACTTCCGCACCGGGCCGGAGTTCGTCCCGGTCCTGCTCCGGCAGCGAGACCACGCCCGTGACCATGGGCAAAGCGACCGGGCCGTGCTCTTCGGGAGCCTGGTCAAACGAGCGACCGAGGAGTCGGCTTGACACCGATTACATGTATAACGCCGGCTCGGGGTGCATCACGGGCGAAGCGTGCTTGCCGGTCGCAAGCTGTCGCACTCCGGCACTTTGAGATGTGTGGACAACCATCCACGACGTACGCGCGCCGAGGCTGGATCAGGTCATGGTCAGGGGAATGGCGGAGTCTGACCCGCTGCACTGAGGGTTGGTTCGAACTTCCTACAGCAGTGCAGCGATCAAGGCGTCGGCAATGAACGTGCCGTAGCGCTCGAGCGTCCAGCCGCGGACCAGAACCACGAGCTCGTAGATCTCCGGCGAGCTGTACGTCCACAGGATCTCCCCGGCCGCACCCTCTTCGATCCCTGGGCGGAGGTGTCCCCCGGCTGCGAGTCGGTGAGCATTGTCGGTCATGCGCTCGAGACGCTGGAGATCGATCTCGGTCTTGAGCTCGGCCATGTCCGGGTCAGTGGTTGCCGCATCACGCACCAGGAGCAGGATCGGGGCAATCCGGGGGGCCACTTCGGTTGTCAGCGCACCCCACCCTCGGATGATGTCGTGCGGATCGGCGTCCGGCCCATGGAGGGCGTCCGAACGATCTTCTGCATGAACGGTCCCCGTCCCGGCGAGGGCCACTTCGCAGATGGCTCGGACCAGACCCGTCTTCCCTCCGAAGCCCTTGTAGATGGTGTCGACGGAGACGCCGACCTCACTGGCGATGGCGTTGATCGTTGTCGACCCGAAGCCTTCCTGGAGGAACAGATGCCGGGCGGCCTCGATAATCGCCTCACGGGTCTCGCGAGCTTGCTCCCGACGTCTCGGCGAGTCGTAGTTCCGTTTCGTGTTGACTTCCTGCTGTGTCGGTTCCATACTACTGGAACGGTTATAGCATACTAGAGCGAAATAAGGAGGACCTATGGCACCCGCTCGCACCGAAGTTGAGGGAACCGCCCTGGTGGAACGCATGGCCCGGGCGACCAACGACCACGATCTGGATGCTCTGGTCGCCTGCTTTGCCCCCGACTACCGGAACGAGACGCCGTCCCATCCCGAACGAGGCTTCGTCGGCAGCGAGCAGGTCCGCCTGAACTGGACACAGATTTTCGGCGCCATTCCCGATCTGTCAGCCAAGGTCCTGCGGTGCGCCGTGGACGGCGACACGGTTTGGACCGAGTGGGAGCACCGCGGCACCCGACCCGATGGCTCCTCGCACGTCATGCGCGGTGTGGTGATCTTCGGTGTCGCCGATGGTCTCGCCGCCTGGGCTCGCTTCTACCTCGAGCCGGTGCAGGAGGATGCCGGAAGCGTGAACGAAGCGGTGCGCCACCAGGTCACTCCGGGAGCCCGGGCATGATCCTGGTCGCCGGTGGCACCGGTCGGCTCGGCACACTGGTCGTCGATGCCCTGGTGGACCGGGGCCTCGAGGTCCGAATCCTCAGCCGCAACCCACCTCGGACGGGTGCCGCCGATGGCCGCATCGAAGTGGTGACCGGCGACGTTCGGGACCGCGACAGCCTCGATGCAGCGGTGTCCGGCGTCGACGTCGTCGTGTCTGCCGTCCACGGATTCACCGGTCCGCGCGAGATTTCGCCGGAGAGCGTCGACCACCGGGGCAACATGCATCTCATCGACGCCGCCAAGGCCGCCGGCGCCGGATTCGTCCTCGTCTCCACCGTCGGCGCTGCAGCCGATAGCCCCATGGAGCTGTTCCGCATGAAGTATGCAGCGGAGCGCTATGCCGCAGCCTCGGGTATCCCCACCACCGTGGTGCGGGCCACAGCCTTCCTCGAACTCTGGATCGAGCTGCTCCGATCGACGGCCGGACGATCGGGACGACCACTCGTCTTCGGCCGTGGCGACAATCCCATGAACTTCGTTTCCGTCATCGACGTAGCAGCCGTGGTCGAGCTCGCCGGCACCGAGAGCGACACCCGGGGCACAACGCTCGAGATCGGCGGGCCGGACGATCTCACCTTCAACGACCTCGCACAGGCAGTCATGTCGGCCGATGGCAGCAGTGGGCAACCTCGGCACGTACCTCCACCGGCGCTCAAACTGATGGCCGCAACCGTCGGTCGGCTGAACCCTCAACTCGGGCGACAGGCCCGAGCGGCACTGGTCATGGACCAGACTGACTTCACCTTCGACTCTCAGCCCATCCACGAGTTGTACCCAGGCCTTCCGAACACGTCCATCGCAGACGTGCTCGCGCTCGGCGCCGACCGCCACAGCTCATGAGCTCGGACGCCGCCATCGATGTGAGCAGCGCGCCGCGGGTTGCCCTCGAACGCCGGGTGGGTGGGACACGCTTCGTCGCTGTAGCCCCCACTCTCGAGCGATGCCGTTTCAAATGGAAGCGATCGAAACGAGTTCGAGGTGCGTTTCTGCCCCACGCACCCCGAACTCAACGAGATTCACCCTCGGAATGAGGATCAATCGGAGAGTCTCAGCCCTTTACCGCAGAGCGGGCCCAGGCGAGGGAAGCCGCCCCGCTAGCCACTCCGTCAGCGACGTCGACTACTGGGACGACATTGACGTCGTTCCAGTAGATGAACTTGGAGACGAATGAATACACGGCGTTGGGGTCGTCCGCCTCAACGAAGACGTAGCCCCCGTTGTTCATGTGGGACACGAATGAGTGGACTGTCAGACCATCCTCGGGTGTCCAGTTGCCGAACGCCTTGAAGATCTTTGTATAATACACCGCTAGTCCTCCGTGGAGTGGAATAATTGGGGCAT
>JADMIJ010000130.1 GCA_015478655.1 Acidimicrobiales bacterium | reverse complement strand
TCAGCGTCTTCGCCTGAAAACCCGCCGGTCGTCACGGCTCATACACCCTTGAACGGCCCCTCACGCCCCGCTATCCAAGTACCAGTCCACGAGACATCGCAGACCATACGCACGATCGATTCTCATCGGTCTTGTCATCCAGGCTGTCATCGTGGATGTGATGTTCGCTGCCTATGCCATCAAGGGTGCCCCTTGGGCGATTCCTGCGGCCACGATGAACGTGTGGATCGGTGTCGGTGCCATACAGGTGATCGGAGTTGTCTTCTGCGTGACTCGTCTTTTCCAACCCGGACGCTCCCATCAATCGGTCTCAGGCTGAGCCACTGCTTTGGAGGCGTCTGAGCGGACAGGTCTGTGGCATTAGTTAGGCAAACTAACTAGTATGGAGACATGGCAATTCCTTCGACTGCGGCGACGGGTGACCCCGAGACGACGGCCGTCGACGGGATCGCCGAGTTCGGGACCATCGATACAGACGAAACCGAGCTGGCCTCTCGTTTGCGGTTGGCCGTCACCCGACTGCACCGCCGACTTCGTCAGCACGCAGCCGGAGGGCTGACCCAGACCCAGGCGTCGGCGCTGGCCAGTATCGGGCAATTGGGTTCCCCCACCCTTGGGACCCTGGCCGCACGGGAGTCCGTGCAACCGCCCTCGATGACCCGGATCGTGGGGGCCCTGGAAGAGCTCGGTCACGTGTCCAGGGTGATCGACTCCGCGGATCGACGAGTGGCCAGGGTGACCCTGACCGCACAAGGCCACGAGGTCCTCCAGAGGAGCCGGTCCCTCAAGAACGCCTTCCTCGCCCAGCAGCTCCACCGCCTCCCGCCCGACGAGCGCCAAGCGCTCGGCAACCTCACAGTCCTCCTCGAGCGACTCGTGTCCCTGGACGAACCGTGACCACCCTGCGGGCGGCGGCACGCCAGACCTTCAGCTCCCTCCGGATTCGCAATTTCCGGCTCTATTTCTGCGCGCAACTCATCTCGGTGTCAGGAACCTGGATGCAGACGGTGGCCCAGGCCTGGCTGGTGCTGCACCTCACCGGAAACGGCGTCGACCTCGGGATCGTCGTGGGCCTTCAGTTTCTGCCCATGTTGCTGTTCGGTCCCATCGGCGGGTTGGTCGCCGACCGTATGAACAAGCGACGGCTGTTGTTCGTGACCCAGACCTGCGGGGGCGTGCTGGCCCTGGTGCTGGGGATCCTGGTCGTCAGCGATGCGGTGCAGCTGTGGCAGGTCTATGTGCTGGCCGCTCTGCTCGGGGTGGTGAATCTGTTCGACAACCCGGCCCGTCAGACCTTCATGATAGAGATGGTCGGCCGTGACGATCTGCCCAATGCAGTGAGCCTCAACACCGTGGTGATGAACGCCTCACGGGTGATCGGGCCGGCCATCGGCGGCGTGGTGATCACCCTCTTCGGATTGGGCGTGTGCTTCTTCGTCAACGCCGCCTCCTATGCGGCGGTGATCATCGGCCTGTCGATGATGCGCACTGCGGAGCTACGTCCCACCGAAAGGGTGGCCCGGGCCAGGGGCCAGATCCGCGAAGGATTCGTGTACGTGTGGCGTACCCCGATGCTGCGCAACACATTGCTGGCCGTCGCCCTGATCGGGATCTTCGCCTACAACTTCACCGTGACGCTGGCCCTACTGGCCAAGACCACCTTCCACGGAGGAGCTGGTACCTACTCGTTGCTGACGTCGTGCATGGCGGTGGGGGCGGTGGCCGGGGGGCTGATCGCCGCCCACCGGGCCCGGCCGACGCCCCGCCTGCTGCAGGTCCTGGCCCTGGTGTTCGGGGGCCTCCTGGCCGCGGTGGCCCTGGCGCCCTCGGTGGCGATGGCCGCCGTGCTGATCGTCCTCATGGGCGCGGCATCGATCGGATTCATTGCCACTGCCAACGCCACCCTGCAGTTGGGCGCCGACCCATCCATGCGGGGTCGGGTGATGTCGCTCTACGCCATGGCGTTTTTGGGAACCACCCCCATCGGCGCACCGTTGGTGGGCGCCATCGCCCAGTGGAGCAGTCCGAGGATCTCGCTGCTGACCGGCGCCGTGGCCACGGTGGTGGCCGCCGGACTGCTGATGTGGAGGCACCTGGCCGGTCTGCGGAACACCCAGGACGGATCCC
Source organism: Acidimicrobiales bacterium (assembly GCA_015478655.1). Lineage (GTDB taxonomy): Bacteria > Actinomycetota > Acidimicrobiia > Acidimicrobiales > RAAP-2 > Bog-756. The sequence goes on along the minus strand of JADMIJ010000130.1, from coordinate 3,701 downwards.
CCGACGAGGGCCGAATGGTCGAGGCCAAAGCGGTGAGCGACGTCGCCTCGAGCGCGGCCTGATCGGGCCTACGCAGGGGCGGAGCCGGGATGCACGGCTGAGTCGTTCGCCTGCGAACTGGGGGGTGTCTGCCCGCGAAGGAAGCGCGCAAGCAATGTTCCGATCACGATCAAGGCGACGCCGCACCACGTTGGCGCAGTACCCAATACGAGTAGAACGATGCCGATCGGGACAAGGTAGCTGGCCAATGGCAGGAAGAGGCCGGCGATCGAGTCGGGCGTGTTCTCGTCGGAGCCTTCGGAGGCGGGCAGGGCGTGGGCGGATGCGACGTCCGGATACCAGTCAGTGAAACGGATGGCGAAGATGAGAAGGGCAATCTGGATGATCCAATTCGTCCAGATATTGTCCGGCTGATTGAGGGGACCGTCTCCGTACCAACCAACAACTGCGGTGACAGCAAACGTTGCGGTCCACACCCAAGTCAGCACATAGTTGATGTGGAGGAATAGGGGTGTGTCCCAATATTCCTTTGGCGTCATCTCCTGGGCGTACTGAATGGTGAAGGGAACCCTCAACACGATTGAGCCCAGGGCCACCACGACGAGCATTGCGTTCGACACTTCGCCAGACCACCGGTCAAGCCAGGTCTGACCGTCCGGTCCGACAAGCAGGCCCGCCACCAGCATGCCCACAAAGAAGATGATTGCCGCGACGTCCAGTTGCTTCGGTCTTGCCCCGACGACCATTCCGAGCACCAACTGGAGCACGGCGATTCCGAGTGCTGCTCCGATGGCGAGCTCATAGCGTTTGGGACCTTCGAGCACCGAGAACGCGATCCAAGGCGCAAAGCCAACAATCGGGCTTGCCAGCACTCTTCGCAGCTTTCCTGTTACGCCCGCTGCGCTCAGATAGTCCCGGGTACCCTCAACGACTGGTTCAATCGCCATTGGCTTTGGATCGGCAGGACGACCCAAGCACTTGAGGAGGCGCCAGTTACCCCGAATGATCCGCGGTGGTAAGAGAGCCGGGTCCGGAGCCCAGATGGCGGGCCCTGAGCTCAACCGACCCGGGCTGCAGCACCGTAGTCAAGCAGGCGGTCCTTGCCACGGCGCTAGTCGGCGGGCGGCGTGGGTCGTTTAGGACCAACGAGCGGGGGACCTCCTCCATTTTTGGGAGATCGTTTTCCCTGTGCGGGTCGGAGCCGCCCTCCATCTGGTCCCTTCTGAGCCGGCCCTCGTGCGGCGATTCGGTAGGCTGAGCGGCGTGCGGATCCCCCGGGCGGCGCTGCTGATTGCCAGCGTGATCGTGGCTGCGACAGCGTTCACGGCGGTGGGGCTGGCGATGGCCGGCGCAAGCCGCTCCGGCTCTGCGTACCCGATCACGACGACCGCCGTGCGGATGCCCGACGCCTACAGGCCCGTGGCGCAGCCGTTGACGACTGATGACTACCACTGCACCTTGTTGAACCCTCACGTCACGCGGGACTCGTACGTGATCTCGAGCCAGTTCCTCCCGGGGAGCACTGAGGACCATCACGCCATTGTCTACCTCGTACCACCATCTCTGGCGGCGCCCGCCGAGCGGGCCGATGTGGGCGGAAAGGGTTGGCCGTGCTTCGGAGCGGCATCAGAGCCCGGGTTGCCGGTCGACAAGATCCTGAGCAACCCCATGCTCAGTGTGTGGACGCCGGGCCACGGTGCTGACGTCCTGCCCAAGGGCACCGGGATGGCACTTCCGGCTGGGAGTCTCTTGATCATGCAGGTTCACTACAACCTGCTCGTCGGCGACAAACCCGTGAGGAACTCATTGGTGCTTCATACCGTGCCGATCTCGACGCCGCTGAAGCCGCTCAAGCTCCTGGTGATGTATGCCCCACCGGACATTCCGTGCCCGGCTGGCGTAACAGGGCCCTTGTGCAACCGAGCGGCATCACTCGTCAGCCTGGGCCAACGCTTCGGCCAGACCGCGGTCGCATTCGTCAACGACGTCGAAGCGGCGTGCGGACGCAACCCGTCTAATCCACCCGCGGGTGACTCGACGTCCTGTACGTACCCGCTCTGGACGGGCGGCTACATTGTCAGGGTCCAGGGCCATATGCACCTACTGGGCCGCAGTCTCCAGATGGTGCTCAATCCGGGGACGCCGAGAGCCCAGACCATCCTCAACGTCCCCAACTACAACTTCGATTATCAAAAGGCGTACAACCTGAGCACGCCGGTGGTGATGAGAGGCGGGGACAAGGTCGAGGTCGCCTGTACCCACGATCCGACCTTGGCGCAGGAGCTCCCGCAGCTTCGCAAGCTGCCTCCCCACTTCGTCACGTGGGGTGATGGATCCTCGGACGAGATGTGCACCGGTCTGGCGTGGTACACGACATCCCCGCCGGACCCCCACTTCCCCGTTTGAAGGTCATCGACCAGACGGAGAGCGAGCCGAGCGGATTGACATTTACCAGGGTCTGGGCCTCGGCCTAACCTTCTATCCTCAGCGCAACGCGATCGGCGTCGAAGCGTGTACTCAGGTGGGTGTCGGAGGACCGTCGTCGGTTCTCCGCGACTGACGAATTCAACCCTGGTAAGGCCCGGATCCACCTGCCTCCTGATCGGCACGTGCGGATACCCAGCGCATCGGGGAGTGTCTCGCCCCGGGGTTATTCCCATGACGCCTCGTTCGTCTCTCTCGATGGATGAGTTCGTCACCCTACGGGGCCTCTTGGCTTTGGGCACTCCTCGGGGCCCGCTGGTACTGTCTCTGGCGCTTACGGCGGACGAACAAGGAGAAGAGCCCAATGGCAGTGTTCAATGGCGCGCTCCCGATCCTTCCCGGGAAAGAACAAGGAGGCAGGGACTTCGCGGCGGCATGCATGGGCGAGCGCCGGAAGGGGTTCGAGGCGCAACTGGCTAGGTCGGGACTTACCCGGGAGACTTGGGCCTTGCAAGAGACCCCGATGGGGAGCTTCATGTTGGTGTGGTTCGAGGCTCCCGACATCGAGAAGGCGTTCACGGATCTCGCCACCACCGGCGACGAGTTCACCGCCTGGTTTCGTGACCAGGTCAAGGATGTGACTGGCGTCGACCTGGGCGCTCCACCCGAAAGCCCGCCCCCCGACGTACTGGTCGACTGGACCTCCTGAAGAACGCCTCCCCCCTGTAGGGACATCACCAACAGCGAGGGTTCTCCGGACAGGAGGCCCTTCGCCATCTGCCCTTGCGGCTCCTCATCGGCCCTGGCATTGGCACCGTGCCGAAACCGGCTGCCGAACCGTAAAGGGCCAGGTGCCTCAGGTGGCACGCCGGCCGGATTTGGTAAATAGGCGTTGCCACCACATGGAACGTACCACCAGGTCAGAAGGTGTGTCAGAGGGGTTATCACCTGAAGTACACGGACCTATCTGGCGCGCTCAGTGGGCGGCCTGAAACGTTCAGCCCTAGTGGGCCGGTGTCTCTGATCCCAGAGGATCGACGTACCTCATGTTCGGACATGCGAACGGATCAGGTGGCCGAACCCCGCAGAGGATGCTTGTCGGAGCGGTCACTCGAATAGCGGTCGACTCCGGTGGTTCCACCGACATGGCAACACGAAGTGGAGGTGACGCCGATCTGTCCGAAAAGGGCCAAAACGCTTGGATCGTGACTGGCGCTCTCGTCTGTCGCTTGCCAGTCTTATGGGACCACCCCGTTGCCAGCAGCATGGGACCACCT
>JADMIJ010000129.1 GCA_015478655.1 Acidimicrobiales bacterium | reverse complement strand
CCGATGCTTCCACACGCAGAGTCTATATCGCGCGGATTAACCTATGGTGGACCCTAATTTAGAGAGCCCACGGTTGGAGTGCGTCGAGCTGCAGCAATGAAGGACCACCGCCCGGCTGATTAGACGCCTGCTTTCACTCACCGGGCTGGATGTGTGCCGGGCGCTGCCTCGAGTATGCGACCTGTTGACAGATGGCAACAATTGTTGTAACTTGTCAACATGGTTGCAAGACCTCGTCATCCCAAGAAGGAGGTCGAGGAGGCACTGGGATTCGCCGAATCGCACGGATGGCGAGTCGATTCACCCCGCTCCGGACATCCCTGGGGAAGGGCCACGTGCGAACGTGAGGGTCACGACTGCCTCGTGTGGATCTGGTCGACACCGAAGGTGCCGGGCAATCATGCGAAACAGATTCGTCGTGCGGTCTACAGCTGCGAACGGAAGGAGGATGACAATGACTGAGCATGAGTTCACTTTGGTGATCGACGGTGATCTCACTGACGAGAGTTGTGCCGCCGCGCTCTTCGAAGTCGGATGCGATGACGCCACCTTCGGTGTCAGCGACGGCCAAGGGTATGGCGAGTTCATCCGTGAGGCATCAACGCTCGCTGAAGCGGTGATGAGCGCGATCCATCAGGTCGAGTCGGTTGCTTCATTGCGAGTCATGCATTTGGAACCAGACAACATTGTGACCATGGCCGATATTGCTGAACGGCTAGAGCGAACCAGAGAGAGCGTGCGACTGCTGATCGCTGGTCGACGTGGGCCCGGCCACTTTCCTCCGCCATTCTCGCACAGCCGGGAGCGAAGTCGTCTTTGGCGATGGTCGGATGTGGCAGAGTGGCTTGGTGACATCGAACCCGAGGAAAGAGAGGCCGCCCGATTCACAGCAGCCGTCAATGCGGCACTCGAGTTACGCCTCCGACTTGCTCAGATGGCCGATGAGATTGCGGCGAAGGAACTGGTGTCTCTAGTCTGATCTTTTCATCTGAAGGTGGGTCTCGTGGTACACGTGGTACGGGATCTGTCGGTACGTCTACCACCAAAAACGCACAGACCATTGACAGTCAAGGTCAATTGTGGATCATTGCGGTCCGTCAGAATCGCCGATCATCCAGCCGGTATTCACAGAAGTGCAGGCAGATAGCCTGAGCCTCAATTCATTGCCAAGGTGAGGGTCGCGGGTTCGAATCCCGTCGTCCGCTCCAAAGAAAGTCCAGGTCACGGCGGTACGATTGGGCCAAAATGAGCCATCGCTGCGCGGGAAAAGGTGGGATATACCACATCCGCACCTGTGGGTGCCGAATATCCCGTCCAAGTGATTGACCTGGGCATTTGGGCCGGACGACCGGAAGTGAGGACCGGCATTTCGAGGCGATCGGAGTCCTTACAATCCGGTGTGATGCTTGCGGCAAAGGCTCAACGTCAGAGTGGGCCCCAGGTTGTGACCATGGCGATGAGCTCGGACGCGACCCAAAAGCGACGGGGTCGGCCCGGTCCCGCTGTCGCCTTGTCGTAGGGCTCGAGGATGCCTTGCTCTGCCAGCGTGGAGAGGGCGGCCCGCGCCGCACGCTCTGACACCGCGACGCGCTTTGCGACCAGATCCGAGGAGACGACGGGGTGCTCGAACAAGACGGGGAGCACCAGCCGGGCTGTGGCGTCGGCGCGCAGGTCATCGATGCGCCAGGTCCACTCCTCCAGGAGCTGTTCGGAGCGCACCATCAAACCTTGGGCTGCCTCGCTCGAATACTGAAGCTCAGCCGCCAGCCATTCGACCCAGGGGTCGAGCTCGCCGAATCGGAACCTCGTCAGGCCGGCCAGGTAGCCTCCGGGGTCTCGGGCGATGAAGACGCTGACCGGGGGCGGGACCGTGATCCCGGTGCGGTGGGCGAGGATCCAGCCGATCAGGATCCGCCCGATGCGGCCGTTACCGTCGCCGTAGGGGTGGATGGTCTCGAACTGGGCATGGGCGACTGCCGCCTGGGTGACTGGGTCCACCCACTCGGCGTTGACGAAGTCGACGAGGTCGACCATGAGGTCCTCGACCCGCTCGGGTGGGGGAGGGACAAAGGAGGCGCTGCGCGGTGAGGTGCCACCGATCCAGGACTGGGCGGTGCGAAAAGCGCCGACCATCTCCTCGGGCAGGCGACCCGTCAGTCCCATGAGGCGCCGATGCCACTCGTGGATATCCTCGAGGGTGAGGTTGCGCCCGGCCCCGTTGAGGGCGTGGCGCACGGCGGTGAGGTTGTCGGCCACCCAGGCGGCGGTGGCATTCGAAGTGCCGCCGACCTCGGCCGCGGCGACGTCGGCGAGAGGGGTGCGTAGTCCCTCGATGTACGAGGATGCCACCCCCTCTGCCCGGAGCAACAACAAGGCGAGCGGCTCGAAGCTAGTGGAGGCGCCACCACTCGCCCACACGGCCGCGATGGCTTGTTCAGTGCGGCGGGCCGTGCGGATACTGACCTCGAAGTCTTGGCCAGCGAGGAGGTGCGGGACCCAGGCGCGGACTGGGGCGCCGTTCCACGTCACCGTCTCCTCGTAACCCCGCTCGCTGCCTTCCGCAATTGGCACCATAACGGAAGCATAGCAGCTAAACCTTCCGTAATAGGCGGAATTGCGGAAGGTTGGCAATGGCTGCTGATTGGCAGCCTGACTAGGCCGGATGGGATTGTCGGCACTCACAGGGGATGACCATGGCCGACATCGACATTTTCGAGGTCAATGAGGCGCTCGCTTCGGTGGTCATGTCGTGGGGCAAGATCCACGACGCTGATTGGGACAAGGTCAACGTCAACGGCGGCGCCATAGCCCTCGGTCACCCGGTGGGATCGACTGGCGCCCGACTCATCACAACTGCGCTCCATGAGCTGGAGCGCAGTAACAAGCAGTTGGCCCTCATATCCATGTGTTGCGGCGGCGCACTGGCCACGGGCACGATTATTGAGCGCATCCGATAGGTACCCACCGACTCGCCACCCGAGAGTTCAGGCTGCCCACCGGCCACTCCTATGCCACGATCCGAGCACCTCTTTCGCGTCAGATCCGCGATACATCGATGCGCATAGTCGTTCGGGTCTCTCCGGGAGCACCTGCGACCACGGTGGGCGGCAGATACGGCGATTCGGAACCGCCAGTCCTCATCGTTCGAGTCGCGGCGCGGGCCGTTGACGGCAAGGCGAACGCCGCAACCGTAAGAGCGCTTGCTGATGCGCTCGGCGTGTCACACAGCCTCGTGCGGATCGTGACTGGCGAACGGGCGCGCACCAAGGTTGTGGAGGTGGAGTCAGCCAACCCCGATGTCGTCGCGGCCCTGCTGCGCGGGGGATGATTGTGCCGTCTTGGGGTCAACCAATAAGGGCATGGGCATCCGAGCCCACCGAACGTCCACGGAGGCGATATATCGGCAGGCAGGAGCGCTCCCTTGATCCGATCATGGGTTCCGGATCTGTCCCTTGTCGAGCTCATACCTACTCAGGGTGAGGATCCGAGACCAGCCTCCCGTGCTGAGGTCTCCAACTCGGACTGGATATCGTCCATGCTGTCCTCATCATTCGAGTTGTCCACCCAGAACTCGTCGAACGCATAGGTGTCGTGCTGGTAGACGGTGACTTCGGTGATCTTCCCGTGGTGGATCTCGAACTCGACAGCGGCGATCACGTCCAAGGTCTTGTCGTTCTTCGTTGCGGTCTCTCGCTGAAGGACCACCGCCCGCTCCGGTTCACTGAGCACGTCCAAGACCTCGATTTTGAACGTGCCACCGCTACCGGCCTTCAACTGTCTGAGGAAGCCAAGCACCTCCTCGGGACCCTTGTAGTGACCGGCGAGACTGCTTCGTCCTGGTTCATGCCATACCACCTCTTGAGCCATCACCACTCCGAGGAGGTCCAGATCACCTGATTCGAAGTCCTGGTACGTCCGTCGCACCAACGACTCGTACGCATTCTCTGGCATCGTTCCATCCCCTTCCCCTTGGTCCTGCGCCCCCTTCCCACTCATCCATCTTGACCCGGGCGAGTAGAGTGTCTAGAGGAGAAGGTCACAATCCGACGGGGAGCCGGGGAGCGTTCCTCTCTCCCGGACACACGCTCCCCTCTCCAGGAAAAATAGGTCCCGGAACCGACACCGGATTTGAAGAGGTGTCGCGGCGGATGAATGGGATCAGCGGTGGTCAGCCACCAACGAGGGCGTCACAAGAGCCCGAATTGACCGGGTCGAAGGCACCGGCACTGAATTCAGCTCTCCAGTTGGCGGGCAAGCTGTCCGGTGGCCTCGATGAACTCGTCGACCAGTTCGAAGACGACCTGGGCCGCCGACCTGCGCCGGGTCATGGTGCCGACGATCTGACCGACGAAGTAGTTCGCCAGCTTCTCCGCGCCCGAACCCGAGGTATGGGCGGCGCGGCTGATCCGACGCTGTGCCTCGGCGACAAGGATCGGCTGCAAAGGCATGCCGAGAGGATCAGGAGTGTCGGGACGGTCCCACTCCTCGGTCCACGAGGACTTCAGCATGCGAGCGTGCTTACCGGTGAGTGATCGAGATCGGATCGTGTCGGCGGACGTGGCCGCCAGCATCTTCTCCTTCACGACCGGATGGGTCTCGGCCTCGTCGGTGGTGAGCCAGACCGAACCGCACCAGACACCCTCGGCTCCGAGCGCCATGGCCGCGGCCATCTGCCGACCGCGACCGATGCCACCCGCGCCGAGCACCGGGACAGGTGCGACCGCGTCGACGACCTCAGGAATGAGGACCATCGAACCGATCTCCCCGGTGTGGCCGCCCGCTTCGTAGCCCTGGGCGATGATGATGTCGACGCCTGCCTCCACGTGTCTTTCGGCGTGTACTGCTTTACCGGCCAATGCGCCGATCAGGCGCCCTTCCGCTTTGACCCGGTCGATCAGGAACTGCGGCGGAGGACCGAGCGCGTTTGCGATGAAGGTGGCCCGGTGCGCGAGTGCGATGTCGAGTTGAGGACCGGCTGCGGCTGCCGAAAATGGGGCGGCATCGGCACGCCCAACGCCGAAACCTCTTTCGTCGCCGGCGTCTCGGTCGACAACCCGTTCGGGGACCTCATAGCGGCGGAGGATGTCGTCGACGAAGGCCTGGAGCTCTCCGGGAATGAGGCGTCTGATGTCGTCGATGCTGTAACCGCCCTCCTCGTCACCGGCGTACCTGGCGGGGACGATGAGATCGACTCCGTAGTGCCGGTCGCCGATCTCGTGCTCGATCCAGTCGAGGTCGATCTGCAACTGATCTGGGCTGTGGGCCACCGCTCCGAGCACTCCGAACCCACCGGCCTTCGAGACAGCTGCCACCACGTCGCGGCAGTGGGAGAACGCGAGGATCGGGAACTCGATGTCGAGAAGTTCGGTGATGGCCGTGTGCATGGGCCCACCCTACGGGTCCAGGCTGCGCCGAGTTGTCGTCTCAGTTGTCGTGACCCAGTCCCTGTGGGACTCAAGAACCTTGCCTCGGGTCACGCCGCGGTCCTGTACTCGTCAATCAGCCCACCGAGGACCTCCTTTCGTGTGACGCTGACGTCCATCGGCGTACGGGCCGTTCGCATTTCGGACGCCGGTTGTGCTTTAGCTGAGCGGGCTGCCTGGTTCCGCCTTTGACTCGCTGGCTGTCCGGTTGAATAACATCACGATTGTGTCGTCACGGCTCGATAAATCCTGGTCCGTCCTGGCCAGTCACCAAACGGCCGAAGCCAATCGCTGCGTTGACATCTTCGCTCGGCCCAATGGCACCTTCGGTTTCGAAGAATTCCGCCTGGACCCCGAGGATTTGGGCACCTGGACCCCGATTAGCTACTTCGACCTGAAAAAGTAGATGTGAAAGAACGCCCTGACCAGCGCGTT
>JADMIJ010000293.1 GCA_015478655.1 Acidimicrobiales bacterium | reverse complement strand
GTCATGGCAAAAGGCAAATTTGAGCGGACCAAGCCGCACGTGAACGTAGGCACGATAGGGCATGTGGACCATGGCAAGACGACGCTGACGGCGGCGATGACGAGTATTTTGGCCAAGAAGTACGGAGGCGAGGCCAGGAGCTACGCGCAGATTGACTCGGCGCCGGAGGAGAAGGCGCGCGGGATCACGATCAACACGGCACACGTGGAGTACGAGACGGCAAAGAGGCACTACGCGCACGTGGACTGTCCGGGGCACGCGGACTACATCAAGAACATGATCACGGGTGCGGCGCAGATGGACGGGGCGATTCTGGTGGTGTCGGCGGCCGATGGGCCGATGCCGCAGACGCGGGAGCACATTTTGCTGGCGCGCCAGGTCGGGGTGCCCTACATCGTGGCGTTCCTGAACAAGGCCGACATGGTGGACGACAAGGAGCTCTTGGAGTTGGTGGAGGTGGAGGTCCGGGAGTTACTGAGCAAGTACGATTTTCCGGGGGACAAGACCCCGATCGTGATCGGCTCGGCGTTGAAGGCGCTCGAGGGCGACAAGGGCGAGCTGGGCGAGCAGGCGATCATCAAGCTGGCCGAGGCGCTGGATGCCTACATTCCGACGCCGGAGCGGGCGATCGACGGGGCGTTCTTGATGCCGGTGGAGGACGTGTTTTCGATCTCGGGTCGCGGCACGGTGGTCACGGGGCGCGTGGAGCGCGGGGTGATCAAGGTGGGTGAGGAGATCGAGATCGTGGGCTTGAAGCCGACCACGAAGACGGTGTGCACGGGCGTGGAGATGTTCCGCAAGCTCCTGGATCAGGGTCAGGCGGGCGACAACATCGGGGTGCTGCTGCGCGGCACCAAGCGCGAAGAGGTCGAGCGCGGTCAGGTGCTGGCCAAGCCCGGCTCGATCACGCCGCACACGAAGTTCGAGTGCGAGGTGTACGTGCTCTCGAAGGAAGAGGGCGGGCGGCACACGCCGTTTTTCAACAACTACCGGCCGCAGTTTTACTTTCGCACCACCGACGTGACCGGGGCGGTGGAGCTGCCCGCGGGCACCGAGATGGTGATGCCGGGAGACAACATCAAGATGGTGGTGACGCTGATTGCGCCCATCGCGATGGAGCAGGGCCTGCGCTTTGCCATCCGCGAGGGCGGCAAGACCGTCGGCGCCGGCGTCGTCGCCAAGGTCATCGAGTAAGG
>JADMIJ010000013.1 GCA_015478655.1 Acidimicrobiales bacterium | reverse complement strand
TGCCCTTGCTCTCGTCTGTGCCCTTGCTCTCGTCTGTGCCCTTGCTCTCGTCTGTTCCCTTGCTTCCGTATAAGACATTGCTCTCGTCTGCGATCCTGTTCTCGTCTGTGCCTTTGCCCTTCTTTGCGCCCTTGCCCTTGCCTTCCCGTTTGGCCTTGCCCTCCCGTTTGGCCTTGCCCTCCCCTTTGCCTTTGCCCTTGCCCTTGACTCGCGACTCAGACTGGACGGCAGTCCTGCGCTCCTTGCGAGTCAATCCGGGCTCAGGAGCAGCGCTCGATGCGTCCACGGCCAACAGGTCGTATGCGGACGGGTAACCCGCGGCATGAGCGCCCGTAACCCTTGGCGGCGGAGGAGCGCCCGCGGCCGCTGGGGGGAGCCGTGCACCATCAGCCTCAGAAGCTGCGCTCTGTTCGCGTTCATCTCGGCCGGATGCCACCGAAGCGGCTGTACCGGATGGTGACACGTCATCGCTAGCAGCGGCCGGGTCGGCACCGGCCGCGGGAGGTGCGGACGAGGTGCGACCCTTGCGACGTGCACTGTGGGCGCCACCCCGTCGGCGATCTCGGCGGGCCATGTGGCGACCCTACCAATCGAGGGCCTAACCCAGGGTGAGGCTCCTCGTGCTGTCAAGGGCGAATTGGAGCACCGCCAGGGGCCGCACGAGGATCGATCTGGCGGATTCAGCCGTAGGCGGCGTACCCGGTCCGGTCGACGATCTCGGCCAGTTCACTCTCGCCGGTGGCCACCACCCGACCATCGGACAGCACGTGCACCACGTCAGGGTGGAGCACGTCAAGCAACCGACGGAAGTGGGTGATGGCCAGCACTCCGAGACCCCATTCGGTCGTGGCCTCCTGCACTCGGCTCCCAACGTCGCCCAGGGCGTCGATGTCGAGTCCGGAGTCGATCTCGTCGAGGATGGCGAATCGGGGCCGCAACACCCCGAGTTGGAGAGTCTCGTTGCGCTTGCGCTCGCCGCCCGAAAGGTCGACATTGAGCGGACGATCGAGGAAACGCTCGTCGAAGCCGATACGGCCTGCCTCGGCACGCAGGCGCTCCCCGATGTCGACCCCATCGGCGGCGATCTCGTCGGCCGGGATCGTCGGACGAGCCGCAGTCAACGACGTCACCAGCGAGACTCCCGGCACCTCGATCGGGTGTTGCATGGCGAGGAACAGGCCGGCTCGGGCGCGTTGCCAGGTGGGCAGAGCCAGCAGGTCGATGCCATCGAGCGTCACGGATCCGTCCAGGATCTCGTAGCCCGGCCTTCCCATCAGCACGTGGGCGAGCGTGCTCTTGCCCGATCCGTTGGGTCCCATCACCGCATGGACCTCTCCACTGCGCACGGTGAGGGATACGCCGCGCAGGATTTCCCGTCCGGGAATGCCGGCACGGAGCCCTTCGATTTGCAATTCTCCCGTACTCATCGGACCACCACCGAGACATCGTCGCCCTCGAGAATCACGTCGTAGACCGGAACGGGGCGAGTGGCGGGAAGCGAGCAGGGCTCACCGGTCACGAGGTCGAAGGTCGAACCGTGCTTGGAACATTCGATCTCACGCTCGCCGGACCAGACCTCGCCTTCGGCCAATGAGTAGTCCTCATGGCTGCATCGGTCCCCGATGGCGTAGTAGTCGTCGTCGATGCGGACGAGAGCGACCCGCAATCCGGCCACATCAAATCGCCTGGCTTCGCCCGAAGCCAGGTCCTCGCGTCCACAGAGTCGGACGGTCTCGGGTCGACCCACATCACTCGACGCGGCCTCAGGCACCGAAGGCTCCGCTGCGGTCGGCCAAGGCCCTGCCGATCATCGATCGGGCGCCGTCAACCGGCACCTGGTCGGCGATGTTCTCGAAGAAACCGGCGACGATGAGCCGCTCGGCCACGTCGGGCTCCACGCCCCGTGATTCGAGGTAGTAGCGCTGGTCCTCATCCACTGGTCCGACCGTCGACGCATGGCTGCACTTGACGTCATTCTCTTCGATGTCGAGGTTGGGGACCGAGTCGGCGTGGGCACCCTCGTCAAGAACCAGGTTGTGATTGGTCTGCATGGCATCCGACTTGACCGCTCCGCGACGAACCCGGATGAGCCCGCTGTAGACAGAGTGCGAACTGTCTGCCACCGCTCCCATGAAGAGGAGGTCACTGGTGGTGCGCGGGGCAAGGTGATCCTGGAGGGTGCGGAAGTCGAGCATCTGGTCGTTCCGGCCGATGAATGCGGCTCGGAGCATGCTCGTTCCGGCGCTGCCTCGCAACGCCGAGTCGGTCCGGAGTCGGGCATAGCCCCCGCCGAGGGCCACGGCAAAGCTCTTGAGCGTGGCATCGGTTCCGATCGTGCTCGCCTGGTGGGCCAGTTGCCAGGTGTCAGGGCCCAATGCCTGCACGCTCACGAAGGCCAGCGACGCATCGTCAGCCACCTGCAGTTCGGTCACCGGAACCACCAACCGTTCCGGTTGCCCGACATCGGACGCGGGCATCCCTGCTGGAGCTGAGGAAGTCGGCAGATCGGCCAGCAGCCCCGCGTTGATGTCGACGACGATTTCGATGACCGCCGCGGTGGATGCCACGCCTCCCCGAACGATGGTCCGGGGAAACACGGCGTCGCCGCCGGCGCCGCTGATGACGTGGACGATGACAATCGGGGCATCGATGTTGGCATGCGGACCGATGTCGATGATGAGGGGATCGACGGCGAATGCGTCGTTCAGCAACAAGAACTCCCGTGGATCGGTCACCACCGATCCGAGCAGGGCCTCGGCGTGATCGTGCTCTGTGACTCGACCGAGGGTCAGGACATCGTCGCCCACCGATGTAGCCACAGTGGCCAAGACGCCGTCGATGGTCACCAAGAGCCCGGAACGGGGACCGAGGCTGCTCACCAGGGAGTGGACCCGGTCGGACGAGGATGCCCCAGGATCGTTCGATGGAGCCTTCGGCGCAGCATCGACGGGATGGAAGCGGTCGAGATCGAGCTGGTCAATCCGGCTGTACCGCCACACTTCGTCCTTCTCAACCGGGAAGGGGGCCGAGGAGAACGCCTCGGCCGCGGCCGATCGCCGTTGCTGCAACCAAGGGAGCCCAGGTAGGGCTGCGGCGTTTTCGGGGGTGAACGTGGACAGAACGGGAGCCTCTCGCGCAAGGAGGCCCGAACCACGAGCCTCGGCTCCCATACTACCTGGCTGTGCTGGCCCTCCGACCTGGCTGGGCCCGCCCTGCGACCCCTGGGCGAGCGAGCCGGATGAGCTTCCTCGACTCCCGATGCGCCGCTTCGCCCACTTCGGCTGAAACGCTTCTCCCCGCCGCGGCGTACGCTCCACGGCATGCCCCCGTCCCCAGGTCCAACCATCGACTCCTTCGCCTCCGAGGTGCTTGCCATCGAGGTCGACGGGCCGGTGGCGACACTGTGGCTCGACCGCCCAGACAAACGCAATGCCTTGGGACCGGCGTTCTGGTCTGACCTACCCAGGGCGATGGTCGCCATCGGATCAGACCCGGAGGTGCGTGCCATCGTGGTGGCGGCCCGAGGACCTCATTTCTCAGTCGGATTGGACCTCGTTGCCATGTCGGGACTGACGGGATCGACGAACTCCACGGGAGGCACTGCGCCTTCGATGGCTGCCCGGGCCCGATCGGCGCGCGCCGAGATCCGCCGGCTCCAGGCGTCGGTGGCCTCGGTTGCCGAATCTCCCCTGCCGGTGATCGCCGCCATCCACGGCTACTGCATCGGCGGAGGCGTCGACCTGGCCGCGGCGTGTGACATCCGCCTGGCCAGTGCTGACTCGCTCTTCTCAGTCCGAGAGACCAAGGTGGCAATCGTGGCCGACCTCGGGAGCCTGCAGCGCCTCCCCCACATCATTGGCCAGGGCCACCTGGCCGAGTTGGCCTTCACCGGCAAGGACATCACCGCGGCCCGGGCGGAGTCGATCGGGCTGGTCAACGCGGTCAGCCCGGACTCCGATGCCGTCCTAGGCGACGCCCGGGCCATGGCCGCGGAGATCGCCGCCAACTCGCCGCTGGCCGTGCAGGGCACCAAGGCGGTGCTGAGGGCCGGCGAGGGCAGGTCGGTGGAGGAGGGGCTCGAGTTCGTGGCGACCTGGAACGCGGGGTTCTTGGCCTCCGACGACCTCACCGAGGCGATGACCGCCTTCATGGAGAAGCGTCCAGCGGTGTTCACCGGCAACTAGCCCAGCGACCGGGATGGGCAGGGCCAGCCGGGCATCAGGCTCAGCCTGCCGCCACGGCTGTCACCGCGGTGATGCCGCCATGGTGAAGGGGTTCATGCGGTGGTGTAGCAAACGGTTCAGCGCTTCCGACGCCACCAACGCTGTCCCTTGCGATCATCCTCTTTGCGCACGTCGGCCAGAACCTCAGGGCCCACGGCGTTGATGATCTCCTCGGCCTGATCGAGCAGTTTGGCCGCCTCCTCGCCGGGAACGTCGGGCATGGGCTCGAGTTTCGGCTCGATCAGCGAACCGTGCGACCAGCCGACGTCAGCCAGACGGGGGGCATAGGACGCGCAGTCGTCCGGGCACTTCCACGGAGCCTCGGGAGCCAGGTCGAGGATGCAGAACCGGGCGACTTCGCCCGAGTCGTAGGTTCGGCTCTGGAAGTGCTTGCACTCTTCCCTCATGGCCATGAGTACATTCTGCCTTTTCGATCGCTCATGTGCTGCTCACCGGCTTCTCGATCGCCGGGATGGTCGACCAGACCCGATCAGCCGACCGAGCCCTCCATCTGCAGCTCGATCAGCCGGCTCCACTCGACGGCGTACTCCATCGGCAGTGTCCGGGTGATCGGCTCGATGAACCCGTTGACGATCATGCCCATGGCCTGAGTCTCGGAGAGCCCCCGGCTCATCAGGTAGAAGAGCTGGTCGTCGCCGACCTTGGAGACCGTGGCCTCGTGGCCGATCCGTGCGTCCCGCTCGCCGACCTCCATGTACGGCTTGGTCTCCGACACCGAGGTGTCGTCGAGGAGGAGCGCGTCACAGCGCACGAAGCTCTTGGCGTGCTTGGCTCCTTCGTCCACGTGGACCAGACCCCGGTAGGTGGTGATGCCGGCATCCTTGGAGATCGACTTGGAGACGATGGTCGAGGTCGTCTCGGGAGCAGCGTGGATCATCTTGGCTCCGGCGTCCTGGTGCTGGCCGGCCCCGGCGTAGGCCACGGACAGGACCTCACCGGAGGCCTTCGGGCCCATCAGGTAGACCGAGGGGTACTTCATGGTCAGTCGCGAGCCGATGTTTCCGTCGATCCACTCGACATGGGCCTCGGCCTCGGCCCTGGCCCGCTTGGTCACCAGGTTGTAGACGTTGTTGGACCAGTTCTGGATGGTGGTGTACGTGATCCTCGACCCCTCGAGCGCCACCAGCTCGACCACCGCGGAGTGCAGTGAATCGCTGGTGTACACCGGAGCCGAGCAACCCTCGATGTAGTGCACCTGGGATCCGACATCGGCGATGATCAGGGTCCGCTCGAACTGGCCCATGTTTTCTGCGTTGATGCGGAAATAGGCCTGCAGCGGCTGATCGACGATCACATTGGGCGGAACGTAGATGAAGGAGCCGCCCGACCACACCGCCGAGTTGAGGGCGGCGAACTTGTTGTCGTTGGGGGGGATGATCGTCCCGAAGTACTTTCGGACCAGATCGGGGTACTCACGCACCGCCGTGTCCATGTCACAGAAGATGATGCCCAGGGCCTCGAGGTCCTCGCGATTTCGGTGGAACACGACCTCGGACTCATACTGGGCGGTGACACCGGCCAGGTACTTGCGCTCGGCCTCGGGGATGCCCAGCTTCTCGTAGGTGTTCTTGATGGCATCGGGGAGATCGTTCCAGTCCTCCACCTGCCCCGACGTCGGCTTGATGTAGTAGTAGATGTCGTCGAAATCGAGGTCGGGCATGTTGACGGCGAACCACTCGGCCATGGGGCGCTTCTCGAAGCGCTGGAGGGCGCGGAGGCGGAAGTCACGCATCCACTCCGGTTCCTTCTTCATCGCCGACATCTCGCGGACGATGGACTCGTTCAACCCCTTCTTGGGCTTGAAGACATAGTCCTCTTCGTCGGACCACCCCAGCTGGTATTTTCCGAGGTCAAGGTCGGTGGCGGTCATGTGAACTCCCGAGATGTCGTCCGGTCGGACTGATTTCTCCTATACAGATAGTAACAACCTCAGATGGACGACTGAACGGGCACGGGCATCTCGGCCAAAAAGTCATGCCATCCTGGTCGGATGCCCGACAGTTCGACTACCGAGCACCCTCCGCTGGCCGTCAGTCCCCCTGCCCCCGACCGGCGTCCGGTCGAGCTCAGGGCCCATGGCGATGTCCGGATTGACGATTGGTTCTGGCTCCGGGACAAAGACGACCCCGCCGTGATCGACCACCTCAAGGCGGAGAACGCCTACACCGAAGCGGTCATGGCTCCCACCAGCGGGCTCCGGGACGCCCTGTTCGACGAGATCGTGGCCCGTATCGAGGAGACCGACCTCTCGGTACCGGTCCGCAAGGGCCCCTGGCTCTACTACAGCCGCACGGTGGAGGGGCGCAGCTACGCCATCCATTGTCGGCGCCCCGTAGCCGGGGATGCGTCCGACACGGAGGTGGGCTCCGGGGCCGGAGGCACCCACGAAGCGGCTCCGGAGGGGGAGGTGGTTCTCCTGGATGAGAACGCGCTGGCCGAAGGGCACGACTACTTCGCCCTCGGGAACCTCGAGGTCAGCCCGGATCACCGCTGGCTGGTGTATTCGACAGACACCACGGGCGGGGAGCGCTACACGATGCGTTTTGCCGACCTGACCTCAGGGACCGAGTCGCCCGAATCGCTCGATGACACCTCGTACGGAGCCGCCTGGGCCAATGACAACGCCACGGTCTATTTCGTACGCGTGGATGAGGCCATGCGCCCCTACCAGCTGTGGCGCCACCGGGTCGGCACCGACCCGGTCACCGACGTGCTGATCTACGAGGAGGCTGACGACCGCTTCTACCTGGGGGTGGGCCGGACCAAGGACGACCGCTACATCCTGTTGGGCCTCAATTCGAAGGTGACGTCCGAGGTCCGAGCGCTGCCCGCCGACGAGCCGGTCGGCGAGTTCTCCATCATTGAGCCCCGCCGCCAGGGTGTCGAGTACGGAGTCGACCACGATCGTGGCGATCCGATCCAGGGACGGGACAGTCGATTCCTCATCGTGACCAACGACGCGGCCGAGGACTTCCGCCTCATGGAGGCCCCGGATGCATCGCCGGACCGGGCCCACTGGACGGAGGTCATCCCGGCCCGGGCGGGGATCAGGCTCGACAACGTCGACCCGTTCGCGGGTCACCTGGTGCTCTACGAACGGGAGGCGGGCGAAACCCGCATACGGGTGATCGACGCTGCCAGCGGTGCGTCGACCCGAGTGGGTCAGCCCGACTCGCCCTCCACGGTGTGGGGAGGAGCCAACCCGGAGTACGACTCCACCACCCTCCGCTACGAGTACACCTCCCTGACCACCCCCCGATCGGTCTTCGACCTCGACCTGGGGTCCGGCGACACCGTCCTGCGCAAGCGACAGCCGGTCCTAGGCGGATTCGACTCGGGCCGCTACCGAACCGAGCGCCTGTGGGCCGAGGCGGACGACGGGACCGAAGTGCCCATCTCACTGGTCTACCGACCCGATCTGGTGGATGGCGAACGGCACGCCGAGCCTTCGCCGTGCCTCCTCTACGGATACGGCTCCTATGAGGTCTCGATCGATCCGACCTTCTCGTCCCTTCGCCTGAGCCTCCTCGACCGGGGCCTTGCCTTCGCCATCGCCCACGTCCGGGGGGGCGGCGAGATGGGACGGGCCTGGTACGAGGAGGGCAAATTCGCTGCCAAGCCGACCACGTTCACCGACTTCGTGGCATGTGCCCGGACGCTGATCGACGAGGGCTGGACCTCGCCGGACCGGTTGGTGGCCCGGGGGGGAAGTGCCGGCGGACTGCTCATGGGGGCGGTGGCCAACCTGGCGCCCGAACTGTTCCGGGCGGTGGTGGCCGAGGTCCCCTTCGTCGATTGCCTGACCACGATCATGGACGAGACGCTTCCCCTCACCGTCACGGAATGGGACGAGTGGGGCAACCCGGTGGACGACCCCGAGATCTACTCGGTGATGAAGTCCTACTCCCCCTATGACAACATCCGCTCAGTGGATGCGGGGGGAACGCCGGTTCGCTACCCCGACATCCTGGCTACGGGCGGGCTGTCCGATCCGCGAGTGGGATTTTGGGAGCCGGCCAAGTGGGTGGCAAAGCTCAGGGCGGCCAACCCTGGCAACAAGGTCCTGTTGAAGACCGAGCTGGGCGCCGGCCACGGGGGCCCGTCGGGCCGCTATGACGCCTGGAGGGACGAAGCGTTCGTCTATGCCTTCATCCTCGATGCCTTGGGGCTTGCCCACCCTGCCTCAGGCTCATAGCGGGCGGCACAGGAGAGCGGGCGCTGGCGCTGGAGGCCGCGGACCCTCGGGCGAAGGTCAGGGCGCCGAGGTGGTGCTGGTCGTGCCCGTTGCGCCGGTCGTGCCCGTCGTCGAGGCCGCACCGCCCGACGAGGAGGTGGCGGTCGACGGCTCGAACGTGGCTTCGAACGGCGAGCGCAAGGGCGTGGGAAGCACCACTGGTACCCCGTTGAGTGCCAAGGACGCCGCTGTCGTCCCCAGCTGCACCCTTACGATGCCGCTGGCCTGGATCTCCTGTGTGGCCCCGGCTTGGAGCGTCCCGGCCCACAACGTCGAACCCGTCATGGCGGTCGTGGCCGACACCCAGCATGGCCCGGTGGTGGTGACCGTCAACCGATAGGCCGCCGAGCTCACCGGATAGACCGCCGTGCTCGAAGTCGACGACAGGGCGACGACCTGGGCGGGAGCCGTGGTGGTGGTGCTCTTCGTCTTTCCCTTTGGTCCCGTCGTGCTGCCGGAGTGGGACACCGCTGCGGCGGTGGATGATGTGGCACTGACGGAATGGGCGTGACTTCTCGACGGCGAACGGCGGCTCCCGACGTATGCCAACACCCCGAACAGCACCACCGCGGCGATGACGATCGACACCGTTGCCCACCGCCGCGGTCGATGGTTCATCGAGTCCAGCGCATGCCTTTGGATCCGGTCGGTGCGGGACAACGGGGCGTCGCGCGAGGGGCGTTCACGGTAGCGGTCCCTCGGCCGGGCGTCATCGAAGACCAGCGGGGTTTCGGGATCGGGAAACTCATCGGTTCCTCGCACCGGAACAGGCGGAACCGACGTGGTCGTCCCCGGAGGCACCGGAGGACGCAGATCCCCCTCGGCACCGGACCGGCTGTAGAACCTGGGGCGTACGTGCGAGTCAGCGAGGACCTCGGCCGGGCCGGTGATATTCACCGATTGTTGGCTGGTCCGCTCAGACAGATGCTCGAGCGTGCCCAGGGCCGAGTGGTAGTTCCGGACCGAGTTCAGGTCATCGCCCCGGGGTCGCCGAATGAACGTGGCCACAAAGGCCACCACGGCGATCAGCACGACTACCCCAACGACAATCCACATCTAGACCATTCAACCCGAATGGGCAGCCAATCGGGTAGCGAGGCCCAATTCGGCCCCTCGTAGTGGGTTCCCGGCCACCGTTCGGAGGCAGTTGGGGACCCCTTGCGTCCGCAAGCCTGGTTGACCGGAGTGGCCATGGAGCCGGACTGGCTCAGCTGGCCCAGATGGCTCAGATGGCCGTCACGGCGGTCAGTCCCCCGTCGACGGTCAGGTACGTGCCGGTGATGAACGAGGCCTCGTCCGAGAGCAGGAACCTGATGGGCTTGGCGATCTCGTCGGGGGTCGAGATCCGCTGGAGCGGAGTCCGCTCCTCCAACTGCTGGCGAAAGCCGGGCAGTTCGAAGGCGGGCGCCAGCATCGGAGTGGACACGGCACCCGGGCACACCGCGTTGACCCGGAACCCCTCCATGGCGAAACGCTGGGCGATCGATCGCATCACACCCAGCACGCCTCCCTTTGACGCGCAGTAGGCGGTGAGCATGGCACTGCCGTACAGGCCTTCGATCGACGAGATCAATACGGCGGCAGAACCTGGGCCGGCCTCACGGAATGGCTCGAGGAGCATCCGCGACACCATCACCGCGGCGCGCAGGTTCACGTTGAGCGTGTTGTCCCAGAGCTCGTCGTCGATGAAGTCGACCGACATCGGGCCCGAGACGCCGGCGGCGTGAACGAAGCCACCAAGTGATCCGAGGGCCGTGGCGGCCAAGGGCACGGCGCCCTCGATGGCTGACGTGTCCGACACGTCCACGACCGACCAGGAGACCACGCTCCCGTACCGGTCGTGGCACAGTGCCGCCGTCTCCTCGGCTCCCTCGGCGTTGACATCCCAGATGGCCACCGGGCGGCCCACCTCAGCCAGGGCGAGCGCCGTCTCTCGGCCGATTCCCGAACCTCCTCCGGTCACGAGGACACCGGTGCCCGGCGAACCCAGCCGATCGAGGTGGCGAGTGGCGCTCCGTGTGGCCCCGGAGGGAGCGGTTTCCATGGCCACGGTCCTGGTAGCCGGGTTCTTCTTCGGGGTCGACGTCTCGACGGATGCCTTGCTGGGGCCGGACTCACCCGCAGGGGTCCGAACGGCACGTGCCTCCCCGGTGGAGTCCGACGCCGATGCGCGTGGTGAGCAGGGTGCCATGGGCGAAGTCTGTCAGAACTGCCTAGCGATCAGGTCCTGAGTCCGATCCGCGGCTGCACGCCCGGATGGATCTTGTCGCGTGTCGGATTCGACTGGTCCCGTTCGGAGAGGACCGGATCGCTCAGGCCCCAGTCGGCGCCGACGGCGGGATCGTCCCATGCCACCCCCAGCTCGTCCTCCGGGTTGTAGTAGCCGTCCACCAGATACCACAGCGTGAGATCGGTGAGCGACGCGAACCCGTGGGCCACTCCGGGCGGAATGAACAGGCCTCGATCGTGATCACCCTCGAGGTCGAGAGTCAGGGTCGCACCATCCGTCGGCGAGCCCTGCCGCAGGTCGTGGAGGACCACGCGGGCCGTGCCCCGGAGGACGTACCAGTAATCGGCCTGGTGCAGGTGGTAGTGGAGGCCGACAATCGCACCCGCCGCCTTTTCCGAGCGGTTGGCCTGGGTCATCTCCCGGCCCAGGGGGAACCAGCTCCGTCGATAGGTCTCCACGAATCGACCGCGCTCGTCACCGTGGGCGTTCGGTTCCACCACGATGACGTCGGCGATGACCTCGGACTCCTTGATATCCGGCAACCGACTACTCCCCATCCTCGTCGTGTGTGTGCCGGGCAACAGTAGCGAAGTCGCCGCGGAAGAACAGAAGCGGGGAGCCCTCGCCGATACCGAGATCAAGCACTTTCCCGATAATCAACTCGTGATCCCCCGCGTCGTGCACGAGCTCCACGTTGCAGTCGACCCAGGCCAGACTGCCTTCGATGACCGGCGAGCCGCTGACCGGAGCCGGATGCCAGGCAACGCCGTCGAACTTGTCGCCTCCTGAAACTGCAAAGCCCCGGCACAGCTCCTCTTGGCTGTCGCCGAGCACGTTGACGCAAAAGCTTCCGGCCCGGGCGATGCGCGGCCAGCTCGTGGATGTGCGGGCCGGGGCCACGGCGATGAACGGAGGATTGATGGAAAGGGAGACGAACGCTTGACAGGTGAAGCCCACCGGGTGGTCGTCCTCCATGCCCGAGACGATGGTGACGCCGGTGATGAACCGGCTCATGGCCTCCTTGAACTGGGCGACGTCGAAGCCCATGGTCATGCTTTTCCCAGATCCACCGACGATCCCTCGGAGGCTGCACTCACTTCGAGCGTCTGCTTCGAAGCGAGCCGCCGGGCGTGGCTGAGCATCCGATCGATCTCTCTGTCCGTGTGGGCAGGGTCGTGGTGGAACATCGTGAGCCGCCGAACCCCCGCCTCACGGGCTACCAGGACCGCGTAGGCCGCCGTCGAGTGACCCCAGTCCGACAGGGTCACGAACTCCTCATCGGTGTACTGGGCGTCATGGATGATCAGGTCAGCGTTCTCGCAGAGTTCGAGGACGTCCTTGTCAACGGTGCGCCGGTCCACAGGGGCCTGATGGTCCGGGATGTAGGCCATGGCTCGACCGTCAGCTTCGAGCCGATAGCCAAGGGTGTGGCCGATGTGGGGTATCGACCGGGCCTTGATCCGGATGGACCCGAGCGAGAAGTCGGCGGATCCCTCAAGATCGTGAAAACGCAGCTCGCCGCGGAAGTCGGCCATGTTAACGGGGAAGAACGGGGGTTTCACCAACCCGGACAAGACGTCGTGCAGCGATGCACCCTGTTGAGAGGGACCGTAGACGTCGAGAATGGCACCGGGGTCGCGCATCGGAGCGAAGAAGGGCACCCCCAGGACGTGGTCGTAGTGCAGGTGGGTGAGCAGCGCGGTCGCCTGCAGTGGGACGCCTGCAGCTTTCAGCGGGGGCTGCAGATAGTCACCGAGAGCGCGGAGACCCGTCCCCAGATCGAGGATCAAAGGAGGCTCCCCTTCCACCTCAACCAGTACACAGGACGTGTTGCCCCCATAGCGGCGATGGTGGTCTGAAGAGCATGGGCACGAGCCCCGGACTCCGAAAAAGGTGATCTTCACCGAAGGTGGAGGTTACTCGGACCCGGACCGGGCCCCTCAGTCCGGGCGGCAGACCTGCAGTAGGTCGGCGATGGACCCGTGACTGGTCGCGCCATTGGGGCCGGCGGAATGCAGCAATCTGGTCGCTGTGGTTGATCCGTCGGGCGATGGCCGGGTCGGTCGGTCGTTCAGGTTGGATCCGCCCGACCCGCGTGCCAGGATCATCCCGTGGGCACGGAACCCGAGGTCGATCTGCCGAGAGGGATAGGTGCGCCGGCAACCCGGGCCCTCGTCGGTGCGGGGTACACCAGCCTCGACACCCTGGCAGGAGTGCGGGCGGCCGACCTGGCAAAGCTCCACGGCGTCGGGCCGAGGGCACTCAGGCTTTTGCAGGAGGAGCTCGAGAAACAGGACAGAGCCCTCGGCTGAGATGGGCTCGGCATTCATCAGGCCGCATCTGACTCAAACGCACGCGCCGCCACTCGGGCTACCCTCCGATCCATGGACCACAAGCGCGTCAATGCCAACGGCATGGAGTTCGCCTACCTGAGCGACGGACCCACCGACGGCCCGCTGGCCCTGTGCCTTCACGGATTCCCTGACACCGCCCACACCTGGCGCTACCTCCTCCCCCGGCTGGCGGATGCCGGGTTCCGCGCCGTGGCCCCATTCCTGCGGGGCTACGCCCCGACCTCGGTGCCGTCGGACGGTCGCTACGACACCGGCACGTTGGCCCTCGACGCCTGTGAACTCCACCGCGCCCTCGACGGCAACGGGGATGCTGTGATCATCGGTCACGATTGGGGTGCCTTCGCCACCTACGGCGCCGCCGCGATCCAGCCCGAGCGGTGGCGCAGGGTGGTCACGGCCGCCGTCGCTCCCCAGGCTTCGATGGCCGACGGGTTCTTCACCTTCGACCAGTTGCGCCGCAGCTGGTACGTGTTCTTCTTCCAGACACCATTGGCCGAGTACGCGGTGTCCCTCAACGACCACGCCTTCATCGATCGTCTGTGGGCCGATTGGTCGCCGGGATTCGACGGATCGTGGGATGTCGCCCGGGTGAAAGAAGCACTCGCCTCCCCCGAGAACCTCACTGCCGCCATCGGCTACTACCGGGCCATGTTCTCCGGACCGCCGGACGACCCCGAGTCGGCGGCGGCCCAGGCTGCAGGCGGGACAGTGGCACCGCAGCCCACCTTGTATGTGCACGGGGCAGACGACGGATGTATGGGCATCGACACCATCGGCCCGGTGACCGATTTTCTGGCCCCCGGCTCGGAGATGGTCATCGTCAAGGGTGCCGGGCACTTCATGCACGTGGAGCGCCCTGATGAGGTCAACGAGCACATCATCCGCTTCATCACCTCCTGACTCCTCGGGGCCCTGTCGATCACGGCCCGCCACTGTGGGCCCGCCACCATCCCGGCCTGGGCGAGCGCGATTCTCGCCGTTGCGTCACTCAGGGCAGACTCAGCACGCCGAATTGGTCGCGGGCTACCAGCCCGTCGGCCACGAGCCCGGCGACGATCCGTTCGGCCCGATCGGGTTCGTCCGGCCATCCTGCCGCCGACGCCACTTGGTCCGGAGGCACGTCTTCCTTACGCAGCGCATCCACCAACCGGCCGCGCCCCTGGCGGTCGGAGCCGCCGAACACCCCCTGGGGTGTCGAGACACCGGCCGACCCGCTCGAGGGGTCGGGTCCCTTCCGGCCTGCTCTCACCCACCGGCATCGGCGGCGGATCGGACACCCAGGGCAGCGGGGTTCACCGGCCATGCAGACCGACGCTCCCAGATCGAGCAGCGCCTGGCCGAACTCCCAGCCACCCCCGGCGGGAACCATGGCGTCCACCAACATCTGTGCCTCGGGAGCTCGGATCGGTCGCCCCGCAACCGCCCTGGACAGCACCCGTCCGGCGTTCGTGTCCACCACGCCGACATCGGCGCAGAAGGCAAAGGCCAACACGGCCCGGGCCGTGTAGGCACCCACACCCGGAAGGGCGAGGAGGTCGCCGAGGCTGCCAGGCACGTGGCCGCCGTGCTCGGTGACGATGGCCAGCGCAGATCGGTGCAGATTGCGGGCGCGGCGGTTGTAGCCCAGTCCCTCCCATGCTCTGAGCACCTCACCCAAGGAGGCCGACGCACAGGCGGCGGGGGTCGGGAACTGAGCCAGGAACCTCTCGAACGCCGGTACCACACGGAGCACCTGCGTCTGCTGGGCCATCACCTCGCTCACCAACACCGCCCATGGGTCGCGGGTTGATCGCCACGGGAGCTCGGGCCGTCTCGAGGTGGGGCCCAGCACCGTTCCCCAATGCATGATCGCCCGTCCGATGGCCGCCACCTGCGCGCTCTCGCGAATGGCGTTGACCCCACGACCACCGACGGGCTGCGGGGGACGGGTCGCCACCACAGGACCGGCAGGGCTCACGGTCCGGCTCAGTCCCAGACGTCTTCCCCGTAGGGGCGCTGGCGCGGCGGTGCACTGGCCTGCTTCCACACCATCACCTTCCGCCGGAAGAAGCAGACCTCTTCGCCGCGCTGGTTGAACCCTTTGGTCTCGACCGTGACCACCCCCCGATCATCCCGGGACTTCGACTCCGTCTTGCCGATGACTTTGGTCTCGGCATAGATCGTGTCCCCGTGGAAGGTCGGTGCCCGATGGATCAATGACTCGACTTCGAGATTGGCGATGGCCATACCGCTGACGTCGGGAACGCTCATCCCCAGGACGAGGGAGTAGACCAGGTTGCCGACCACGACGTTCTTGCCTTGAACGGTCTCGTGCTCCGCGAACCAAGCGTTGGTGTGCAGCGGATGGTGATTCATGGTGATCATGCAGAAGAGATGGTCATCGGCTTCGGTGATGGTCTTGCCCGGCCAATGTCGGTAGATGTCACCGGATTCGAAATCTTCGAAGTAGCGGCCGAACGGCCGCTCGAACGTGGTCACCGATCAGTCACGGACCAGCGTCGGCCGTGTGGTGAACCCCAACACCCAGTCGGTGTGTGAATCGCCGTCGATGGCCATGCGCCAGGTATACCGGGTGCCGGGCGTCAAGGGCAGCGGCCCGAGGTTTACGGCGAGGGCGACGTCGATCGGGGAGCCCTCCGGGATACCGGGGGGTCGGCCCACCGTGAACTCTCCCCGCACCTCCACCGGGTGCTCGCCTTCGGGGGTGTCGATCAACACCGGTCGGCCGTCGGCGTCCTCGAGAAAGAGCTCCCAATGGTGGGAGGCTTCGGCCTCGTGCCATCCCACGTCGATCTTGAGAGCGATCGCTGACGGAACCGGATCTGGTCCGGTCATGCTCCAGCCCCCGCCCAGCACGTACAGCTTGCCGTCGGATACCTGGGCTGCGTCACACAACATCATGGTCACTCTCACGAACAGTGAGGATACTGGCTTCAGCTGTGCCCGATTCCTGGTGCGACGCCCGGACCGCGCACCCTCGCCGCTAGAGGTTTGACGATCACAGCCGACCCACCGGTGGGTGTCTGGTCACCTTCTGGCCGGTCCGGAGGCCGGCACTCCGGTGCCCATCTGGAAAGGACGCTTGACACCGCCTGCCCTGTAAAGCATACTTGCCACATGGAGAACCGAGTTCGCGAGTTGCGGATGGCGGCGGGTATTTCGCAAGGGGACCTCGGAAGCGCCCTGGGTGTCTCGCGCCAGACCGTCAATTCGATCGAGAACGGGCGCTATCTCCCTTCGCTGCCGTTGGCCTTTGCCATCAGCCGGTATTTCGAGAGTGGGATCGAGGAGATCTTCACCATGGATGAGGAGGAAGTGCGATGAGAACCGAGGGACTCACCGGGCACCGAAGTGCCACGGCCGCAGTACTGGTGGTGGGGGGGGAGCCATTGCCGTGGCCACATGGGTGGCCGGCGACCACGGCCTGGCCGTCGGCCTGGTTGGCTTCTATGCGCTGGCGGCTGGAATCGCCTACCTGTGGTCGGGTGGCAAGGGGGACATGGCCGCCATCATGCGGGTCGGAGGTGACGACCGCCAACGAGGCATGGATCGCGATGCGACGGCGATCATGGGGTTGGCCATGGGGGTGGCAGCCCTCGTGGGGGCCATCGTCGAAATCGCCCGTACCGGCAAGCCCGGTCCCTACGGGGTGATGTGCGCGGTGGGCGGCATCTCGTACGTTCTCAGCCTCATTGTCGTCCCGCGCCGGCGCTGAAGGCGCGAAGGTCCGACGTCGGCGTGCGGCGTGGGTGTGGCGTCCTAGCCTCCCCGACACCAGGGGCCGGTAACGTGATCCCATGGAGCTACGAGGCCTGAGGGACGACGTCTACCGACGTCCACTGGGCACCGCTTTGGACCGATTGGGGATCGGCCCGGGATGGACGTGCGTAGATGTCGGGGCCGGCGGGGGCGATGTGACGATTGCGCTGGCCGAGATCGTGGGCCGGGACGGAAGGGTCTATGCGGTGGACAGCGACCCCACGACACGCGACGAGGTGGCCGAGGCGGCCGCAACCCACAGCCAGGTACTGGCCATCACCCAGGCCGGTGAGGACCTCCGGCTCCCGGAGGCGGTCGACCTGGCGTTCTGTCGATTCCTCCTCTTGCACGTCGTTGACCCGTCGGTGGTGATGGCCCGGATGGCCGCAGCCGTACGCGCCGGGGGTTGGGTGGTGGCCCAGGAGCCGATCACGTCCGCGGGCCGCATCGGCGGGGAGCCGTTCTCCATGCCATCGGCTCGACATCCCGACATCGGAGCCGTCCTGCCGGCTCTGGCCCGCGACGCCGGGTTGGTCACCGTCGACGCATGGGCCGAGGCGCCTGCCGGAGCGGGACCAGGTCCGGTGGCCGACTACCTCAAGGCCCTGACCGACGTGGATCCGGGCGATGACCCGGTGGTCTTGCCGCCACTGGTCACGGTGGTCGCCCGGGTCCCGACCGCCTGAGCGATCGGCAACGGGATACGCTGACGGCGACCGAGGAGCCGGACGGCGGGTTTGGCGCACTCTGGTATCGGGTCACGGACCTCATGAGACATTGCAATTGCAAAGTCTCAATGCTGAGAATGCGCCTGTTGCCGGGTCGCGGTGACCTCCATCAACCGGGTCGTCATGGTGCGAGCATGGGACGCCCGACGCGGGCGTAGTACCACGTCACACGCCAAGTACACCGACGCTTGACAGGCGATCTGGCCGGTGGCGTAGAGTCCAATCATTCGAGCAGGCAACAGCGACTCATCGACAGTAACTGTGCCGATCAAGACGACGCTATAAAGGGGAATCGGTGGATTTGTATCGGGGAAGACGCGTCTGGCCGCCCTGGGAATGGTCATGTTGGTGGCAACGAGCGCCGTGGCCTGCAGCTCGACCTCGTCCTCGTCGAACACCACCTCCGCGAGTGGTGGCGGATCGGGCATCCCGGCGAGCGCCTTCAGCGATCACACCGGCATCACGTCGACATCCGTGAGCGTGGCCAACATCGCCACCCTGTCGCTGGGCGGCCTCTTCAAGGGAGCCGAGGTGGGCACCCAGGCCTACGCCGACTACGTCAACTCGACCGGTGGAGTCAAGGGCCGGAAGATCCGCGTCGACAGCGCCGATGACAACTTCACCCGGGGCGAGCAACAAACAGGCCACGCAGAGTGCCATCACCAATGACTTCTCGCTCGTCGGTGGGTTCTCGCTCGAGGACAGCTTCGGCGGCGTCCTTTTGAAGCAGAACCCGGGGATGCCCAACGTGTCGGTCACGCTCGATGCGACCACCAACAAGCTGCCCAATGTGTACAGCGCGGTGCCCCTCAACGGCGGTTGGGAGGAGGGTCCCCTGCAGTACTTCAAGAACAAGTTCCCTCAGGCCGTCGGGGCCGCCGGCTCCATGGTGGCCAACCTGCCCTCCGCCGAGACCGACTGGGTCGGTGAGAAGTACGTGATGGAGAAGGTCGGCTACAAGGTGATCTACGACCCCACCTACGGCGTCACGCAGACGGACTTCACCCAGAACGTCATCGCCATGAAGGGCGCCGGAGTCAAGATCCTGTTCATGGACCAGATGGCGGAGTCCTATGCGGTGTCCCTCCTCAGGGACCTCGTCCAGCAGGACTTCCATCCGATCGTGATCATGGGTGCTGCCAACTACACCAACACGGTGGTGGCCAAGGCGGGCGGCCCCTCCGCCGTCAACGGGAACTACCTGCAGCAGAACGCCTCGCTCTACCTTGGTCAGGATGCGTCGCAGATCCCAGCCGTGGGGACCTTCCTCCACTGGGTGAACATGGCCTCCCCTGGGTTCCAACCCGATCTGTTCACCCTGTACGGATGGCTCTCCGCCCAGCTCTTCTCCCAGGCCCTCAGCAATGCCGGGTCCAACCCGAGCCGGGGGTCGCTGCTGCAGGCGCTGTCCAAGATCACCACGTTCGACGGGAACCACATCATCGCCCCCAACAATCCGGCGGCCAAAACCGTCGGCAACTGCGATCTGATCGGACATGTGGTGAACGGGGACTTCCAGCGCCTCGACGACCCACCGGTGACCGGCAGCACCAACGGCTACCGGTGCGACTACCAGTACGTGAATCCGCCTGGCGGCTGAGCCTGCTCGCCCCTTGCCCCGCAGGTCCGGCTCCGTCCGCCGGAGGGCGGAGTGTTCCCCATGGCCGGACGCGGCTTGCGAGTGGCACGAGCCTGGCCCGCCACCAGCCTGCGAGTGGCACGCTGACGGCCCCGATGGGGCGGACAAACGCCCGGCGCCAGCCCCTCTGCGCCCGAACGGCTGCCGGTAGCCTTGCCGGGTGACCTCTGACCCGCTCTCCACCGAACCGCAACCCTCCCCCGACCTCACCGCCGCGGCCGACGCGGTCGTTGTGGCCCGCTCGGCCATCGAGTCGGGAGTCTCGGCCCTGGGTGCGGCGGGTGGTCCCGACCGGGCCCAGGTCCTGGCCTACGACGTCGCCCATGCCGCCGCTGCCGTCCGTACGGCCGAAGCCGTGCTGGCCTACGGGGCCCACGGCGAGACCGAGGCCGCCATCGCCTGTGCGTTTGCCGCCGACGTGCTCGCCGATCTTGCCGGCCGCACCGTAGGTCGGAGCAAGGAGTGGGGAATCGCCGCCGACTGGATGGCGCCGGCCGAGGAGTTCGTGTCCAGGTTCCGGGACCCGGTCTTCCTGGCATCACTGGCCGATCAACAGGGCAACCGACACCTCGACACCGACTTCGAGCTGGTGCGGGAGACGTTCCATCGGTTCGCCGAGGAGCAGATCCGTCCCCGGGCCGAGCACATCCACCGGGCCAACACCGACATTCCCGAGGAGATCATCTCGGGCATGGCGGAGATGGGCGGCTTCGGGATGTCCGTCCCCGAGGAGTACGGCGGGTTCGCCACCGGCGGCGAAGCGGACTACATGGGCATGGTGGTGGCCACCGAGGAGCTCTCGTGGGGCTCGCTCGGCGCCGGTGGTTCGCTGATCACCCGTCCGGAGATCCTGACCCGGGCCATCGTCCACGGTGGCACCGAAGAACAGAAACGAACGTGGCTTCCCAAATTGGCGACGGCCGAAGTGATGGGGGCCGTGGCCGTCACCGAACCTGACTACGGATCGGACGTGGCCGGAGTGGTGACCGCGGCGGTTCGCACCGAGGGCGGCTGGCTGATCAACGGGGTCAAGACCTGGTGCACCTTCGCCGCCCGGGCCGACGTCCTCATGCTCCTGGCCCGGACCGATCCCGACCGGAGCAAGGCCCACCGTGGCCTGTCCCTGTTCCTGATCGAGAAGTCCCAGGCCGAGGGGCACGGGTTCGTGTTCACCCAGGACGCCGGAGCCGACGGTCGTCCGGAGGGATCCTCGGGACGGATGGAAGGCCGGGCCATCGACACCCTCGGCTACCGGGGCATGCACTCCTACGAGGTGGCGTTCGAGAACTGGTTCGTGCCCGAGGCCAACCTCGTGGGCGGGGAGAGCGGGCTGGGCCAGGGCTTCTACCTGCAGATGCAGGGCTTCGAGAATGGACGTCTCCAGACCGCGGCCCGGGCCATCGGGGTCATGCAGGCGTCCTATGAGGCCGCTCTCGACTACGCCCGGAATCGCGTCGTGTTCGGTGCTCCGATCGTCGACTACCAGCTGACCCGGGCCAAGCTGGCCCGGATGGCCGTGCTCATCCAGTCGACCCGTCAATTCTCCTACGAGGTGGCCCGACTGATGTCGAAGGGTGAGGGAAGCCTCGAAGCGTCGATGGTCAAGGCCTACGTCTGCCGGGCCGCTGAGTGGGTCACCCGCGAGGCGCTGCAGATCCACGGCGGCATGGGATACGCCGAGGAGTTCCCGGTGAGCCGCTACTTCGTCGACGCCCGGGTGCTGTCCATCTTCGAGGGGGCCGACGAGACGTTGGCACTGAAGGTGATCGCCCGCCGATTGCTGAGCAACACCGCCGGCTGAGCCGGCTCGCCTTCGCGCCCGGCGAGTACGTTGGGGCCGTGGACCATTCCTCCCTGATCGAAGCGGTCCAAGCTGAGGCGGGCCACCTCATCGAGGCCGTGAGGGCCGGGCCGACGTCGGCCACCGTGCCGACCTGTGAGGGCTGGACGGTGAACGATCTGGCCACTCATGTCGGTGCCTTCTGCGGATTCTGGACCCACGTGTTGTGCGAGGCCCAGGAGCGACCGAAGACTCCGTTCTCCGAACCCGGACCGTCCGACGACCTGGCCGACTG
This sequence comes from Acidimicrobiales bacterium, assembly GCA_015478655.1. Lineage (GTDB taxonomy): Bacteria > Actinomycetota > Acidimicrobiia > Acidimicrobiales > RAAP-2 > Bog-756. Next base: position 42,819 of record JADMIJ010000013.1, on the reverse strand, counting down.
GCTGGTCACCCTCACCGGCCATCTGGTCGGGGGACTGACAGCGGTCCCGGCGTCAACCGAGGTGTGGACGTGGTTCGACGCCGATCACACGGCGGGATTCGTGACGCGCCGGTCCGCCCACGAGCTCGCCGTGCACCGCTTCGATGCGCAGTCGGCCCGCGGCACCTGCTCCCCCATCGGCGGGGAGCTGGCCGAGGATGGGATCGATGAGATCCTCCACGTGCTCGTCAACGCCCGCGACCGGACGGGAGAGGGCTCCGGGCGATCGCTCGGACTGCACAGCACCGACACCGACGCGGTCTGGAACGTCAGGCTGGAGTCAGACCGCATCGATGTGGACAGATCTTCGGCCGCCCTCGCGGCCGGCCAGCCGTCGGACCTCGCTCTCCACGGGACGGCGTCCGACCTCGAGCTCCTGCTGTACAACCGACCCCCGCTGAGCACCGTCGACTACCGCGGGGACCAGAGCGTGCTCGATGCCTGGTACCGCGAGTTCGCCTTCTAGCTGGTCAGTTCCGCCCGCAGACCGGCTCAGCCCACAGACCGGGTCAGCCCGGCGCGCTCCCCGCGGGTCACGAACTTGGTGGCCATCTTGCGGGAGGCCTCGTCGATCATCTCGTCGCCGAACATGACCGCCCCGGAGCGGTCGTCCTCGGTGGCCTTGCGGTAGGCGTCGAGGATGCTCCAGGCCTTGTCGAACTGCTCCTGGGTGGGCGAGTACACCTCGTTGAGCACGCCGACCTGGTCCGGGGTGAGGGCCCACTTGCCGTCGTAGCCGAGCACCCGGGTCCGCTGGGAGAACTCTCGGAGGCTGTCGAGCTCACGGATCTTGAGAAAGGGACCGTCGATGACCTGGAGACCGTTGGCCCGGCCGGCCATGAGGATCTTGGAGAACACGTAGTTGAAATGGTCCCCCGGGTATTCGGGGATGGCCACGCCCCCGGTGAGTACAGGCATTTCCATCGAAGCTGCGAAGTCGGCGGGACCGAAGATGATGGTCTCCAGTCGGGGCGAGGCGGCGCAGATCTCCTCCACGTTGATCAGGCCACGGGTGGTCTCGATTTGGGCCTCGATCCCAATGTGCCCGACCGGCAACCCGCTCTTCTTCTCGACCTGGCTGAGCAGCAGGTCCAGGGCGACCACCTCGGCTGCGGTCTGAACCTTGGGCAGCATGAGCTCGTCGAGCCGCTCGCCCGCGTGGGAGACGACCTCGATGACATCGCCGTAGGTCCACTCGGTGTCCCAAGCGTTGATCCGGACGCAGAGGACCCGATCGTCCCAGGCCAGATTCTTGATGGCGTCGGCCACCTTGGCTCGGGCCGCCTCCTTCTCCAAGGGTGCGACCGAGTCCTCGAGGTCAAGGAAGCTCATGTCGGCCGGCACGGTCGGAGCCTTGGCCAGGAAGCGCTCGTTGGACCCGGGGGAGGACATGCACGAGCGACGGGGCAGGTTTCTTGAACGTTCAGACATGCCCCGATGGTACGGCCCAACCACAGGCATTCCCAAATGTGGGCCGACTGGCGCCGGCGAGGGCCCCGCCCGGCTAGTCGGCCGTGGTGCGGATGCGGTACCGGTCGGTGTACTCCCTGAACTCTTCGGCCAGGCCGGCATAGGTCCAGCCGAAGTCCGCAGGGTCGTAGTTGTGGCGACCGAACACATCCTTCGGTCGGTGGTCGAGGAAGGCCTGCATCCGGCGGGCGTGCAGGTCGCTGACTTCGCCCCCGGAGTCGGCGCACAACGCCCGGATGGTAGCCAGGGGGTCCGCCATCAGGTCGTCGTAGTGAAGGTGGCGGCACCAACCGTCGTCCGACTTCTCGTCGAAGGCCAGGGCCGAGCCGAGGGCGAAGGCGCACTTGCGCTTCCACTCCTCGGCCGTCGGGCGCGGGTCGCTCCGACTGGTCAACGGGCGTTGGCCGGCGTTGGCCAGACTGGCCAGCGAGGTGACCACCGGCCCGGGGTCGCCGGTGCGTCCAGATGATCCGGGCGTCGGGATAGGCGGCCAGCAGGGCCTCGAGATGCCAGAGATGATTGGGCGTCTTGAGGATCCAGCGCTCGGTGGGCTGGGTCGGCTGCAGCGTCTGGAGGGCGAGGCGGTGCTGGGCGTAGGCCGGGGCCATGTCGGCCTGCTCCAGCCACCGGGCGTACGACGGCACGTGGGCCTGGGTCTCGAGGGCCAGGGTTCGCACGTCGTACATGAACAGGGCCACGCACTCCTGGGCCAGGGTGGCCCCGAAGGGGTGCATCGCCTTGAGCGGCGGATTCAGCTTCATCAACCCGTTGATCTCCTTGGCGGTCTGGGCGATGCGGGGATCCTCGTGGGCGCCCTCCAGGGTCGGGGGCGGGATGGGATGGGCCGCCTCCCACTGGAGCAGCGGCCGGGCCATGGGGTCGAGCCCGAGCAACTGCGACAGCACGCTCGTCCCCGTGCGGGGCAGCCCGACAATGATCCACGGGCTGACGATGCGCTCCTCTCGCACCTCGGGGTGTTGCTCTGCCCAGCGTTGCAGTGCGATGCGGTTGGCCAGGGCCCCTGCCAACATCTTGGTGATGAGGATGCGCCCAAAGGTGGTCAGTTCGGCCTCGGTCTCACAGGCGCTGAGGAACACCCCGAGCGGCTCGCGAAAACTGTCGCTGCCCAGGTCATCAGACCCAGCCGCCTTGGCCGCCGACGCCTCCACCGAGGCCGGGGCCAGGGACGGGAGTTCGAGCCCCAACCGGGCGAGTCTCTCCCCTGCCGCGTTGAGCGCCCGGAGGGGCCGGCTGCGCAGCTCAGAGTCGCGCCAGGTGTATTCGACCATGCTCGCCCGCCCGGCCTTCAGCTGCGTCACCACGTTCCCCCTGGGTCCGTCCACGCCCCAACCGGCGTCCCGGAGACCGGGCCCGGGATGCGACGGCCCGTCCTCGTGGACCGCGCGTGAGACGGTGGGAGCTTAGTGTCTCACCCGGGCAGAGGGTGCTGAAGCAGGAGCCACCGCCGTCATGCGTTCGAAGGCGGGGAGGAACCAGTCCGCCAGCTGCCGGCGGACCTCGTCGGGTCGTCGGCCGCCGTCGCCCGGTACCGCGGCATAGGAGATGAGGATCCGCAGGATCCAGTCGACCAGGTCGGCCCCGCCGTCTTCCGACAAGGTGCCGTCGGCGAGGGCCGGCGCCACGAGCGGGCGTAGTCCCGCCTCCCCGATCCGGCGGAGGGCCTCCTCGCGGATGGCCTGGCCGGCCGCCCAGGCCGCCGAGTCGCCTCCGAATACGGCAGCGTGCACGGGTCGGCTGCGGATCTCCCTGATGGCGAACATCATCCCTTCGAGGATGCGCTCGGCCGGATCGGTCACGTCGGCCAGGTGCTCGTTGGCCGCCTCGGCCATCGCCTCGGACTCGCGAGTCAGCACGGCCAGGAAGATCGCCTCGTGGCTGCCGTGGCGACGGTAGAGCGTGGCCCGCGAGATCCCCGCCGACCGGGCGATGTCGGCGGCCGTCGTCCGGCCCACACCGAGGCGCAGGTAGCACGCCGCTGCAGCATCGAGGGCGGCGCTGTCCAGTGCGCTGTCGGGAGCGCCGTCCGGAGCAGCCCTGCCCTTGCCGTCAGAACCTGGTTGTGGATGCATGTGCTCCTCGGTCGGGTCGGTGGTCGGTCGCCGCTGCGCCGGGAGGCGGGTCTCAGACATCCGCAACACGGTCGGGGCGGGGTCCGGCGTGGTCGAGCCGGATCTGGTCAGCCAGCGCGCCCGGGGTCAATTGCTCCGAGAGCAGCCTGTCGAACCGCGCCGGGTCGCCCCCCACAAAGTCGCGACAGAGAGGCAGGCCCTCCACGTAGCAGGTGAGGTAGGCGCGCCACGTCGGGTGGGTCAGGAACTCGACGGCCTTGGCCGCCCGGTCCGGTGGCAAGAGGCCCCAACGCGCCACCTCCGCCGTCACCGTGTCGGGGTCGGCGCCGTCCTCGTGGAGCCGGAAGGCAGCGTTCTGGCGCACGGCGCCCAACGCCTCCCCCGCTTCGGACACCGCCGCCACCACTTCGGCGTCGTAGCGGATCCCGAGCGGCCGGAGATGGCCGGCCACGGTGGGCTCCGGCCGGCGGCCCATCACCACTTCGAGCCCCAGATCGGCCAAGCCCTCAGCCAGCAGGCACTGCGGGGTCCCCACCAGGAAGATGGACTCCTCCCACCACTGGCGGCGACGCACCAGGCCCACCTCCTTGCGGGTGTGCTCGGTGTGATGGCCCGGGTAGGCCTCGTGGGCCACCAGGTGGGCCAGGCCGGTCGACAGCACGGGAAGGTCGGTGTTGACGACGACCCGGCTGCGCAGGCCGCCCAGGTAGTAGTTGAAACCCGACCACGGCTGGTCGGTCACCAGCTCGAAGTCAACGTGCTCCCCGTCGGGCAGCCCGAACAGGGCCTGGGTCCGGTGGCGCAGATCCTCAGCCAGCGAGTCGATGGCGGCTCGCAGCCGCTCCACCGGCACCGCGTGCGACTCCCTCCAGTCGACCAGCCGCTCCGCCAGCGGGCCCGACCCTGGCAGCACCTCTTCGAGCCGGGTGTGCGCCTCGATCAGCACGTCTTCCTCGACCCGGGTCGGGCGCACCCCGTAGCAGGCCTCCACCTCGTCGGCGTAGCCGATGGGCTCACCGGCCAGCTTGCGGGCCGTGGTGAGCAGCCCGACCACCTGGGCCCGGAGCCAGTGGCGGCGGGCGGGGGCCGCACCACCCTCGGCGGTGCCCGTACCGCCGCCTGCCGAGGGCTCGAGCGGTCCATTGGCATCGATGGCGGCCAAGAGGGCCCGGGCGTCGGCGACCAGCCGCTCCGGAGGGAGTAACGGCTCCGCGCCCACCACCGCTGCCCGCTCCGGCGGGCCGTAGTAGGCGTCGACCATCCCGTCGATGTGCCGACCCAGCCGGAGGCCGAGGGTCAGGTACTCCTCGACCAGACCCGGTTCCGCCATGGCGGGCTCAGCTCAGCTTCTGCCGGAAGAAGGCGACCGTCCGGTCCCACAGCAGTTCGGCCGACTCCCGGTGGTACACCTCGGGTCGGTCCTCGTTGAAGAAGGCGTGACCGACGTTCGGGTAGTGATCGACCTCGACGTCCTTGCCCAGGGCCGTGAGCTCGGACTCGAGCTCCCGGGCGCTGTCTGGGCTGAACATCTCATCCTGCTCGGCGGCGTGGGCGAGCACGGCGGCATCCAGCTTCGAGTAGTCGGGGCGGGCGTCGGGCCAGGGGATGAGCCCGTAGGCGGGCACCACCGCCTTCACCGCATCGGGGCGCTCCGTGGCCAGGACGAGGGCCAGCCCGCCGCCCATGCAGAAGCCGATCACCCCAACCGTGGGCTGCCCGGTGCGGCGGATGAGCTCGTCGACGGCGCCGCTCAGGTCCTTGGCCACTGACCCCATGTCGAGAGCCATCATCTCCGCGCCGGCCGCGTCCGGCTCGCTCAGCGGGACCGTGGTGCCGTGGTAGAGGTCGGGGGCCAGGGCCGTGAACCCCGCCTCGGCGAACCGGTCACAGGTCCGCTCGATGTGGGGCACCAGACCCCACCACTCCTGGATGACGATGATTGCGTGGGTCGATTCGGGTCCATTGGCGGGGAATGCGATATAGCCATGACCGGTGCTTCCATTGCTCGGAAATTCGATGATTTCACCCATGGGTGATGACCCTACCGCCCGGTCGTGCGCAGCTCATCTCGATGCCGCCTCGGCGTCCGGCCCGGGCCCGGTGAGCGGGCCGGGATGCGCGCCAGCGTTGTCACAATTTGAGCAGGAACATCCTGTACACAAGGGCGTTCTTGGGGGGCGTCATTGTGAACTCCGTTCGATTGGAGTAGAAAGTAGGGCAGATGACTCACGCCGAGCAGTACTCGACGTCAGTGCCACGTGTGCCCTCCGCCCCCCGCAGATCCCCTCGCAATCGGGTATTTTGCCGTGCTAACACTGGCCTTCAAAATCGCCATCGCCTCCGCGGTGTTCTCACCGCGTCGCGCCCGGCCTCGGCCGGCTCAATATCGGATGACAAGGCACAGGCCGCCGCCATCGCCGCCAAGATCCAGGCCACCCAGGCACAGATCGCCACCCTCTCCGGTCAGGTGCAGGCCGCCGACTACCAGCTGACCCAATTGAACAGCCAGATCGCCGCCAATCAGGCCCAGGTGGTCAAGGACCAGGCCGAGGTGACCAAGGACCAGGGCCAGCTCCGCACCCAGGCCATCAGCGACTACACCAACAGCGGGAGCAGCAGCAACCAGGTCACCCAGATGTTCTCGTCGAACATGAACACCTCGGCCGCTCGTTCCGTCTACGCATCCATCGCCACCGGCAACGTCACCACCACCATCGACAACCTGCACACCGCGCAGAACCAGTTGCAGGCCGCCCAGAGTGCGCTGCAGCAGCAACAGGCGCAGGCCACCACGACCCGCAACACCCTGCAGTCGTCGGAGACGCAGGCCTCGGCGCTGGCCGCCCAGGACCAGGCCGCGCTCAACAGCGTCAACGCCGACATCCAGAACCAGATCAAGGCGCAACAGGCGGCAGCACAGTTGGCGGCCACCACCGCCTTCAACGCCAAGGTGGCGGCGGCACAGAAGGCCCAGGCCGCCGCTCAGACCGGCGGCGTCGGCCGCGGCGCCGGGTCTAGTTCCGGCAGCGGCGTGAGCTCCGTCCCGACCGCTCCACCGCCGCCCGTTCCCGCCGGCGTCGGTGGTGCCATCCAGGCAGCCGAGAGCCAGATCGGCACGCCGTATGTGTGGGGTGGATCCTCTCCCGGTGGGTTCGACTGCTCCGGGCTGGTCATGTGGTCTTTTGGTCAGGCCGGCATCGGCCTCCCCCGGACCTCGGGGGCCCAGTATGCAGCCACCACCCACATCCCTCTGGCTGATATCCAGCCCGGCGACCTGCTGTTCTACGGTCCCGGCGGTTCTGAGCACGTGGCCATCTACATCGGCGGAGGGACCATGGTCGAGGCCCCTTATACCGGGGCCACGGTCTGGAACACCGGGGTGCGGACTGGCGACGGTTTCGTCGGCGTCGGTCGGGTTGGCTGACCCAGTCGAGCACGGCGGGTCGGGCTGGGCACAGCGGTTCGGGTGCCGTCCCGTGGCTCGGGTGCAACGCAGCGGCGCAGCGTCAGCCTTGATCGTGCGCCGCAAACTCGGTAGGCGGGAGCTGTCCCACCGTGCCGCCGGCCCGAGGGCCAGGAGGGCGGCCGAAGCGAAAAGCCAACGCCTGGCGACCGGCCTGGATGACCATGGCCTGTCCACTCTCCTCACCTGAGAGTCGGTCGATCACCGCCTCGGCCACTGCTGACACGTCGATCAGTGGGAACCCGCTCTGCTCCAGCAACCCCCGCTGCTCGGCGATCATCGGCGTGTCGACGATGCTCGGGCACACTGCGTTGATGGTGATGCGGTGCTCACCCAGTTGGGGGACCAGAGAGCGCACCAGGCCGACCACCGCGTGCTTGGTCAGGCAGTAGATGGGGTCCGGTGAGAAGCCGATCAGCCCGGCCAACGAGGCGGTGGCGACGATCGCTCCTCCTCCGCGCGCCGTCAGGGCCGGGACCAGCGCCCGCACTCCGAAGACAACGCCGTCGACGTTGACCCCCACTGCCCGACGGTAGGTGTCGTCGTCGAGCTTGGTGATGTCGGCCTCGCCGGTCATCACCCCCGCGTTGAGGTGGGCGAAGTCAATGCCGCCGAAGCGGGAGGTGACCGCCTCGATGATGCCCGGCCAGGCATCGGAGCGGCCTACATCGGCCTGGACTGCCAGTCCACCGAACTCGTCGGCCACCCGCTCCGCGGCGACGCCGTCGAGGTCGACCACGGCCACCGACGCGCCGGTGTCGGCCAACCGTGCGGCGGTTGCCAGGCCGATGCCCGACCCTCCGCCGGTCACCACGGCCACCTTGCCCGAAAGCGCTCCCATTGTCTCCCCCTGTCTGGTCTGGCCTAGTCGTCACGCGGGTCCGGCCTCGGTCGCGCCGGTATCCCACGTCGTCGCCGGTGACGGCGCTGAATCCGGTTCCCGATGTCACCCTACCGGGGACCTGAGGCATACTGGAAGGGCGTCAACGAGTATCGGACCAGGCGCTCCTCGACCATGAGACCCCTTCCTCGATGAGACCCATCCCCGTCGCGTTCCACGTCTGGTTCCTTGAGGTGCACACCTACGGAATCGGGCTGGCCCTGACGTTCTGGTTCGGGCTTCGCTACACCGAGCGGAGGTTGCGCAAGGCCGGCTATCCCTGGCAGTGGGTCACCGGGATGTTCGTGTGGGTCATCGTTGCGGCCATCGTCGGGGCCCGGGCCCTCCACGTTCTCTCCAACCTCTCCTTTTACACGCACAATCCGGGACAGGTCCTCGCCATCTGGCAGGGTGGCCTGTCATCGTTCGGTGGTCTCCTGTTCGCCGTGCCGGTCGCCATCATCAGCATGCGGCGGCGCTGCCCCCAACTGCAGGCGATGCGATTCGCCGATCTGATGGCACCGGTGCTCATGGCGTGCTGGGGCATCGGCCGCCTGCTCGGTCCCCAGCTGATGGTGGCCGGAGGGGGGCACAGGACCAACCAGTGGTTCGGCATGTACTACGCCGGCCAGAGTGGAAGGCGGCTCCCAGTACCGATTTTTCAGGCGATGGAAGACTTCGCCATCTTCGGGATCCTGTTGCTTGTCGAGCGCTGGCTCCGCTCCATTGCCCCGGCGCCGATCGGTTCCGCCGACGGCACCGCTGCTCCTGGGTCAACCAGGTTGCTGCCACCGGCGGGGATCGTGCTCGGTGTCGGCATGGTGCTCTGGGGCATCGAGCGGTTCCTCGACGAGCGCCTGTGGCTCGGTGAGGACGGACACCTCGGATCGCTTCTGGTCCAGATTGCCGGAATCGCCCTTGCGGTGGTGGGTGCGGCCCTCCTGGTCTCGCGGATCGGCCCGCTTCAGCGCTGGAGGCGGGGTGAGGGTGGTGATCCCGAACCGGTGGCTGCGTCCGGCGCGGTTGTCGAGGCCGACTCCGGTGAAGATCCGGGCGGAGACCCGGCCCTCTCCGGATCAGCGGAACAGGCAGCGATGGAGGATGAGGGCGCCGGAGCCCGAGCGCCGGCCCACGTCCCGTCGACCACCTCGACATCTCGGGCCGCCGACATCGACTGACCGGCCCCCCATGCGGGGCGAGGGCCCATCCGTGCCAGCGCGGCCGGTGCCGGCGGTTGGCACGGATGAGGAGCCGGCGGCGGGCGTGTGACTCAGTCCCTGGGACTCAGGGCTCCGTGCCCGACCAGATCGACCGGGACGTCTGAGCCTGACGCGTCAATGGCCACGGCAGTTCGGGCCCGGCCGGCCGGGGACGAGACGGCAGCGGGGAGCGGGCAGGCTGGTGCAGCGACGCGCACGGACCTCTTGGCGATGAGAGCCGCCGGGGGTGCACCCACCGCGATTCCGATCACTGCGACGCCAATCACCGCGACTCCGATCATCACCAGGGCTGCCGGGGATCGGAGGTAGCTGACCATGGCGATGGCGGTGCCGGTCTCGACCACGACCACGACCCGGCTCACCCACGGTCCCACCAGCTGGAAACGACGGTGGAAGCGGCGTAGCGCCGACGGATCGGTCATGCGGCGGGTGAGGAGAACGGCCAAGCCCCGAAGAAGCCCGAAGGCGGTGCCCACGGCCAGCGCCGTGACCGGATCGGCCGTCAAGGCTCCGAGGACGACCATCAGGTAGACGGCGGCCGTGGTGATGTAGGTAGCCAGTCCGGTCCCGATCTGCCAGCCGAAGCCGCTGCCGTAGACCCAGGGTCGGTACTGGTCGAGCCACCGCTCGTTCACCTGGCGACGATGAATCGGCAGCCTGAGGCCGACGACCCCGGCATCGGAAGCAGCGGCGATGAGTGCGGCCCCGGTGGCCAGGAGGCCGGCGGCAGTGGGTGAGAGGTCTACAGACCGGACCGCGCCTGCCAACCCGGCCATGGCCGCACCCAGTGTGGCGCCACCGACGGTGGCACCGGCCACGAACCACATCGCCGTCGAGCGATAGGAGTTTCCCTTCGCTCGCTCGCTGATCGGGGTGATGGTGGAGAGCATGGACAATCCGCACGGCGACCAGGTCGATCGAGCGGCGGCAGTCACGGCCACCAACGTTGCGGACACAGCGATGGCAAGGGTCATGGTGCTCCTCGGTGGGACAGGTGGGGTCGGGTTGTGATCGGAATGGGGCGACAGCCACAAGAAGCCCTCGGTGCCATGTGGAGCTCGGCGCCCATCGTCAGGCGGGGGAACCGAAGAAGGGAACATTGAACGTGAAGATGCCGCCGTCCTGGGCAACCAGCCAGTACCCCTGGGCTGAAGGGGCGGCAGCCATCCCCACGATCGGACGGTTGAGCGACCGACCCCCCATCGAGCCGTAGTACTGGGCGTCGCCGAACGAGAAGATGCCGCCGTCGGAGGCGACGAACCAGTAGCCCCGTCCCGAGGGCGTCACCGCCATGCCCACCACGGGCTTGTTGAGCAGCCGTCCTCCCATCGAGCCGTAGAACGGGGCGTCGCCGAAGGAGAAGATCCCGCCGTCCGAGGCCACGAACCAGTAACCGCGGCCAGAAGGCGTAGCCGCCATGCCCACCACGGGCTTGTTGAGCGGGTGACCGCCCATCGAGCCGTAGAACGCGGCGTCGCCGAAGGAGAAGATGCCGCCGTCGGAGGCCACGGTCCAGTAGCCGTTTCCGGATGGCGTCGCCGCCATTCCCACCATCGGCTTGTTGAGAGGACGACCGCCCATGGAACCGAAGAACGGAGCGCCTCCGAGGCAGAAGATCCCACCATCGGCCGCTACCAAGTAGTAGCCACTGGACTGGCGCTCGGCAATGCCCACGATGGGCTTGCTCAGCGCGATGCCGGACACGTCGCCCTGATTTCGGAAGTCACCGAAGGTCAACACCCTCCCGAAGGTGGTGACCATTCCATAGCCCCCGCCGTCAGCGCTCGGCGCGACCCCGATGACCTGGCAGTTGGTCGACGCTGACGTGCAAGGCGCCGGTGGGGGGGACGGGGTGGCCGGTGTCCAGCAGGCGGCATTCTGCTCCGCAGTGCTGTTGTCCTGCGCGTTGGTGGTGGTGCACGACGGATCGATCTGCCACGGAGGGATGCAGGCCACGACCCGGCAAACGATCCGACCCATGCAGCTGACATCCTGATTGCACTGGCCGTATCGGAACTGGAAGCACCCGGTGACGAAGGAGTTGCACCCGTTGGCCCCACAGCCGCAACTGGTCCCATCGCAGCCCGGCTCGCAGAAGGCCCACCCGTTGCCGCATCCCGTAGTGCAGGTGCAGGTGGCATTGCAGTCCATGTAGTAGCGGGGGCCCCCGCAGAAGGACGAGTTGTCCGCCTTCCACCAACCGCCCATCACCGAGTTGGCCGGGCAGTAGTTGTAGCCCCCGTTGACCGAGCAGCAGAACTCGGTGAACCCGGCACAACAGGTCGATCCGCACCCGCAATTGGTGTTGCCACAGGTGCAGACCAGGCCGTAGGCGGTGCCCGGCTTGAGGACGAGATCGAGACCGGCCCCGATGGCGACGGCGCTGCCGGCATAGGCGGAGCGGTTGATGAAGCTGCGGCGCGACAGCTTGGATTCGAGAAAGGCGGATGCCCGCTCGACGAGGGTCTGGGTCACGGTCTTTTGGTCATCACGGTCGTCGGATCACAGTCTTGGGCTACGGAGGCGAGGAGCAGGATCGGGGTCACCGCGATCGAAACGAGATCGCGGTCAGGCGGCGCGCCCCCTGGAGTGACGCCAGTGCCGAGATGGCAAGATAGGCGAGCCACCCACACAGTGCGCTCAACGCGACCAACGGCACGCCGTGCAACGGCTCCCGGGAGAGGATCGATACGATCGTCCCAGCCGGGTTTGCCATCGCCACGGCCGACGCCGACACAGCCAGCCCGACGTTGACGACGATGTGCACCGCGGTGGCCGGCGTGTCAGGAGTCCCGAAGCATCCGCAGCTGGCGATGGCTCCTCCCTTCGATCGCGCCAGGGCCACAACAACGGCAAAGGCTGCGTACGACATCGCCACGAGAGCCGCTGACGCCGTGCGTGGGACCACCAGGGCAGCCGCTCCCAGAAGCGCCTCGGCAATGGATCCCATGCGTACGGCCGTCCGCACGGTCTGCATCGGGACCGGGAAGACCGCAGCCAACGCTCTGGCGGTGTCATCAGGGCGAATGGCTTTGGCGACACCGGCTGCCATCAACAGCCCACAGGCAACCAGAAACACCCCGATCAGTTCCACGGGGCACCGGTCGATGTTGTCAGAGGGGCGGACGCAAGCCCGGACGGTTGGGCCGGGGGGCTGACCGCCACATTGCCGATCAGTTCGTTGACCCTGGGGACAAGTGCGCTCCTCTGGATGTGACTTCCAAGTACGACGTACAACGTGAAGGGTCTCCCGGACTCGGTAAAGAACCACTGCGTTCCCGACTGACCTCCCAATCCACGGCGCAGCACATAGGGTCGAAAGTCGGTCGGAGCCAGGGACCGGGGCAGGCCTTGGCGGGCAAAGAGTTGCCTGCCGACGCTCTCGGGGCCGTACTCGAACAGAGCGGCGAAGATATCCGACGCGCCCATCAAATTCACTGCTCCACCGCCGAAGTCCCCGACCTCGACGGGAAGGGCGAAGGTGGCAAAGTGCGCCACCGGACGGGGCACCTCGGCCCCGATCGAGAGGCGGGTGAAGATACGACCCTCGAACCCGAGGGGAAGCGGGGCCTCGATTCCGTGAGCCCTCAGAATGGCCACAGTGAGTCAGTCCGCCTTGATGTCCCGGGCACTGACTGTCGCCTGCGAGGGCTGTGGTCGACCGGTTTGGTTCGGTGACGTGTGGACACGCTGTGGGCTGTGTAGACCTTGTGGACTTGAGGCACGAGGTCCCGGTGATGCGGATCGGATGGTCTCCTCGTTGTGTCCGGTTGCGTCAGGCCCATAGACATCAGCGAGCGAGGACGGGTAGAGACTCGGATCCCCGGGAAGGATCCCGGCGGCGACCAGCTCTCGGTCATTGGCCAGTTCTCGCTCTGGACCGTCGAGGCCTTCAGAAGACGCACGGCCCTTGCTTTCGATTGTGAAGGCCCTGGAATCGGCCTCAGCCCGCCGCACCAGTTCGACCACTTGCCGGAAGTGGTTCGCCACCCCCTCACCGATGCGTCGGCCCGAGTCGCCATCGACAAGCACAAAGAACGGGGAGCCGGGAACCTCGTAGTCGCTCCAGGCATCGGTCGACATGACCACGGACAGGCCGGATCGCACATGAGGGGCGATCTCGGCGGGGATTTCCATCTCGGGCCCCTTGGTGACGACAACCAGTCTGGTGTGGGCAGGTAGACCGAGGTCGTCAGGCTGCTGGAACGCACTCCAAAATCCTGCACAGGTGGCACACCCCGAGGAGAGGAATGCCAGCAGAGTCAGCGGGCTGCCTCCCGCCACGTTGACCGCCACCGCATCGCCGTTCGGCGCGACGCCTGCAATCGTCGGCGCCGACGTCGAATTGCGCTCGCCCGGCAGTGGAGGGCCCATCGTAAGGGGAACATGCACAGAGTCGGCGGGGTCCGATCCTCCGGGCTCGGCGAGGTCGCGGTTGTGCGTGCCAGGCTCTCCAACTCCCACCCCAAGCTCGTGGAGGGCCTTGAGAATGTCGGCATGACTGCGCAACAAGCCGGCGACGAGCACGGCCAGAAGCAGCACCACGACACTCAGGGCAATTGCCAATGCGATCACGTAACACCTCCGAATTGGATTCCAGGAGGTGGTGCCATCCTGCTGACACCTCCTGCCCGAGGCTCATGCTACGGATTGCCGGAGTGCAAACGGTGTATATCCGATGACGTCGCATTACAGAGACGTCAACCGTCGTCACGCCAGACTCGAGCTCTTGGACCTCCACCGCCCGAGGCCACCGACTCCCCCGACTCACCGCGGCTGACCCTCGAGAAATGACACGACCCTTGAGGAATGGCACGGGTGCGGGTGAGCTGTCAGCGCAGCGCCTATCGGGCACCGGACGAGAAATGGCGGTCGATCTCGTTTGCATAGTGGAGGCCCAGGACGGATGCGTTCTCGTTCAACCAGTCCGACAAAGCGGTGGGTCCGGTCGCGGCACCAGCTGTGGAGGCCAGCCCTGAGGCCATTGCACCATACTCATCGCGGCTGAGCAGGACGTCATGGAGGAACAGTCCCAACAGCCGAGCCATCGGCGGGACCAGGGGCGGTGGCACCCGGACGATGCGCGCATGACTGCCCACCGCATTCCGGATGGAGGTCACCAGTTCGAGAAAGGTCGGTGACTCCGGGCCCACCGCATCGGTCACGCTGTCGTGGTGTTCGCCGCCCTTGGCAACGCAGAGCCGCGCCAGGTCGTCAATGTGGATGCCTCGGATGCGGTAGTCACCGCGACCGCCGACGCCGAACACGGGCAGACGGCGCAAGAGCCAGGCGATGTTGTTCAACAGGACGCCGTCGCCGCCGAACAGGATGGCAGGTCGAAGTATCGAGTAGGGCAGACCCACCTCCATGAGTGAACGCTCGACCAGTGCCTTCCCCCGGAAGTAGGGATACGGCGAATCAATCGTCGGGTTGGTGATGCTGATGTGGACGATGCGCGCCACCCCGTCCCGTCTGGCCGCCTCGAACAGAGTCTTTGAGTTCACCACCGCTCGTTCATGATCGACGCCATCGTGGGCGAAGCGAACCCAGTAGGTGTTGTAGAGGGTGGTCACCCCCTCGAGCGAGCTGCAGAGTTGCGCTGGATCGTCAAAGTGCAAGGGATGGGCCTCGATCTGTGTGGCCTGCGGCGCACGTTCGGGATGCCCCGTGAGGGTTCGCACGCTTCGGTCCGCAGCCAGCAGAGCGCCGGCAATGGCCTGGCCGGAATAGCTGAAGGCTCCGGTGACGGCATCGATGCCGGTGTCGTTGCCGCGGGCATGTGGTTCAGGAGTCTCGCCGGCATCCCGATCCGCGTTGCTGGGCGCGCTGGGCATCATGGAGCCTCCTCGGGCATTGGCACGTCGGGTGGCGTCTGTGGCTTGGCGGTCAGGGGGGTCGACCCTCCGAATCCCTCAAACAGCGCTGCCAGCCTCTTGGCATGGGCGAACAGAGCGAGCGCCGGTGCCCTGTCCCCGTCGAGATGGCTCAGCATCTCGAGACCCATATACAGCGCAACGATGGCGAGGGCGAGATCCCCGGAGGGAATCACCGCGTCAAAAGGGGAATCGGCGATCGAGGCGTCAACAGACCGTTGTGCGAACTGGGTCCAGGGAGCGATCCGCTTGGCCACCTCCGGTCCGAGCCCAAGAGTGGAGGAGGCGCCTCCGATCAGCTCGACCAGGACCGTGATGTGCCCGGCATTCAGGTCCTCTTGGAAGATGGCCGCGGCCGCGTCGACCAGGCCGGAAATCGAATCGACGCGGCTGACCGATGCGCCGTAGTGCTCGAGTCGGGCGGCGCTCACCGCGTCGAGAGCAGCCAGCAACAGATTCACCACCGACCCGAAGTGGTAGAAGACAAGTCCCTGATTGCAGCCGGCCCGTCCGGCGATGGCCCGAGCGCTCGCTCCGGCGAACCCGTCAGCCTTCAAGGTCTCGATAGCCGCCCCGATCAAGGCCAGACGAGTGTCGTTCGCGCCCTCGGCTTCCCGGCTCCGAAGCTGGCTCTTGGCTCCCGATTTTGCCACGTGCCCTCCTCCTTTAAGCGATTGCTTTGAGCATTTGCTCAACCCTTGCTCACCACCGGCCTGGTGTCAATTCCTCTTCGGCCGCGTCCGACCCCGGGCGGCCGCGCTCCGGACCGCCCAGCCCAGGACCGTCGAGGCGCCTGACCGCCGAACTCCGGCGGCCGGATTCTCTGACGTTCGATTCCCGAACGGTGAGCCGGTCGCCATCGGGGGCGCGGGGTCAAACGCGAGCCGCCAAAGAAACAAGTGGTCCGGCACCCGGTGACAGGGCACACTTGACGGACACCCTCGGGCGGCCACTGCCCGCGAGGAGTTCAACTGGAGAGGCGCATGCCCCTACGAATCGAAAGCGTCAGCTTCGACGCCGAAGACCCACTGATGCAGGGGCGCTTCTGGTCGGCGGTCCTGGGTTGGGAGCACGGCATCGACGAGGATGGCGACGTGTGGGTGGAACCGGGATTGGGCCACCCCGACAACGGGCTGGTCCGCCCCCTCCTCTTCCTGGCCGTTCCCGAACCGAAGGCGACCAAGAACCGGATCCACCTCGACCTGCGCCCCGATGATCAGGATGCCGAGGTGGACCGACTCGAGAGCCTCGGAGCCGCCCGGGTCTCCGTCGGACAGGACGGCACCGAAGGATGGATCGTGTTGGCCGATCCCGAAGGCAACGAGTTCTGCGTCCTGGGCGAGAGCTAGGGAGAGCCCGCCGACTACGCCTCCGCCGCGGCCTTGGCCTCGGCTGCCTTCCGGTAGGCCTCGAGCTGGTCGAGGAGTGGCATGCGCTCCTGGCCGACGGTCGAGTCCAACCGGGCGGCGATCTCCCCAGGAGTCCACCTTCCGTCGGCATACACCGCCCGAACTTCTCGGGGCTGATTCCAGACCGCGATCTTGGGGCCGACCGAGGTGTACACCTGCCCGGTCACGTGTCTGGCCTGGTCGGACAGGAGATAGACGACCAGGGGCGCCACATCCTCGGGATCGCCCATCTCGGCCAGGTCCATGGGGACGTTCTCGGACATGCGGGTGCGGGCCACCGGAGCGACGGCATTGGCGGTGATGCCGTACCGGTTGAGACCGGCTGCCGCCGAGCGGACCAGCGAGACGATGCCGCCCTTGGCCGCGGCGTAGTTGGCCTGGGCCACGCTGCCGGCGAAGGCACCGGAGGTGAACGCCACCAGCGATCCGCCGCCCTCCTGCTTGCGCATCACCGCGGAAGCGGCTCGGAACACGGTGAAGTGCCCCTTCAGGTGGGTCTCGATGACCGCATCCCACTCGTCCTCGGACATGTTGAAGAGCATCCGCTCGCGGAGGATGCCGGCCACGGCCACGACGCCGTCGATCCGGCCCCAGCGCTCCACACCGGCGCCGACGATCCTCTGGCCCCCGTCGAGGGTGGTCACGCTGTCAGCGACGGCCACGGCCTCACCGCCGGCCCTCTCGATCTCCGCCACCAGCCCCTCGGCCACCTCGCTCTTGGGGTCCTCACCGGCCAGGGACACGCCGATGTCGGCCACGACAACCCTGGCCCCTTCGGCCGCCGCGGCCAGGGCGACGGCCCGACCGATGCCACCACCGGCGCCGGTAATGGCCACGACCTTTCCCTCAAGGAACTCGCTCATTGCGCACTGCCTCTCTGCTCATCGCGTTCTGTCATCGCTCGTGCCGGGTGTCTTCGGCCCTGGATCCGGGGTTCATCACCTCCGGGCGGGGCCCCGTTCGGTGACCGGATCGCCCTCGGGCCGCTCCGATGTCTGCCTTCGGGCCCACCTGGTGTGGCTCAGGAGGTTGACCGTATACGAGAACCTGTTCTAGCGTCCCCACCGGGTCAGCGCCACCTCGGGGCGACCGGCCCTCGATCGGAGTGGGTGCCGCCACCGGCCGAGGCGGTGACCCGGGAACGACGTGCCTCGCGATCGTGCCTCCGGGATCCGGCTCGGGACCGAAGCCACAGCCACATCAGCGAGGCATCACGACCAGTACCATCCGGCAACAAGCCGTCGTCAACGGCAGAGGGGGTAAGGAAACACCATGGGCGATCTTGGATTTTGGGCGTTGGCTCACGAGAACCCCGGGCACCTGGCTCTGGTGGGTCCCGACGGCACCGAGTACACCTCGGGGGAGCTCCTGGGCCGGGCCAATCAGGTGGTGCACGGCCTGCGCGGCCTCGACCTGTCGCCTGGGGACGTGGTCGCCACCCTTCTCCCCAACGGGGTGGAGATGTTCGAGCTCTACCTGGCTGCGCTGCAGGCCGGTTGGCGGCTGGTGCCCATCAACCACCACCTCATCGGCCCCGAGGTGGCCTACATCCTGAAGGACTCCGAGGCCAAGGCCTTCGTGACCCACGAGCGGTTCGCCGAGGTCGCCCTCGATGCTGCCGAGGAAGCGGAGCTCCCGTCGTCGCGGTGCTTTGCCGTGGGCGAGATCGTCGGGTTCGGCTCCTTCGCCATGATGCGCGACTCGCAGCCCACCGACGACCCGCCCGATCGGACGATCGGTGACGTCATGAACTACACCTCGGGGACCACGGGCAACCCCAAGGGCGTCTTCCGGCCCCTGAGCGGGTTGTCGCCGGAGGAGGCCGCCCTCGGCCAGTCCGGGATCCTGTTCCTGTTCGGAATCCAGCCGCAGGACGACAATGTGCACATCGTGGGGTCGCCGCTCTACCACACCGCGGTGATGCGCTTCTCCGGTGCGTCGATCCACCTGGGCCACACCATCGTGCTGATGGACAAGTGGATCCCCGAGGAGATGCTCCAGCTCATCGACAAGTACAAGGTCACCACCTCGCACATGGTGCCCACCCAGTTCCACCGGCTGCTGGCCCTCCCGGAGGAGACCCGAGGCAAGTACGACATGTCCTCCCTCCGGCACATGATCCACGCCGCCGCCCCCTGCCCGGTGGACGTCAAGTACAAGATGATCGAGTGGTGGGGCAACGCCATCGACGAGTACTACGCCGCCTCCGAGGGCGGGGGCACGCTGGTGACCGCGGAGGAGTGGCTGCTCAAGCCGGGAACCGTCGGCAAGGCATGGCCGATCTCCGAGATCGCCATCTTCGACGACGATGCAAACAAGATCGACGAGCCCAACGTCATCGGAACCGTCTACATGTCCATGCAGACCGGTGACTTCGCGTACCACAAGGACAAGAAGAAGACCGACAGCAACCGCATCGGGAAGTACTTCACGGTCGGCGACGTCGGCCTCATCGACGAGGACGGCTACCTGTTCCTTCGGGACCGGAAGATCGACATGATCATCTCGGGCGGAGCCAACATCTACCCGGCCGAGATCGAGAACGTCCTGCTCGGGTTCCCCAAGGTCGGCGACGTGGCCGTCTTCGGCATTCCCCATGAGGACTGGGGCGAGGAGATCAAGGCCGTCGTCGAGCCGGCCGACGGCGTCGAGCCCTCCCCCGAGCTGGCCGGGGAGATCCTCGAGTACTGCTCGACCCGGCTGGCCAAGTTCAAGACGCCGAAGTCGATCGACTTCACCGACGCCATGCCCCGGGATCCCAACGGGAAGCTCTACAAACGCAAGCTCCGAGACCCCTACTGGGTGGGCCGCGAGAAGATCTGAGCCCGCCTGGCGGGCCAGGGGACCGGCTCAGGCCGACGGAGGGTCCGGGATCTCGACGGGGCGTTGCACGTCGGAGGCCGCGCCCTCCCGCAGTGCCTCGGCCCGGATGGCGTCGATCATCCCCGGATCGGCACTGTCGACATTGGACTCGGCGATGGCCAGCATCTGCTTGGGCCGCACCTCGATGAAGATGCCGTTCGCCTCCGCCGTCAGCACGTCCCCGTGATAAATGCCGGCCCAGGCGTGGATCTTGCGGCCGTCCTGCTCGACGAACCTGGCCTCGACCCGCAGGTCGGTGTTGAGCGGGGTCGGCTTGCAGTAGCGGACGGTGAGGGTCCCGGTCATGGCGGCGTGATCGGCCACGATGTTGGCCGCTCCCAGCACCTCGTCGAGCAGCTCGGCGATGACTCCTCCGTGCACGCAGGTGGGCGGGCCCTCGTAGGCGAACCCGAAGTTGGCCTCGCCGAGGATCTCCCGGCGGCCGTCGGCACCCTCGACCACGGCAACCCTCACCGGCGGGGCGATGGGATTGGCCAGACCGATGATGGGGCTGGTCGGGAAGAAGTCCTGGGCGGCACGGGCCAGATCGGGTTGGTTGCGGGAGCGCTTCGGGCCGGACCGCTCGCTCAGCCGCAGGGCGATCGCCTCCATGGCCTCGGCCGCCTCGGTCAGGGCCTCATCGTCGAGCTCGGCCGCGACGTTCATGGTGATGATGGGACGGATGGCCGCCGCCAGCCGGCGCCGCGGGTCCCCAGGGACCTCCACGGAGGCGAACAGGTCGCTCACCGGCGTTGGTAGTTGGGCGGCCGCTTCTCGGCGAAGGCCTTCTGGCCCTCCTTGGCATCGTCGGTGGCGAAGATCGGCCAACCGAGCTCCAGTTCGATCTTGAGGGCCTCCTCTTCGGGGATGCCCTCGGTCGCCTTCACCGACGCTTTGATCGCCTCGACGGCCAGCGGGCCGTTGGCCCCGATCACCTCGGCGATCCCCATGGCCGCCTCGAGGGCGGTGCCGTCGGGCACTACCCGGCCGATCAAGCCGATCTCCTTCGCCTCCTGCGCGGAGACCTCCCGGGCGGTGAGCAGGATGTCCATGGCCACGGTGAAGGGGATCTGGCGCCGCAGGCGGACGGTCGACCCGCCCAACGGGAAGAGGCCGCGACGCGCCTCGAACACGCCGAACTTGGCTCCCTCGCCGGCGACCCGGATGTCGGTGGCCTGGAGGATCTCGGTGCCCCCCGCCACGGCCCATCCCTCCACGGCGGCGATGAGCGGCTTCTTCAGCGAATAGTGGCGCAGGAGTGCCTTCCAATGGAGATCGGGGTCCGCCGCCATCCGTTCCTTGACCGAGTCGTTGCCGGGGCCGGACATCGACTTGAGGTCCATACCGGAGCAGAAGGTGCCGCCGGCACCGGTCAGGATGGCGCAGCGGATGTCGTCGTTGGAGTCGATCTCCACCCACGCGTCGGCCATGCCCACGAGCATGGGGCCGGAGAGGGCGTTCTTGGCCTCGGGGCGGTTCATGGTCACCACCGCCGTGGATCCGACTCGCTCATAGGTCAGGTGTTCGGTGCCGGTCACAATGCTCCTTTGTCATGCCGTTTCATGGGGACAGTCGTTCGGTCGGGCGCCACACGCCCGTTGCCCTCCTGCGTGAAGGGTGTCGCGTCTTCGATCGGTTCGACGAGCCGGCCTCGTACCCATGGCCGGATCAACTAGAACCCATTCTACTTTCAACTGGGCGGGGCGGCCTCCGGCCGGTCGTAGCGCCGGAAGGGGCAGCGAGCCGTGCCGCCAGGCGAGATCATGGGGTCGGGCTGCGCCGTCAATCCTCGGGCGCCGGCTATGGGGCCGGCGGACCCGCGGCCATGCCGACCATCGGGCGGCGGAGCACCAGACCTCCGGTCGATCCCTCGAAGGCGGCGTCGCCGAAGGCAAAGACCGTCGCTGGCCACCAGCCAGTAGCCCGCACCAGTCGGAGAGCCCGCCATGCCCACCACGGGCTGGTTCAGGTGGAGCGCCCCCGTCGAGCCCTCGAAAAAAGCCACGCCGAAGGAGAAGATGCCGCCGTCGGCGGCCACCAGCCAGTACCCCGAGCCGAAGGGAGTGGCCGCCATGCCCACGATGGGTCTGTTGAGGGAGAGGGCGCCGGTGGAACCGAAGAATCCCGCATCGCCGAAGGCGAAGATGCCACCGTCGGACGCCACCAGCCAGTAGCCCCGACCGTCCGGGGTGGCGGCCATTCCCACCATCGGTCGGTTGAGCCGCAACGATCCGGTCGAGCCGAAGAACCCGGCATCGCCGAAGGAGAAGACACCACCGTCGGACGCCACCAGCCAGTAGCCCCGACCGTCCGGGGTGGCGGCCATGCCCACGATGGGTCGGTTGAGCCGCAACGATCCGGTCGAGCCGAAGAATCCGGCATCGCCGAAGGCGAAGATGCCGCCGTCGGACGCCACCAGCCAGTAGCCGCCGTGGTCCGGCGTTCCGGCCATGCCCACCACTGGCTGATTGAGGGCGAAGCCACCGGTCGACCCGAAGAAGTTGGCGCCGCCGAGGGCGAACACTCCGCCGTCGGCGGCCACCATCCAGTAGCCGGGTCGCGGCGGCGGCGCCGTCGGTGGGCCCGGCAGGCCACCCGGCCCGATGAAGGCGTGGATCTGGCTGGACGATGGAGCCAGCACGAGGCCGTCGGCCGCCGACGGCGAGGGGAATGACGAGGATGACGACCCGATGGAGAACTGCTGGACGGTGCTCCCGTTGGCAACGTTGAGGGCATAGAGGTTGCCGCTCCCGATGGACCACACCAGCCCGCCGGCCACCATTGGCGAACCGTGAGCGCCGCTCGAGGTCGTCCACTGGGCGACGGGTGGGCCGGACGTGACCGCCACGGCATGGATGCCGTTGTTGCACGGTACGTACAGGGTGCCGTTGAGGTCGGCAGAGCCGCCGTCGGGGTCGCCGCTGCAGAAGTTGTTGGTCGACGCAACCTCGCCACCGACCCCACCCAGGGGGGACTGGTGGAGGACATAGGCGGTGGTCGACTTGCCCGCGATGAACACCAGGCCGTTGGGGAGGAGTGCCGGCGCCGTCGACCCGAGGTCGGCATCCACGGCATTGTCGGCGTACCAGGCCCCGGGGGCAAAGGAATCGAGGAGCACCATGGTGGGACTCAGCTTCAGGACGCTGTCGCTCTGGTCATAGGCATCCGAAGAGCTGTGGTGCGCGCTGTTGCCGGTGGACACCCACACGTTGCCCTGGGCATCGACCGAGGGGGCCGCTCCCCCCATCCACACCGCCCCCTGGCCGTCGCCGGGCTGGTTGGCCACCTCGAAGGTGGCCGGAGGGGAACCGTCCTCCGGGGCCGAGACGACCCATCCGTGGTAGGGACCGCAATCACCGGCGTTTCCGCCGAAGCCGGCGATGACCCGGCCACTGGTGAGGGCGAGCGACGCCCGCTGCAATTGGAAGGCCGGGGTGGTGCCGGGCGGATCGATGACCTCGTCGAGCAGCGGGGCCCCGGTGTAGAGGTCCAGGCCGATGAGCGCATGCTGAGCGCCGCCGGAAACTCCGAGGGCGGCCACGACGAAGATCTCCGACCGCGCCGTGTCGATGACGGGGGTGGAGGTGATCCCCACCGTGGGGTGGATGTTCCCGCAGAGCCCGGGCACCGAGGACGGGTTGAAGGGCGTCCCTACGTGGGTCGACCACAGCACCGACCCGGTGTTGGCCGCCAGGGCATACACGGTGTCGTTCTCCGTGGCGGCGAAGACCCGGCCGCCGGCCACCAGTGGTTGGCCGTAGAGCTGCCCGTCAAAGGTGGGCGAAGTCCAGGCGGGAGCGGCGGGGGTAAAGGAGTTGCCCGACGCATCCACCGCGGTGCGCAGCGAGTCGTGGCCGAAGGTCGGCCAATCAGAGACGATGGCCGCCGCGGGTCGGGCCACCGTCGACAGCCTGCTGACAGCGGCCGCCGTCGGGGAGCTCGACGCCGCTGATGTCACTGCGATGGTCGCGGCTGCCAGTGCAACCACGGCGCAGGCGCCGGCGGTCAGGAGCGGTCGGGCGCGGTAGACGGGAGGGCGGGGCACCTCCCACTCTTACCTCAAGCCGCGCCGTTTTCGCCACGACCGAGTGAGCCGGGTGGGATCCGTTCGGGCGAAGCCGGGTCAGATCCGCTCGATGATCGTCCCCGTGGCCAACGCGCCGCCACAACACATGGTGATCAGCGCCAGATTGCTGTCGCTGCGCTCGAGCTCGTGGAGGGCGGTGGTGATGAGGCGGGCGCCGGTCGAGCCCACCGGATGACCGAGGGCGATGGCGCCGCCGTTGACGTTGACCTTGTCCCAGTCGGCCTCGTGGACCTTGCCCCAGGACATGACCACCGAGGCGAACGCCTCGTTCACCTCGAAGATGTCGATGTCGGCCATGGTCATCCCCGCCTTGCGGAGCACGTCGGCGGTGGCGGCGATGGGCCCGTCGAGGTGGTAGTAGGGATCCGAACCGACCAGCGTCTGGGCCACGATCCGGGCCCGGGGACGGAGGCCCGCCTCGCCGGCCCGAGTCTGTGACATCCACAGTACGGCGGCGGCGCCGTCGGAGATCTGCGAGCTGTTCCCGGCGGTGTGCATCCCGTCGGGTAGCACGGGCTTGAGGTTGGCCAGGCCCTCGCGTGTGGTGTCCCGGGGGCCCTGGTCCCTGGAGATGAGGGTCTTCTCCCCCGTCGGCCCCTCGGGCCCGAGCACCGGCGCCTCGAGGGGGACGATCTCACGGTCGAACCGACCCTCGGCCACCGCCACCGCAGCCTTGCGCTGTGACTCGAACCCGAGCCAGTCGACGTCGTCGCGGGTGATCCCGTACTTGTGGGCGATCCGCTCGGCGGCGCCGAACTGATCCGGCATGTCCCACGGGAAGTCTTCGGGCCGCGACTTGCCCGGGCCGTTGAAGGCGTTGGCGCCGAGCCCGACGCGGCTCATGGCCTCGACGCCGCAGGCGATGCCGGTGTCGATGGCGTCGGCGCTGATGAGATTGGCCACGAAGTTGTTGGCCTGCTGAGCGGAGCCGCACTGACAGTCGACCGTGGTGGCCGCCACCTCATAGGGCAGGCCCTGGCTCAGCCAGGCGGTGCGGGTCACGTTGGACGCCTGCTCCCCCGCCTGGGTCACGCAGCCGCCGACGATCTGCTCGACGTCGCTCGGATCGACACCGGCCCGCTTGACCAGTTCGACCTGGGCGTTGCCCAGGAGCTCAGAGGCGTGGAACCCGGCCATCCATCCGTTCCGCTTCCCGATCGGGGTGCGCACTGCTTCGACGATCACTGGTTGGGCCATGGTGGATCCTCTCCGAGATTCGAGCTACTAGTCGGGACGACGGATGGGCACGGGTCGAGCGGTAGTTGTGCCTGTCGGCGACGCGCGCCTGTTCCCGGCAGTATAGAACTCGTTCTACCGGACTCCGCCGGAGGATCCGCAGGCCTGTTGGCAGGCGGTGGCCGCCAGCAGCCTTCCAGTCCATCTCGACGCCTCCGATCTCGTCGGGGTGGTCGCCCCCAGCCAGCGGCGGGCGAACGGGCACAGGGGGACGATGGTCAGGCCCTCCCGGGCGGCCCGGTCAAGAGATGCCCGTACCAGCCGGCCTCCGACACCGTGCCCGGCCAACTCCTCGGGAACCTCGGTGTGGATCAGGACCAGCCGGTCGCCATTGACGCGGTAGACGAGTTCGCCGACGTGGCCCGCCGATCGCCAACTCGAAGCGACCGCTGTCGCGGTTGTCCACTACTTCCTCCATGACACGCCACCCCTTTGCAGAGGCCGGCCACCACCTGCCCTTGCTGGCGACCACCGGCCCCATCTCGCCGAACCGGAGCCCACCGGTCCTCTCGGACCCGGCAGCGCACGGCAGGGCGCGGCAGTCCACCCCTGCTGGGCTCGGCGCCGCGCTCCTGAGCAGTCAACCCGCCAGCCCGCACCGGTCATTCGCCGGTCAATCGTGACGCCGGGCCTCAGCGCAGGCGAAGGACCTTCGGTGGCCGTACCATGACGGGATGTCGGACTCGGCCGAGGTGACGCGGTCCCCGCTGCGGCCGACCGGCCTCGAGCGGGCGGCAACGACCGGGCGGCCGTCGAACCTGCCAGGTGGGGCCACCGTCCCGGCTCGAGCCGTCCGGTGAGTACTCTGCTGTTCGCCATCGGCCTGCTCATCGTGATGCTCACGGCGGCGAGCGTACTGTTCACCATCGTCCTGCCACGCGAGCCCCGGGGGTTCGAACGCCTCTCCTCCGGGGTGAACCGGGTGGTGCAGATCGCCTTCCACACCCTGGCGAGACTGGCCAAGAGCTACGAGGGAAAGGACGCGGTGCTGGCTCCGACGGCGCCGGTCGCCCTGGTGGGCCAGTTGCTGTTGTGGGCTGGTCTCTTCATCGTGGGCTACGCATTCATGCTCGAAGCGACCACGCACAACTGGGCCTCCGCCCTGGCCCAGGCGACGGGATCGGCGTTCACGGTGGGCACCATCACCCTCCGTGGACCCGTCAACTCGGCGGTGGACATCGCCGCCGGTGCGACCTGGGTGGTGATCGTTGCGTTGCAGATCGCCTATCTGCCCGCCCTCTACGGGGCCTTCAACCGCCGCGAGAGCCTGGTCGCCATGCTGGAGAGCCGGGCCGGAATTCCCGCCTGGGGCCCCGAGGTCCTCGCCCGCCACCAGCTGGTGGGGATCACGGACACCCTGCCTGCCTTCTACGCACAATGGGAGGAGTGGTCGGCCGACCTGGCCGAGAGTCACACCACGTACCCGGTGATGCTGCTCTTCCGATCGCCCCAGGCGTGGTTCTCGTGGCTGATCGGACTCCTCGCCGTGCTGGACGGCGCCGCCATGCACCTGGCCCTGGCCCCGAGCACCGCCTCGTCGCAGGCCCGACTGTGCCTCCGGATGGGATTCACGGCGCTCAACCGGATGGCCAAGGTGTTGGGATGGGAGGTGGATCCCGATCCCAGTCCGGAGGGACCGATCTCACTCACCTTCGAGGAGTTCGAGCAGGCCGTGGAGATGCTGCAGCATGTCGGGTTCCAGATGGAGCGCAGCGCGGAGGAAGCCTGGCCCGAGTTCCGGGGGTGGCGCGTCAACTACGAAACCTCTGCCTACCGGCTGGCCGATCGATTGACCGCGCCTCCGGCGCCGTGGTCGGGGACCCGCCGCCGCCTCCGCTCCGGGCCGGTGGCGCCTCGTCGGCCGCCCCAGCGAGCCCCCGGGCTGTTGGACGAGCATCGCCCCGAGGTCGTGCTGCCACCGACCGGCCACCGCAGGGGCGGCTCACGTTCCGCTTAGGTTGGCGCTCGGTTGGCGGCTCGTCTCCGCTGAGGCGCTCTTCCCCGTGAGCTGGGACTACTCGAACCTCGCCAGCGTCCGCACGAGCGAAGGGACCGAAAGCCGGTGCCTCGGTGGTCTAGGTTGTTGACTCCGAGGTGCGGGGCAGAGGTACGACGGGATGACCTCGTCCCGGGGCACCGGGACTTCGGAACGGATGGGGGTGGGGCGTGTCAGACGAAGATCGGCGGCACCGTACCGGCTCCCATTCGGATTTCTGCGGGCTCTCGACGGCAGGATCGTCGGTCCGTCCCATCGTCGTCCCTGCGCGGGTGGCGGAGATGGGACCACTGGCCCTGCTCGTGGCGATGCTCGCCCTGCTCGGGTCGTTGGTGGTTCCGGCTCCGGCGGGCGCGGCCACCGGCGTCGCGGCCCCGAGGGCGGCACTTACCGTGACGCCGTCGACCAACCTGGTCGACAACCAGACGGTGTCGATCGTCATCACGGGCGCCAGCGCGGGAAGCACCTATGTGGCGGTGGAGTGCGACCCCATGGCGTTCACGCTCCTGGCCAAGGGCCAATCCCCGGCTGATGGGTGTGAGGCGCGCCACAATGCCGTCATCACGGTCGACACCGGCGGCACCGCCGCCGCCACGCTCCAGCCCCAAGCCATCCTGACCACGTCGCTCGGCTCCGCCGACTGTCGACAGGTGCAGTGCTTCATCGCGGTGGAGTCGCTGTTCTCCACCGGCGGTCCGTCGTTGCTGCTCGAGAACATCAACTACGCCGCGTCCGCCTGCAGCGCGACAGGATCGTGCACGACCCCCGATGACTCCTGGGATCCCTCCCTGGGTGCGCCGGTCTTGGGGGCGGCCCGGAGCCAAACGGCCACCGTGGCCACCGCTCGGCCCCGACAGAAACCCACGTTCCGGGTCGACCGGTCGAGCCGATGGGCGATACCAGGCAAGCCCGCCACCGTCCCGCTGATGGCCGGCCCGGCCGGCGACCTGAGCGCGACGGGGACTGTGACCGGACCATACCTGTCCACCTTCGCGGCGCCGGTGGTGCCGGCGACGCCGGTGACCGGCGAGGGCCTCCTGCGATTGGCGTTGTCCGCTCCCCACACGTCGTGGGGCGCGGCCCAGCCCAGCTCGACCGTGGTGGACGTCACCCTCACCGACATCACCACAGCGACGACCGTGAGCACCCTGCAGTTCGTCCTCTATGCCGGGGCCCACCCCTTCACCTACGCGGCGTTCACCGGGCCGGTGACCACGGCTGACTCCTACCGGGCGACCGTGAGTGCCGAGGGGCCCCACGCCGACGGTGGCCTATCGTGGCCCTCGGGCTCGTCACCTCCGAGCGCCAGGGTGGTCGACAGCCAACTGGAAGTGGTCGATCCGACCAATCCCCGATTCCTTGCCGTGGCCTACGCGCCGGTCATGTACGGGCGATCGACATCGGCGCTCCACGATGTCCCCTTGCTCACCGATGCCACAGCCACGCCGATGGGGGGCGGCTCGACCCGCCTGTCGTACACGGTGATCTGGAGCCACGAGGACGCGGGCACCGGTTTCGTGCCGTTCCTCGAATGGGGGACCTGGGGACGGATGACCGACATCGAGAATGCCATCTCGTTCACCGTGGCTGCTGACGGCTCGACATCCGGCGCCAGCTACCTCTGGGGTGGCGAGCCGTCGACCGGCTTCCCCGACAGCCAGGGCGCCATCCAAGAGGTGGACGTGCCCTTCGCCGGGCAGTGGGACGGCCACCATCCGATCCTGCGCGATGCCACCGGCAACAACGACTTTTCGGATGCGGGCACGACCCCGTTCCGGTTCCAGCTGGCCCCGGTGCCCGGGCCCGGCCCCGACCAGAGCCGAGAGGCGGTCATGGA
Source organism: Acidimicrobiales bacterium (assembly GCA_015478655.1). Classification (GTDB taxonomy): domain Bacteria; phylum Actinomycetota; class Acidimicrobiia; order Acidimicrobiales; family RAAP-2; genus Bog-756. The sequence continues at coordinate 14,357 of JADMIJ010000013.1, read as the reverse complement.
CGCCAATCCCTTCACCTACAAGGTCTCCGGCGAGGAGGTCGCCCGCTGGTACGGGGACGTGTCCAAGGATCCCCGGTCGCCCGAGCCCGGCGATGCGCGCCAGTACGCGAATGTCGATCTGACCACTTCGGGCACCGGCGTCTCGTCGGTGGCCGCGGAACTGCAGCTGTCAGGCAGCTCGACCTGGTATGCCAGCGACTTCCACACCGGCTATCCGGCCCATGGCGTGGGCCACGTCCGAACCGTGGTCAAGCTGCCGACGGACTGGCAGAGCCGATCGATCACCGGGGCCCGCGTGCAGGTCTACCCGCCGACGGCTGCGCCCTCGGTGGTGGTCGACAGCCTCGTCGTGCTGGCCCTGCAACGGGATTGGAGCCTCACCACCGAATCCGTCCCCACACCCGGGGTCGTCGGGGGAGTGACCGCGGTCCCTGCCGCGTTGAAGCTGTCGGTGGCAGCGGGAAATCGCCAGCACGTCGGGCCCGGTGGCCACGTGGCGGCCCTGCAGGCCCGGGCGACCAACTCACTGGGGCACGCCCTGGCCGGGGTGGCCGTGACCTTCTCCGCGGGAACGTCGGGACTCATCTTCACCGGGTGCAGCTGCTCCTCCGTGACCGCGACCAGCGATGCCGGGGGTGAGGTTTCATCCGGACCGGCCACCGCACCGATGCGGAATCACGCGGTCACCATCACCGTTTCGTCGATCGACCCTGCAGCCAGGGCCGCCACCTTCAGGCTCGCTGTGGGTTGAGGTCCGGTGTGCCGCCGTACCACACCCTCCCGCCCTTGCTTCGCCTCACCACCTCTCCCACGCCGACACAACGTGGAACCGAGGTGTTAGGGGTGTGTTAGCGCTTGCTCCTGGCCCTTGTGTGGCGGGCCCGATCGGGCCATGCTCGGAGATGTGAATCCCGCGGCCACCCTGGCTCCCCGGCGCAAGATCCCCATCGGCGACGTGATGATCAGCGCGGCAACCGGTGCCATCTTCCTTGGTGCGCTGGCGGTGCGAAGCAGACTCATCTTTGGACTGCTGGTGCTGGCGGTCGTCTTCGTGCCCATGGAGCGGATCTTCGCCCTGCGCCAGCAGCGGGTGCTCCGCGCCGGATGGCGGACGGACCTCGTGCACTTCGTCGTCAACAACCTTCTGAGCACCGTGCTCCTGGTGGTGGCCGTCGTGAGCGTGGGGGCGACCCTGCGGGCGGCGGTGCCGGGACCTGTTCGGACGGCGGTCGGAGCGCAGAGCCTCGGCCTCCAGTTCATCGAGGCCTTCATGCTCGCCGAGATCTGCGGCTATTGGGCCCACCGGGCCGCCCACAGCGTGCCGTTCCTCTGGCGGTTCCACCGCGTCCACCACTCCATCGAGGAGATGGATTGGCTGGCTGCCGGTCGCCTGCATCCCGTCGACCAGGCCTTCACCCGGTCATGCATCGTCCTGCCGCTGGTCGCCCTCGGATTCTCGAGGGCCACCTTCGGGGCATTTCTCTTGCTGTTGACGTTCCAGGCTCTCTTCATCCACGCCAATGTGCGGTTCCGGTTCGGACCGTTGCGGTGGGTCATCGCCACTCCGGAGTTCCACCACTGGCACCATTCCGGTGATCCCGTTGCGTACAACAGCAACTTCGCCGGCGAGTTCCCCGTGTTGGATCTTCTCTTCGGCACCCTTCATCTTCCGGCCGGAAGCATGCCGGACAGCTACGGGATCGAGGAGCCTGCGCCCCGCGGGTATCTGGCGCAACTGATGTGGCCGATGCGTCGCGGCTCCTCCCGGAGTGGCACCGACCCAGCCGCCGGCTCGGCGGAGACGGTAGCAACGGAGCCTTCCTGCACCTGACCTCAACGTCGGCCCCCACGAGCCCGAGACAACCCGGCACCGGCAGGCGCTACCCAGTGACGAGGAACCGGTCCCTGTACGCCTCCAGCACGTCCCGGCGAGTCGTGGTGGGAAGGCCGAGCAACTCGGGCACGTAGTGCACGGTGCCGTGCCGGCCGCGGGGATGGGACTCTTGGAACTGGGCCATACCACCGCGGGCGGCGTCGTCGAGCGGCTGACCGGCGAGCTGGTAGACGCTGGCCAGGGTGGCGCCTCCCTCCCTCATGAACTCATCGAAGGGAATGTCGATGGCAGATTCGGCCGGCAACAGATCGCGGTCCCGGAGGCACGCACCCAGGAGGTCGGTGACGCGCTGCCCCCAGAACCGGCCGTATGCGGCGGGGTCGGGTCGGTCGACCGACAAGCGGGCGGAGTAGGCCACCATGGTGGCAAGTGACGTCGCCACCTGGTCCGGATCTCGGTGGGTGAGTACGAAGGTGGCGTCCGGGAACACGGTGCGGAGGGGGCCGAGCTGTTCGAGGTGCTGCGGGGACTTGAGCACCCAACGGGATCCCCCGGCCAAAAACGTGAGCACCTGGAGAACCCGCCGCAGGTAGCGGTAGTGGGGAGTCTGATCGTTGGACTTGTAGTAGTCCCGCCATGACGGGACCATGGCGGTGGTCTCGAACAGCATCGTCGAGACGTCCATGGCCAACAGCTGGATCTCCTCGTGGGCGTGATCGGGGGTCATCTCGTGCATCCGGACGAAATAGGGCAACGCCGTGTTGAGCAGCTCCAACCCAGCCGCACAACGGACCCGGCGTGGATCCTCCCCGTCCGGCCCTGGCTCTTCGCCGGGGACGGGCACCGGCTCGAGGCTCTCCCAATAGGGAAGGTGCCGGAGGGCCGGATCCGCCGCCATCGAGTTGTGGAGATAGGTGGTGCCGGTGCGGGGAAGACCGCAGATCACGATGGGCCGCTCGATGGGTATGGCCTCGATCTCCGGATGGCGGGCGACGAGATCCTCGACCCGCAGCCGGTTGACCAACGTCTGCACTAGCATCTCGAAGCTGGTGGCCACGCCGACCGGCGAGAGCCCTGCTTCGTGGCGCAATGAGGTGCAGAGGACGCCCAGTCGCGCCTCGAATCCACCCGCTCCCCAGGACGACAGACCGCTGCGCTGCTCGGCCGCCGCCATCATCGCGTCCGGCTCCAACGCCAGTGTCTCGCCATAGGCTCGGAGAAGCGACAGGGTGGCTTCCGCCGCCGCCGGCATGACGGGATCGGCCAGATCGTCCAGCCGCACCGGATCGGCAGGGCGGGCGCTGCCTGTCACGGTCGCTCGGTGGCGTGGCCACCGCGGGGCACTTCTGCGATGGGAATCACGTCCGCCTTCGGCCGCACCGGAGTCGACTCGGGAAGGAACCAGCGAAACCACAGCAGCCCCGAGGAACGGCCGGCAGTGGAAATCCAGTTCGGGACGCCGGGATCGGAGGCGGCGACGACGATCCGCCACGAACCGTCTGGTTCGTACGCGACCTGGCCGCCGTTGATGGTGACCTGTTCGTAGCCGTAGTCGTAGGTGTGCAAGAAAGGGTTCCACAGGCACAGATTCCAGAAGGCGCACACCGGCGAGCGCCCCTCGATGACCAGGGCCTCCCCTTCGTCGAGCTCCCATCCGCCCATGGCATAGGCGGCGTCGCCGGCTGCCCAGCCCATGGTGACCGATGACACCGGGTAGGGCTCGCCGATCTCGTTGGGAGGCCCGACCCGGACCGGTGCCATCAGGGTCTGCTCGTCGAACCAGTTGCGGACGTGCCCGAAGCGACGCGTCAGGACGTCCATACCGTCGTCGGGGTGGTCGGGGGGATCCTCCGCCTCGATCGACCATTCCGCCCTCCGCCCGTTGGTTGGATCGATCAGGTAGTCGCGGCTGATTGCGCACACCGCGTCAGGCGCCAGGGCAAGCCAGTCGCCATCGTGGGGCCGCTCACTCAGGACGAACTCGAAGGTGCCGTCGTCGGCGATGTCGAGGTGGCGATCGTTGATGGTCCCGACGATGCGATTGCTGTAGTGACCGTCGTTGGGGCCTCCATAGACGGTGAACGACAGATAGGCGGCATCCCCGCGCCGCCCCCGGACCCGGTACGTGCGAGCGGGATCGATGGGAGTGAACTGGTAGAAGGCGTCGGAGTTGTCACCGCCCCACTTCTTTTGGGGCCCAACGATCTCGACCATACGGGGCCGACCGGTGTCCGCCCACACCTGGGTCTCCATGCCCACCTGGAGCACGGAGAACAGCCACCTGTACCCGTCGGTCAGGTCGGCGTCATTGAGAGGAGGGTCCGTCGATCGGAGCCGCTCCTCGGCTGCCTGCAGCCCCTCGATGAGTGACTCGAACGACTCGTGCAGCGCCTGGCGCGACGCCGCGGAACCATCTGGCGAGAGATCCGTCACGACCGCAATTCCTCCGGTGATCGTCGCAGTGGGACCACAGTTGATCCTGCCGCATCCTGGTGGAGCCCTCCCCACCGGTCAAGTGATCGTCCAGCGCGCTCGTAGGCCGAGCGGGGCCGAGGCGCCGCACCCCACGAATGTGCATGCTGGCCTGCCCTCCGACCCCAGGGGTCGACGGCACACCCGCCGAAGCCCCACAATGGGCGGGATGAGTCAGAATCGCAGCGGTCCTCGGGACCTGACAGTCATCGCCGTGCCGTTCTACTTCGGGAGCATGGCGGTCGAGTACCTCTGGCTACGCCGGCAAGCTGCCCAGCGGGGTCCGGTCGCCGGCGACTACGAACGGCGTGACACCGTGGCCAGCCTGGCCATGGGTGTCGGCAGTCTGGTGGCGCCACTGGTGGTTCCGAGGCTGCTCCGTCCCTTCACACCCGGTCGCGGGCGATTCGGAAAGGCGCTGGTTGTCGTCGCCCTGGGGGCCGCCGCCGCCACCACGGTGGCCGATGTGGTGGTCCGCCGGACCGAGGTCGCTGATCGCTCAGCCGGACAGGATGCAGCCATCGGGTCGCTGCCAGCTGACGGCGGCGGAGGCCTACGAGTGCCCGAGCAGGACCTCCGACGGTCCATGGCCCGAAAGGTCGCCTCGACGGGCGGAGTGGCCGCGGTCATCTTGGGTGGCGTCGCCGTGACTACCGGTTGGGCGTGGCGCACGACGCCCGAGCGGATGTGGCGGCACCGGGTACTTCCCGCCCTTCCCGCCGGGCCGGTGGCGATGGCGGTCGCCATCGCGGGATGGGACTTCATCTACTACTGGAACCACCGATTCATGCACGAAAGCCGCTACATGTGGGCGCTCCACGTCGTGCACCACTCGAGCGAGCACTACAACCTGTCGACTGCCCTACGCCAACCGGTCGCCGATGCCCTGGGGACCTCGGTGCCCTACGGCGCACTGTGCCTGCTCGGGATCCGTCCGGAGTTGATCACGACTGCTCGGGGCGTGAACCTGCTCTACCAGTTCTGGATCCACACCGAGACCATCAACCGGCTGGGCCCGCCCGAGGCCGTGCTGAACTCACCCTCGCACCATCGTGTCCACCATGGGTCCAACCGGCAGTATCTCGATCGGAACCATGGCAGCATCCTGATCGTATGGGACCGGCTCTTCGGCACCTTCGAACCCGAGGACGAGCCTGTCGAATACGGACTGACCAAGAACATCAACACATTCAATGCCGGGCGGATCGTGACCCACGAGTACGCGGACATGTTGCGCGACGTGGCCGGGTCCACCTCCTGGGGCGAGCGCCTGTCCTACGTGCTGCGGGGGCCCGGATGGGCCGCTCGCCATCGCGCCGAGGTGGCGGCCTCGGAGGCAGGGTCGGAGCGTACGACGAGTGGCCAGAGGGAGGCCGTGTCCGTCGGCTGACGGCGTGGCGGCCCGCTCGGGCTGTTCGGTCCCAAATGGAATGAGGGGCACGACGTGATGCATTTTCCCCGAGCGCGGCCTGCTCGCCACGTCTATGGTCGCCGGAGGATGGCGGATCGCCGGCATCCAAATCGACAGCGTCGGCATGATCGTGCAGACGTAGGGCTCCGAGAGCATGGGGTGACAACGTGAATGAATTCAAAGGCCAGCGAGTACTGGTCACCGGCGCATCATCGGGCATCGGGGCCGGTCTGGCCGAGGAGTTCGCCCGTCGGGGTGCCGTCGTAGGCATCTGTGCCCGCCGAGAGGCTCGCCTCGACGAGGTCCTCACTCGCTGTCGGGAGCATTCGCCCGAATCGCGGCGCTGGGTATGCGACCTTGCCGATCCCGAGGAAGTCGATCGGCTGGCCTCCGCAGCCCTCGTGGAACTCGGTGGGGTGGACATCCTGGTCAACAACGCCGGCATTCCCAAGCGCCGCCACGTCACCCGGCTCGACACGTCGACGGTCGAAGCGGTCATGAACATCAACTTCTTCAGCCCGGTGCGACTCACACTGGCTCTGCTACCCCAGATGCTCGAGCGCGACAGCGGACGAATCATCAATGTCTCGTCCGTAGCCGCCACCCTGAGCTCGCCCGGTGAGTCCGCGTACGACGCATCGAAAGCCGCAGTGACCGCATTCAGCGAATCCATGGCCGTCGACCTTTGGGAGACAGGCGTCAAGGTGTTGGTCGTATATCCGGGTCTTGTCGACACTGACCTCTTCTCCCTGCCCGACAATGACCCCGTGCTGGCTGCCATCGAGCCCGTTCCCGTCAGCGAGCTGGTCGACGGCGTCTTCGCGGCCCTTGACCGTGGTGTGATCCAGGTCTATGTGCCTGAGTACTTTGCCGATCTGGCGTCGGGAAAGGCGGCTGACGTCGAACGCTTCCTGTCGGGCACAGCCAAGTACGTCGCCTCGCAGCATGCTGGGGATCGCTGAACTGTGTGGGAAGGCCGGCTGACGGCTGAAGGTGAGGCTACGTCTCACTAGCTGACCAGAATCCGGTGATGGCGGTCACCCCTGCCTGCAATGATGCGGAAATCGAACCTGACCGAGACCGCTTTGTGTTTGATCATGTGACCGTTGTGGACGGCCAACGCCGACGGCTTGACGATGCGTGCGGATCAGTGCCCTGGGATGGGGTGACGGTTCTCGTGGGCCCGTCGGGCTCGGGAAAGTCGACCTTGTTGCGGTGCTGCAACCGGCTGGAGGCGCCGACTACCGGACGGGTGTTGTTCGGTCGAGACGACGTCGCCCACTTGGACCCGTTGGGTTTGCGGCGACGGGTAGGCATGGTGTTCCAGCGTCCGACGCCGTTTCCCGGCACAGTGCGCGACAACCTCCAGGTTGCCGAACCGGCGCTCACCGACGACGACGCGGTGGCGATCCTTCAGCAGGTGGGATTGGAAGGCGGCTTTCTTGACCGGATTGCCACCGAGCTGTCGGGCGGGGAGGCCCAGCGGGTGTGCCTAGCCCGGACGCTCGTGGCCGAGCCAGAGGTAGTGCTGATGGACGAGGTCACGTCCTCGGTCGATCCAGCCCAACGCTACGGGTTGGAAGAACTCGCCCGCTCGCTAGTGGCCGGTGGGGTGCCTGTGCTGTGGGTGACACACGATCTTGCCCAGATGCGCCGGGTTGCCGACCATGTGCTCGTCGTTGTCGAGGGGCGCATCGCCCATATGTCACACCCAACCGATATCGACGTCGACGCTCCTCCAGCGGTGCGTGCGTTTCTCGCTGGAGAGGTCTCATGACGACACTGATCATCGATCGACGCAGGAGGTTCTCGCCGTGACGAGCATCGGATGGTCCGGTCTTGCCCTATCGCTGCTGCTGGTCCTAGTGGCCATCGTGGTGTCGCTGTGGAAGCAACTCGGTCTGGAGCGGAGCATCCTCTGGGCTGCGCTGCGTGCGGCCGCGCAACTCTTCGCCATCGGCCTCCTTCTCCAGGTGCTGCTTCGGCCAGGGGTGTCGATCGGGTGGGCATGGCTGTGGGTGGTCGCGATGGTTGTCATCGCTTCTTTCACCGTCCGTCAACGTGCGCCGGAAGTTCCCGGACTCCTCCAACTCGCCCTGATCGCCTTTGTCTGCTCAGCAGTCCTCACACTCGGCGTGCTCTTCGGGCTGGGAGTATTCCAGCTCAACGTTCGCACCCTCATCCCGCTTGCTGGTCTCATGATCGGGAACTCCCTGGCGGCAACCGTGCTCGTTGGCAGAAGACTCGTCGAGGAGCTCCGCGACAAACGCGATGAGGTCGAGGCTCGCCTCGCTCTCGGACAGCCCGCAAATGTCGCCGCAAAGCCATATGTGCGAGGTGCACTCCGTACCGCCCTCATCCCTCAAATCGAGACGACGAAGGCGGTCGGCCTCGTGGTTCTGCCCGGTGCCATGACCGGCTTGATATTGGCGGGGGTCAGTCCGCTCAATGCCGTCCTGGTCCAGGCAGCCGTGATGTACCTCGTGCTGGGTTCCGTGGCAACGACTACCACCGTGATCGCCCTCGGAGTACAGCGCCGACTGTTCACGACCGACCACCGACTTCTCCATTTGACCTCAGCTCGCTCAGGTCGTTGAGTGCCCTATTGCTGCGTGGTTCCGGACCCAAGGACCGGAAGGGTCCTCTGTGCTTGGTGCCGGTCGGTGGGATAGTCGGCTCATGACCTTCTCAACCGCCCACATCGCTCTTACCGCCATTGTCACCGGGCTCCTCGCCATTCCGCTGACCTACTGGCTTCTACGACCGCGCCACTGGATCGACGTGGCGGCCATTGCTCTCGTTACTGCAGCTTCCGTGTTCCTCTGGCGCAAGTCGGCCAACATGGGACAACTCAACGATGATGGACTGAGCCCCCTCAGCGCCAACGATTGGCTGGCCCCGGTCCTGACCTATGTATTCCTCGGGGTCTATGCCGCCTTCCGGCCACCCGCCGACCCGCAGCGGTTCGGCCGGCTCCGGGCATTGCTCACGGTCGTCTCGCTCGTGGTCAACGTTGCAACGATCTAACTCCCGGAAGTGCCATTCGATGATTTGGGTGCCACACATGGAATACGGATGTCGCACGCTGGTGCTACTCGCCTTGATCAGGTGGACACGGGCATGCTTCGAGCTCAGCGTGGGCCTGTTCGGTGGGAAGCGAGCTAGGCGAGTGCTGGCTCAAGAAGAGGAGAGACGGTGGTTCTTGTGAGGAGAAGAACGAGTCGGTGTGGCAACCCTGGGAGATCTCAACGACGGCGCTCGGTGGAAGGACCTCTGTCAAGGCCTGAACGCCAGGGTGAAATGGATCGTCGCTGCCAGAGGCCACTCGTACCGGTTTGCCAACAAGCGAATTGGTGTGGGTGATGACGTCGCTTGCCGCGAATGCCGCAGGTGAGGCGTAGGCGCCGGGATTGGAGCCGTGAGCCTCGGAATAGCTCGTCCAGATGGCGGGACTGATTGCGGCGACCGAGGAGACCAGATCTGGGTGCTTTTCGGCCAAGAGGATGGCGCCGTAGCCCCCGTGGAAATTCCCATCGTCCCGATCTTCTGAGGAGGGCGACCAAGATTGAGGCCTTGACACATCGGAATCAGCTCGTCGACGACCATGGCCATCGGGTCATCACCGGGATGAGGGTTCCAATACCCTCCTCCTCCATCGACCGTCACCATTGCCATCGGAGCCAGCGGGCGCCCATCTACCTGAAGGGCCATCGCCTGTGCTGGCGACATCTCCGACAAGGCGGTCGTATGACTCGCGCCGAACCCATGGAGCATCACGATGAGGGGCAAGCTGCTACCGGGACCATGGCCTGGCGGATAGGCCAGTGTGTAGCCCACCGAGCGATGGCGTGCCCTCGACGAGAAGGTCCCCGAGAGCGACGACCCGGATGGGGAAAAGGCGAGCGGCACAGACGGCACCGAGCATGCACCGTCGAGTTCGTCCAGTGTCTGCCTACCGGGGAGCACACCGTGGGAGACAAGCTCAACTCCAGTGACCCCGGCGACAATCGCAACCGCCGTACCACCGAGCCCGACCTTGAGAAATCGCCGTCGGCTCCAGGTCCTGTGGTCCGGTGTGGCTTCAGATGACATTCCCCAGCCTTGCATGCCGGGTCCCCGAAGCTCGTGACCCCGCAGCGGTTCTGAACCTCCAATCCGGCCGCGCTCGTTCATAATGGTCGTATGACTTCTCCGTCCGGCTGGATCAGTTACACGCCGGGCGACAATTCCCACCTGACTGACGATCAACGAACTCTCGTCGAACAGCGAATCAAGAAACGTAAAGATCGTCGCGGTGCTCTACTGGAAATTGTCGAGGTTCGTGTGTACGAGCACGATGCTGAGCCTCAGGTGAGCTTTCCACCGGGAGCGGAGCTTGGGGTGGAGAGCGGTCCGGAAGCGATTGCTTCGATCCTCAGCCGAGCCAGGGAGGAGTTGGCCCATTGGCGATAGCCGCCGGATGACAGGCCCCAGTCGATAGTGACGACAACGTGGCGGTGTCGGAGGGTCGAAGCAATCACTTCCCGGGTTGGCCGGGCAAATGCAAAGAGAGACAACGGCCGGTGACACACGTGAACGCTCCTGCGAGCTGGTACCACGACCCTGATGGAAGCGGAGGGCTGCGCTACTGGGATGGCGCAGTCTGGACCGGCCACCGATTGCCTCCGGCCTTTCCTCGGTACGCACCCCACGATGCATGGGGGCGTCCGTCTTGGAAGGGCGCTCAACTCGGACGCCCAGCTGTTGGGCCTGGCGCGCTCGCCGAGCCGGGTCATCGCCTCGCCGCCCGGTTGCTCGATGTGCTCGTGGTCTTGCCGGTCTTTGTCGTCCTGTTGGTCATCACCCTCCTGATCGCCGCACCTCATTTCGGTCCGATATTCCCAACTGTGAGCACCAATCAATCCAACGGGACGGTGCCCCTTCCGGGCTTCATCTGGGTCTATGTGACTGTGTTCGCCTCTGCGCTCGTGACTGGCCTGATGTTGCTCGGCTACGAGACCGTGGCCGTGGCCAAGTACGGGCACACGCTCGGAATGGCGTGGCTGCACATCCGACCGGTCCACATCAGCGGGGCGGGCCTCAGCTGGGGGAGATCGTTCGGAAGGGCTGCGATCTACTGGCTCTCTTGGTTTGTCGGATGGATCGGGCTTCTCGACCCGTTGTGGTGTCTGTGGGATGACAGGCGCCAATGCCTCCACGACAAGGTTGTGGACTCCATCGTCATCAACGACCTGGCCGAGGACGGTGCAGGTGGAGCTTCTGATCCCGCTTAGGTTGGCATCGCCCCTGGCAACGCGATCGCCTCCGAGAACAGCGGCATCCACGATTGCTCTTGACGGATAGGCTTCCCGGCGTCGGGCAGCTCCTTGTCCACCATCAAGACCAGTACGTCTAGACCGTCTCCATTCCAAAGCGGGCCATAAGCGCCCGTTCCTCCGCGGGGGAGGGTGGGTCCCCGCAGTTCCAAAGCTCATGCAGATTGGCGAAGTACGCGTCCATGGCGGGGGCGTGGATGACGAGGAGCCGAGCCTCTTCCTCACCCGCGTTACCGAAGGCATGTGCCGTGCCACGAGGCACAAGAACGAATCCTTCCGGCCCTACGACCAGCTCATCCCCGTCGATGATGTCGGACACCAACCCGTCGAGAACGAAGTACGCCTCCGAGCAGTTCGTGTGACGATGCGGCGGAGGCCGGCGCCCACCAGGGGGAAGCGTGCGCTCCATCAAAGACAGATCACCATCGTCCGATTCAGCCAGCGCTTTGAACATCATCACGCTGCCGCGGGCCGTGTACTTCCTCTCCGCCTCGCCACGTCCAGTGACCCGTGGACCCATTGACCAACCTCCACTCGTCGAATACCGAGTCAAACGACTGCCCACCCTACCGAACCACTGCATTCACACGCGACTACAGAGTCACGATTGCCGATGCCTTCTGCGGGGGCGACAATTGATCAAATGGAGCACGAACTCCGACTGTGATCCAGTCCCCACCCGAGCGGCTTGTTGGAACGGTGTGGCAAAACGGCAGTCCGTTGGGGAGAGTGAATCCAGGCGCTCCCGGTCGAAGGCGAGACAGCGACAGCGATTGCAGGCGTCCTTCGGAGGCTCTTGACCATCCATGAGACCTGCATGAGGATGGACTGATGGGTGTGGCTCGAGCCAAGAACCTGATGAGCCCAGATGAGACTCTCAAATTCCCCGGGATCTCGGTCCAACAGGTCGACCTGGGCGACCTAACGGTGGGTCGGATTGTGACGGAGCCCGGTTGGCGGTGGTACACGCACGTGCGTCCGGATGTTGGCGGCGACTGGTGCGAAGCGCGCCATGTGGGAGTTGTGTTGTCGGGCCGTTTTGGGATCGTGATGCGCGACGGGACTACGCTCCAGTTCGGGCCAGAGGACGTCTTCGAGATCCCGCCCGGGCACGACGGCTACACGCTGGGTGACGAGGCGTGTGTCCAAATCGAGTGGTCGGGTTTGCGAGCCTTTGCTGGCTTCAGGCTTGCTGGGACGTACAACCGAGCACTCGTAACACTGCTTTTCACAGACCTCGTCGACTCCACAGTAATGGCCAACCGACTCGGCGACGTAGCCTGGCGAGATCTTCTCTCCAACCACTACGAGGCCACGCGAGCGGAGCTGGAACGGCATCACGGACACGAGGTCAACACGACCGGAGACGGCCTGCTGGCAACGTTCGATGGACCGGCCGCTGCCCTACGCTGCGCCTCGGCGACCAAACGGGCCGCCGACCGCGAAGGCCTGCAGATCCGTGCCAGCGTGCACGTCGGAGAGGTGGAGCTCGTGGGAACGGACGTGCGCGGCATCGCGGTGCACGAAGCGGCGCGGATCCTGAACGAGGCAGCCGCGAACGAGATCCTGATCTCCGCCACGACGCGTGCGCTCGCAGCCAGCTCGGGGTTCGCCTTCCAGAACCGCGGCACGCACGTACTCAAGGGTCTCGAGGGAGAATGGGAGCTGTTCGCCTATCTCGAGAGTGAGGAGGCGGCCCTGGACTGAGTCAATCACATCGATCGCCCAAAATGCCGGCTCTAGGGTTCGATGACGCTCCAACCACGACGACGGAGCTCTCCGGCGAGGTGTTCGGCTGGTACGTGGCTGATGGTCTGCTCCAGGGCGGTCAGTTGCCACGCCGGGATAGCAGCCTGGGCATTCGCGTTGGACTCTGCGTCTTGTAGTCGGCCGATGAATTCCATGGCCTCGTCGCGAGTGAACTTGCCGGCCGCTTGTCGCTGGGTGAAGCCCATTGGGCCGCGGGCGTCCCGGAAGTTGGTGTGGCCGGCGTCTTTGAGGAGAGTCAGCAGCTCTTCCACTTGCTTGAACGACGCTGGTGGGCCTGACTGTTGACCAAACGCCATAGCAGGCAGTCTTGCCGATGTGGCATTGAAGTGCCCCCCTTCATCGGCACCGACGACAGGCCCACGACTCAACCGCGTCCCCGATCACCAGGCCCGTCTGCGCTTCGGAAGCGTTCTCGACCGCCGGAAATGCACCGCCACCTGCCAGCTCATCGGTCCGGCGTAGTCCGTGCCTCTCTGGCGTACCTCGATGCGAGCTGTCGGTCATCCGAGAAGGCAGCCCCTACCAGCTTCAGGATGGAGGCTCGGTCCAAACAGTTGCCGTGCGAACGTTCACCCCCCTCGGCATCGGGACACTATGCATCGGCGGACCCGGCATCACGGCTCATCTGACTCTGAAGGTGGACCGCGAATCGAAGAGCGGCATCGGGTGCATAGTCAATAAACAGTGCAGGTTCGACAAGCTCCAGTTCCAGGACCAGTGGTGTGCCGTCCTCCCCGTCGATGAGATCGACTCTCCCATACCCGATCGGCCCAAAGCGGCGGTCGACTGCCCGTATTGCCGACTCGGCGGCCGTTCGCTGGTCGTTTCTCGGCTCAACCGGAGTGATGACCATCTGTTCCCATAGGTGATCGGTCACCCCGACGTCGGCCCGAAGCAGAGCCGCCTTGTTGACAGCGTGGCTATAGCAACCGCCAAAGAAGACGAGGGCGGCCTCTCCCGTTGCGTCGACTGTTGGTTGGTATGGCTGGACCATCACGGTGTAGCCCTCGTCGTGCAAGCGATGAACATGGTCGTCGGCACCGTCGACTGACTGGGTACGGTATCGGGCCGCATCCCTTCCCCCGCTGCCCACCGACGGTTTGATCACATAGTCATCGGCGGGCGGGCGCCACGAAGAACCGCTGTGAACCCAGACCGTGGGCACGGTGGGTATCCCGTCGTCGGCGAGGTCGGCCAGGTAGGTCTTGTCGGTATTCCAGCGCAGCACCTCCGCTGGATTCACCAGCCGTGACGAGGTCGCAACATGATCGATCCAAGAGAGGAACTGCGCTCGTCGGGTGACATAGCCCCAGGAAAAGATCGGAACCACAAGGTCATACCTATCCCAATGCTCGTCCGGGTCGTCCCAGAAGGCAACCGTCGGAACCAGACCGAGCGAGGTAAGGGCATCTCGAAGATGCGGCCAACCGTCGTCGAGGGCGGCAAACTCCTGGCTGGCAGCGAACGCCACCAATGGTCCATGGAGATTCACGGCCGAAGTCTAGTTCTACTTGGTGCCCAGGTTTCTGGATTTTGTGACAAGTTTCAGGCGGCT
>JADMIJ010000292.1 GCA_015478655.1 Acidimicrobiales bacterium | reverse complement strand
CGCGATCCGCAGGGCTGAATGTTTACTACGGGGTGTCTTTCTCGTCGGGTCTTGAGGCGGGAATTTCGACGTTGATCTGTTCGAAGTTCTTGTAGCGCTGAGTCTTTGCATAAGATCGGTAGCTGCGGCGATCGGCGCTGGTCAGGGCCTCGGGTTGGATGAGCGGGGTCAGGGTCAGCAGGGCGCGTGGCCAGAGCTTCTCAAGGCGCACCACGTTGATTTCGGCCGCGAGTACCACGACGAGGGCTTGGAGGTAGATCCAGGCCAGGAGTCCCAGGACGAGACCGAACAGTCCGTAGGCGGCGGTGGTTCCCCGCAGTTCGTGGGACACGAACACCGCGCCCAGTGATTGCAACCCTTGCCAGGCGACCCCGGCGGTGGCGGCGCCTGGAAGGACGTGGCCGGTGTCGAGGTGGCGAGCGGTCAGCACCCGGAACGCCAGTACGAACACCCCCGTGTTTACCACCACGGACACCACGATGGCCCCGATCGGCAGTGCGACCCCAAGCTGGGGCAGGTCTGTTCCAGCGGTGTTGCTCAGCGCCGCCAGCCCGGTCGTGAGTAGCACCCCGACCGCTAGGACACCCAGCATCGCCAGCCCGCGGAGCCGGGCGGCGAGCGGGTCGGGGCGGCGATCCATCGGCACCGCCCATACCTGGTTGAACGCGTTCTGCAGGGCGACGGAGAAACCCAGCCCGCCGTAGAGGGCGACCAGGATTCCGACTGCCAGACCCGTCGCGGAGCCGTGCAGAGGGTGTGCGGTGTTGGTAAGTTGGTCGCCGATGATCGGGAACTGGGCTAACGCACTGCCAATCAGTTGTTGAGCAAGCTCAGGGTGCCCGCGCAGGATGAATCCCAACACGGTGGTGGCGATCAGTAGGAGCGGAAACAACGAGAGGAACCCAAAATAGGTGATCAACGACGCTAGGTAGCTGCCCTGGTCATCGACGAACTTGTAGATCACCGCTAGTGGAAACCCCAGCCACCGACGCCGACGTTGGTATCTGTCCAGCCTGCCGATCAGGCCCATCCGCCTCACCCGCTTAGCCGACACGCCCCGGTAACTGCGCGACGATCCTACCCTGGTGAGGTCCGCCTCCACGCGCTGGACGATCACGGAGCGGAGCTGCTCTCCGGCGACCTACAGCGTGAGGTGTTCTGGCAGATCGAGACCCTCCTCGATCACGAGGTCGACCTGCTGCCC
>JADMIJ010000012.1 GCA_015478655.1 Acidimicrobiales bacterium | reverse complement strand
CGACGGCGCCGAAGACGGCGATGGTGTGGGTGTTGACCGTTACCGTCATCGAACGCCATCTCACCGGAACACGAACGTCGCGTCGACGGTTCCGATGATGCTGGCGATCAGCGTCCCGAAGCCCGCCCCCGGGAGGAAGGACGCGGTGACGAACCCGCCGGGGGCCACGGGCATCACCACGACGGTGCCGGAGCCGTCCATCACGAGCAGGGTCCCCGGCCCGGCGACGAGGCCGGTCCCGCCGGCCGCCGAGTGGATGCCGACGGTCGTGCCCGGAGCGACGGTGTTCATGTCCAAGGCCCGGGTTATCGAACCGCCGGCCGGGCTATGGCCGTCGGCACCGCGCGCCGGCGGCGGGGAAACATCCGCCAGATGAGGCGTGGGAGCCACCGCGCCGCCGAGAACACGAGTTGGCCGACCGGGGTTCCCGTGGCGCCGAAGACGCCGGCGGCGCCCGCCACGGCCGGGCCGCCGGGCGGGTCGACCTCGATGCAGATGCCGCATCCGGTAGTGGAGTCCCCGGTGTCAATCGTGGCGGTAGTCGGCCCGGGGGACGGGATGCTGTCCGACTCGACGTTACCCGCGAGGCTCGCCGAGTCGCTCGCGTTGACCGAGACGTAGGGCGGCGGGAAAGTGACGGCGCCGGTGAGCCGGAGTAGCGCCGTGATGGACAGGACGAGGGCGTTGGCCTTGGTGGTCGTCATGGTGGTGGCGAAGCTGGTAGCGGAGGTAGAGAAGTTCGTCGCCGTTCCGATGGTCCCGAGGGACTGGGCGGCCTGGCCCTGTACGACGACCACGACGACGGTGGTGGACTCGTTGCCGGTGTACGCCACGGTGACGTCGGTGCTGGCGCCGCCCACGACGTTCTCGGCATGCCAGACGTCAAAGGTGGTGACGAAGCCGCTGGGCGACTGGACGGCGCGCGTGTACGTGTTGCCGTTCGTGTCCGTCACCCCCGTGACCGTCGACCCAGTGCCCTGGGCCTGCCCGACCGCGACGTACACGGCGCTGCCGCTCGGGACGTCGAGGGCGGAGACCACGACGGAGGCCTGGCCGTTGGCCGAGGAGTTGCCCCCGGACGTCAGCACCGTGGGCCCCGTCATCCCGTCCCCCCGTCCGGCCCCGTCTCACCGGAACACGAAGGTGGCGTCCACGGAGCCGACGATGCTGCCGATCAGCGTGCCGAAGCCCACGCCCGGGCCGAACGGCGCGGACTGGAACCCGCCGGCGGCCACGGGGACGACGAGGACCGTCGCGACGCCGTCCAGCACGAGCAGCGTGCCGGGACCGGCGACCAGGCCGCTCTCGCCGGCCGCGTTGACCTGGTAGAGCACCCCGGGGCTCCCCTTGACCGTCGCCGACACGCTGGTGAAGAGGTACGAGGCGGGCTGCGACTGGATGGTGCCGCCGAGGACGGTCGTCGGCAGCGTGCCGACGATCTGGACGGTGCCGGAGACGACGGCGACCGACACCGTCCCGAGGACCGCGTCGAGCGTCCCGACGACGTTCACCGTGCCGATCTGCACGACGGCCGTGACCGTGCCGACCGAGATGGTGCCCTGGGAGACCACCGTGCCCTGCACCGTCACGAGCGGGGCGTTGAGGATCGTGCCGACGACGACCGTCCCGGAGCCGGCGGTCGTCACGGTCCCCGAGACCGGCATCACGACGCCGGGGAGGACCGTCGCGAACGCGACGGGGAGGATGATCCGGGAGCCCTGCAGGTTCTCGGAGCCGACGATGAGGAACTCGACCACGGCCTCACCCGGGGGCGTACTTCAGGAGCCAGACCTGCATCGTGCCGACCGACGCCGGGTTCACCGCGAGGTAGTAGACCTTCTGCTTCCGCACCGCGAAGTGCATGAACAGGTTCGCCGCGATGAACGGCGTGTTCTGGTTCGGCGCCTTGTCGAAGTCGATCCGCGTGTCGACGGACGGGTTCAGGATCCACGCGTCGTAGATCGCCGCCGCGTCGTAGGAGCCGCCCGTGGTGTTGATCGGCTCGGGCGCCGTCACGGGCACGACGATGTCGAAGGACCGGTCCCGCTGGCCGACCCGCGCGGCGTACCCGAGGAGGTCGGTGGCGGACGACGGGATGGGCGGAAGTTGGCCGAGGACCTCCTCCAGGCCCCGGTTCAGCAGCACGCGGGACCGGGGGGCCGCGGCCGGCGCCGCCGTGGCCGGCGGCAGGGCGCCGCGCAGCGCGTCCTCGAGCTCCTCGAACCCCTCCCGGAGCCCCGCGACGCGGCCGGCGAGCTGCGCCCGGATCGCCGCGATGCGCGCCAGGTCCTGCGTGGTGGTCGCCATCTACGTGTCCGTTCTCCTGTACCTATGGATACGCGGATACGCATCCGGGCAGGTTCCTGATTCCTTGAGGCGGCGCGAGGTCCTTGCGGACCCTGGAGGCCACCTCTCCACAGGCGTTTAGGCTCTCCGCCGAACTAGCGGCGAGCATCGTAGGCATATCATATCACCTACGTATATCCTCTGCCGTTAGCTGTTGAAGCCCCGCGTGCCGCCGGGTCCTGTCGCCCGGCGGGCCTCACCCGCGCTGGTACAAGGCCCGGTAGACGATCTTCGCCAAGACGGAGCCCGAGTCGACCTGGCCGTAGAGCAGGTTGCCCGGGTCGACGTAGGCGATCGGCGCGTCCCCGTTGCCGTCGATGAACGAGTCCCCGGGCGTGACCGAGAACGGCTCGACCACCGTGCCGAGGACGGTGCCGAAGGGCGAGAAGCCCTGGATCGTGGCGAACTGCATGAGGCGGCCGTTCACGACCGGGCCGCCGACCGTCCCGAAGCCCGCGACGACGACCTCGGTGATCTCGTAGCTCTGCTGGGGCGGCGGTGCGCCGAGGATCGTGGCGGACGACGTCCCGATGAGCGTCGTGACCGACTGCCGGTGCGCGTACGCGAACTCCATCAGCCCACCGTCCTCGTGCCGGCGGTGACCTGGCGCACGGGCGTGACCCCCGCGGTGACCTTGGCCTTGTCGGCGGTGATGGGGAAGCCCGTGATGCCGTAGTACGACGTCGGGTCGTACTGGACCTGCTGGAGGCCGCCGACGGTGTAGATCTTCGCCTTCCCCGGCTCGGTCAGCATGGCGTAGGCGAGCTCCGGGTCCGTCACGACGGCGACGTTGAGGGCGTTGATGTAGAAGTAGAGGAGCGGGTAGGCCGGCTGCGGCTCGATGTTGTCGTAGCCGAGCGCGATCGACAGGCCGGGCAGGACCCACATCTGGGTCTTCTTCGACGGCCGGCGCACGGGGCTCAGGTAGCCGTCCCAGTAGCCCTCCTGCGGGTAGTTCGGCGTGTAGTACACGATGGGCAGCGACCGCTGGTCGACGCGGAATGGCTGCTGAAGGAAGACCCTGAGCCAGGGCGGGTCGATCCCGAGGAACGCCTGGTAGACCCACTCGGGGTAGCGGGTCAGGTCGAAGATGTCGGTCGGCTTCGCGACGACCTTCGAGGAGCCGAGCTGGAGGGCGGTCTGGAAGGTCGTGTTGGTGATCCCGTCGGTCGACGGCGACGCCGCGAGGGGGCCGGCGAGCTGCCCCTCGGCGATGGTGTCGTAGAGGTACGGGACCTCGACCCGCGCGATCACCTGCAGCGGGATGTAGGTCCGCCCGCCGTTGATGCCCATGAGGAGGTAGTCGTTCTCGTGGACGAGGGCGGGCTCGAGGTCCGAGTAGTCGGCACCATTACCGGGCATCGGCCACGCATCGGGCGGCGGGTTGATAAGGCCCGGCGGGTCATCCGGGCCGGTTGTCCCATATGGGTGTGGTGCGGGTCCGGATGGACACGGAGGCGAAGGCCGCCCTCCACGCGCTAGAGGAGTTCGCCATCCTCGGCACGGGCGGCGACGTCGACGCGGGCGGGGCGGTCAAGTTCGTCTGCCGCTTTGTGCGGGAGGTGGACCCCCGCGAGCGCGAGCGCGTCTTCGCCGTGCTGCGGCGGCCCCGGATCCTCGTGCCCGGCCGCTGACTACGACCCGCGGAGCTCGAAGGTCGCGCTGATGGTCGCCAGCGCCGTCCCGAGGAGGGTCCCGATCGCGCTGCCCCCCTGGCCGTAGAAGCCGACGAGGAACTGCTGCGGGGCGAGCGTCGCGGCCTGGGTGCCGCCGATGGTCCCCTGGTCGGGGACGCTCCGGTCGTGCGCGATGATCGACGCCGAGAGCACCTGGACCGTGCCGCCCGCCGCGACGAAGTACGCCTCGCTGACGACGGGCAGCTTGGCCGAGGAGACGACGGCCTGCCCGCCCTTGATGGCGATGACCGGGACGCTCTCGATGACCCACTCGCGGTTGATCTCGCCGGTACGGGGCTGCGACATCGGTTCCTCCTGCCTCCGGTTCCCCGCCGGCTCACTCGTAGGTCAGGTAGGTGCCCGTCGCGAACGTCAGTCCGAACAACTGCGTCGCGTCCTGGCCGCCCGTGCTGGAGGGCTGGACGTTGCCCCGCATGTAGAAGTGGTCGTTCACGGTGATCACGAAGATCCCCTGGAGCTTCGCGTAGAACAGGTCGGTCGACGGCAGCCACGCGATGGGCTGCACCGGGTAGACGACGTTGTCGACGGAGAACTTGACCTCCGAGAGCTGCGGGGCGGGCGACGTGTTGAGCAGCGCGATGACGGCGACCATGACCCGGTTCTGGGTGTTCGTCACCGGGAAGGTGGCGATCCCCGTCGAGGAGAGGTCGATGGGGGACGCCGCGGAGCCGAAGACGTCCGTCCAGCCCGACGCGGTGTAGGTGTGGACCCAGTTGTAGACGGGCGCGACGTTCGCCGAGTTGTTCACCGTGTTGTTCGAGAGCACGGTCGCGGGGCGGATGAGCGACATCCCGATCTCGTTCCCGCTGGCGAGGAGCCCCGAGAAGTGCGGGTTGGTGCCGATCGACCCCTTGGCCAGCGCCGCGACGGCCTGCAGCGCGTCGGCGTCGTCCATCAGGAGCTCGTAGAGGTCCCGCTCGAGGGAGGTGATCGTGGCGATCCGCGAGAGGTCGCGCTTGAACGTCGCGATCTCCGTCGGGTCCAGGTCCACGGAGCTGATCTTCGCGTTGCCGGTGACCAGCTTCGTGTTCGTCCCGGGCGGGGTGGCGGGCGGTACCAGGTAGGCCGGTGTGGCTGCCATTGGGCAACGGATGGCCGCCCAACCCTTATACTGCGACCCGCCGTGTGGTCGGCTCGGTGGTCGCCGGTCTGATGGCGAGGGTGGAGGCGCCGCGGTTCGAGATGGACCCGGACACCGCCGGGCTCTGGGACCAGGTGAAGGGGGACCTCCACCGGCAGTTCGGCGGGCGCCTCGGGAACGGCCGCGCGCTGCGCGTCGTGGCGCGGCTCTACCTCGAGATGTCGCGCCAGGACCGCGCGGGGCTCGCCCGCATGGTCGACCGGCTCAAGCTCGAGGACGCCGGGTACGCGCCGAGATGACGCGGGCCCTGATCACCGGCGTGACGGGACAGGACGGGTCCTACCTCGCCGAGCTGCTGGTCGGGAAGGGCTACGACGTGTCCGGCCTCGTCCGCCGGCTGAGCACGCCGAACCTGTCGAACCTCGGCGCGGTCCGTGGGCGCGTGGCCGTCCTCGACGGGGACCTCCTCGACCAGTCGTCGCTCGACCATGCCGTCCGCGTCGCCCAGCCCGACGAGATCTACAACCTCGCCGCGCAGAGCTTCGTCGGCACGAGCTGGCAGCAGCCGGTCCTCACCTCCGAGGTGACCGGCCTCGGCGCGCTCCGGGTCCTCGAGGCGGCGCGCCGGTTCGCCGACGGCGCGCGGGTGTACCAGGCGGGGTCGAGCGAGATGTTCGGGAACTCGCCGGCGCCCCAGGACGAGTCGACCCCGTTCCTCCCCCGGTCGCCCTACGGCGTGGCAAAGCTGGCCGCTTTCCACTTCGCCCGGACGTACCGGGAGAGCTACGGGATGTTCGTCGCGAACGGGATCCTGTTCAACCACGAGAGCCCCCGGCGCGGGGAGGAGTTCGTCACGCGGAAGGTCGCGGCGTGGGCCGCCCGCGTCGCCCGCGGCGAGCGGCCGGTCCTGCGCCTCGGGAACCCGGACGCCCGGCGCGACTGGGGCTACGCCCCCGAGTACGTCGAGCTGATGTGGCGGGCGCTCCAGCACGACCGTCCCGACGACTTCGTGGGGGCGACCGGCGAGACCCACTCCGTGCTGGAGTTCGTGAGCGAGGCGATGTCGGTCGCGGGTTGCACCGGACCGGTCGAGTGGGGGTCGCCGGAGGTGGCACGGCCGGCGGATGTGTTCGACCTCCGCGGGGACGCGTCGAAGGCCAGGCGGGAACTCGGGTGGGAGCCGCAGACGCGGTTCCGCGGGCTCGTGGGGATCATGGTCCGGGCGGAGATTTCCCGCCCGTACTGACAAGACGCCGGCGAGCGCGGGCCCGCGACCTCAGTCGTGGGGGGACGCCGGGCTCAACTGAACTCGACGCCCCTCGGGAACGCCTGCAGGGCCACGTGGCCGGGCGTGAACCGCGCGCCGAGCGTGTTCAGCACGGCGACGGCGCCGGACTGCGCGCTCGGCGCGGCGCGGAACGCCGACACGCGCGCGGCGAGGTACTGGGACTGCGACGGCGCGAGCGACGCGTAGACCTGGCCGGCGAAGTTCACGATAGGGGCGGTCGGGAATATCGGCATCGCCGTCCCCCCACCCGCTCCGGGCTCTTTATACCATCCGTCCGGCGCAGCGACGGTCTATCTCGACCGGAAGATGGCGACGGCGAGACGAATCATCGAATGGAGAAACAAAAGAGGAAGGGGTTACCAGTTCGTCGCGCCGGTGCTCAACCGAACTCGATTCCGTGGGGCGGGGTGGGCGACGCGAAGATGCGCGCGGCGCTCGAGCCCTGGTAGCGCATCGAGTCGGCCGCCGGGCCGGTCGCGCTCGGCGTCGGGCGCAGTCCCGCGAGCAGCCCGCCCGGGGTGCGGAGCCGCATCCCGAGGGTGCCCGTCAGGGCCTTGATCTTGTCCTGCGGGGTGCCGGCCGCCTGGATCGAGGCCATGCGGGTCTGCAGGGGGCCGACGGCCGTCGAGAGCGCGCCGCCGCCCGAGGTGAGCTTGGACAGGATGCCCCCGCCGGGGGCCGTCTGGAGCAGGTTGAAGCCGAGGATGCCGCCCATGTTCGTTTCCTCCCCCTTCCCCTCGCCTAGCGGCTGCCGACGCCGAGGCCGTGGACGAAGGCCCTGTTGTTCGCACCGAATCTCGTCGCGAGCGCGATCACGGTCGGGACGACCCCCATCTGGCGGAAGTCGGTCGGCAGTTGCTGGGTCACGCTGGCGATCCGCGCCTTGTACTGGAGCTTCGACGTTAGGTCACTGAGGGCCGGCATTTTTCCTCGGACGGGGAATACCGGGGTCTCTCATTAAGGTTCCTTCGGCCCCGGTCGTCCAGGTGCGGCTCACCGGAGCACGAGTCCGATGGCGAGCGCGGCGACGCTGGCCACGGCAACCAGCGTTCCTATGGTCCAACGCTCCCGCCCCGTCCGGTCGTCCTCGACCTTCTGGTGGTCGTCCCTCCAGGTCTCGATCCGCGTGATCCGCTCGCCGTGCACGGCGAGGCCGGTGACGAGCGCGTCAATCTTGCCCTCCATCCTCGACAGGCGGTCCTCGATCCGGTCGAGGTGGTCGTCCATGTGCGAGAACCCGACGTCTTCCGGCATCGGACGCCCTACGGGAGCCGGGTCAGGGGCGTCGTGCTCGCCGCGCCGGTCGGGCCGCGGACCGGCGCGAGGGTGACGCCCGCCTTCCCGGAGAGGCGGTTCTTGAGGTTCGTGACGAGGTGTTGGATCGGGACCACGTACCACCCGATCCTGGTCACGACGGTGCTGACCCCGGGGCTCTGGCCCCAGAACCGGACCGACACGAGCACGGCGTTGCCCGCCTGGTCCGTGCCGACCACGATGTTCAGGACGCGGATCACGACCCACGGAGCGACGAGGCCCGACCGGTTCAGCGGCACGTCGACGGTCGGGTTCCCCCAGGCCGCGAGCGCGCGGGGGTCCCTCCAAAATTGGAGCACGACCTCGGGACCGGCCTCGATCAGTTGTTGGCCCAGCACCCTCGAGGTGACGTCCGGGATCGTGAAGGACATCGTCTTGGAGAGAAAGTCGTACGCGTCGACGACCATGCCGGCCCCATGAGCGGGGAGGAGAAAAAGGTGGGGGGGAAGGGGTTGGCGTCGGTCCCGCCTGGTCGGTCTACCTGACTGCTTCGAACCTCCTGCTCGATCCGTACTTGTAGGCGCAGTAGGCAATTGCTGCTCCAAGGATTGCAACTCCGCCCGAACCCACGGCACCGCTGTTCTGGAAGATGACACCTGTTCCAACGAGTCCCGCAAACCAGCCACCCGCGATGACTAATGCCACGGACAACACTAGCCACCCTTCAACTATCCAACGCGGGACCGTCACAGTGGCTTGGACACTCTCTGACAAGCTCGACCTCCTCCGTTGCTCACTCTGGGATCGCGAAGTCGATCGCGTCGTAAGCTATGTCGCCGTAGTTTACGAAGGTATCCTGATTCCACGTTACACTCAGAGAAATGGAACCACTTCCGCACACTCCCACGTTGACGTTGTACTTTGCGGTGCTTTGTGGAAATGGTGGATAGTCTCCGTATTGTGTGAATGACGGGTCCCAACTGATCGCCTGGTATTCTGCTGCACCACCCGCACAAGTCACAACGGAAAGAGGACTAAGTGTTCCATCATTGTTGGTCAATGTGCAACCCGCCCAGATGTTGAATCCAGACCCGCTCACCGAAGTGTTGAACCAGATCGGGGAGACAAACTGTTCATTTTGTTCATGGAACTGAACAGTGGCACTGAACGACATGGATTGCCAAGCGGCACTGTTGCTTGGCTGTCCACACCCCCAGTCGTTGCTGATTCCCCATTGCCAAGGGGGAAAATGTCCTCCGCCACTAAAGCTGGTGCCCACAGAATACACCGGAGGTGGCCCACCTCCGCCTCCACCACCTCCCCCACCGCAACAGTACATCGCGGTCGCGGCCGGTGTGATGGCCAATCCCGCGAACAAAAACACGCTCGCGGCGAGAAGCGCGGCGATCCTCGTTCGGCTGTGGGCTCTAGACCTTGGGTTCGTTGTCTCCATGCTTCGTTGCCTCCGGCGGGAGGCTTCTTGACCCGGACGGTCGGGGCGGTCGACGGAGAATCATGGACGTTTCTGATCGCCCCCTCCCAAGAGCCAGCGGCCGACCGGGGGGAGCCCTCCCGGCTACTTAACCATACCGTATTTTGATGTGCCATGCGTCTTTATACGGGCGGGCCGTTGGCGGGGCCATGCCCGACGGTCACGGGGGGATCACCGTCTATCTGGACAAGAACGCCCGCGAGGAGCTCAGGAAACTCGCCGAGCGGGAGAAGCGCAGCCTCTCCGCCCAGGCCGCCTATCTGATCGGGCAGGGGTTGGAGAGGGCGAGGAAATAGTGGGGTGGAAGGGGTTGGGACGCTCCGCCGCTCGTCGGGACTACCCGGGGGCCGCCGCGGACGCCTTGGCGCGCCGGGCCTTCGCCGCCGCGCTCTCCTTGGCGAACACGTAGCCGCCGAACGAGGTGATCCCCGTGACGGTCAGGCCCGCCATCAGGCTCGACGCGTTCACGCTGGCCGCGCTCAGGGCGCCGGTGGCCGAGACGCTCGTCAGCACCGTGATGAGGAACCCGAGGAGCACCACGATCTGCATCTCCGTGGCGATTGGGATGTTCGTTCCCTGGTCCTGGTTGAGGTAGCTGACGAACGCCTGGGTGACGACGAGCGCCCACGCGATGAACGCCGAGAGCGTCACGAAGGTCGTCGACGTGGCGACCCCGACGCCGGCCTCGAGGGCGGCGACCGCCGACACGACGACGAACGTCGTGTAGGTGGGCCACCCCGTCGGGAGCTGCTCGGCCATCAGGTCCTGGACGAGGAACGCCAGCAGGGCGAGGACGCCGGTGGTGATCCCCACGTACCCCATGAACGCGGGCAGGACGTGGACCGCGTAGGTGCCGACCACGGTGAGGGCGATCAGGGCGATCGTGGCCAGGTAGGTCACGGGGGTGCTCAGGGCGAGGGTGAGGCTCGCGCGCGCTGTTGATGTTGAATTAACCATTCGCACCACCCCCGACCGACCCGCCACGGGTTCTCCCGGGTCGGGATGAGGCCGACGGGTTTACACGACCGTGCGGGGGCAGGGCCGGCCCGGGGGATGAACCTTCCGGAACAGACGTCAGTGGGCTACCGACGGGAACAAGACCGGGTCCGCCTGCAACAGGTTCCCCTGCGCGGAGTACAGCGCGTCCCCCACCGCCGGCGCGTTGGCGGGCCGCACGACCCTCGCGGCCTCGCCCGTGTAGAACGCGATCAGCGCCTCCGTGTACGAGAGGAGGGCCGGGTACTGGCCGGACGCCTTGAGGTACGACGCCGCGTGCTGGAGGTCGCCGACGGCCTGCTGGACGTGCATCCTCCCCTGGAAGACGCGGCGCGACTTCAGGAGCGAGATCGCGTGCTCGATGCTCTGCCCGGCGAGCTGCACCCGGAAGTGGACCGCCGCCAGGTGGTCCGGGACGGGCACGCCCTACCTCCCGCCGGGCCCGTGGTACTCCGCGTAGTCCAGGCCGAGGAGCGCGCGGCGCCGCTTGATCCGCTGCCGCTTCGCGTCGAGGGAGACCAGCGGCGAGACGCCCGCGTCCTCGCTCGGGTTTAGCAATGGGGGATCCCCGTATTCGATCCTGTGCTGCACCGCCTCGCCGAGGCCCCGGACGTCCCTGCGGAGCTGCTCCGTCCAGGCCCGGACCCGCTCGCCGACCACGGCTCACCTCTTCCGGACGCGCCCGAGGACCGCGTCGACCCGCTCCTCGATGGTCGGGCCGACGACCTCGTCGAGGACGTGGTGGCGCACGGTCTTGCGCGCGTTGTCGAGGAGCTTCCCCGCGAGCGGGAAGTCGTCGACGACGTCGAGGAGGCGCCGGGGACGCTCGGCCATCGGAAGGGGCATGAGGGGGCGGCTAATGTGGGTTTCCTAGATGCGGGGGGCGTGGGCCGGCCTGGTCAGACCGGTGGCGCTCGTCCCCGTGGGCGTCGTGGCGTTCCTGTTCGGCGCGCTCGGCGCCGGCCGTGTTCCCCCGTGGCCCGAGGTGCTGCGACTCGTCCTCTTCGCCGGCCTGCTCGTCTCCGTCTCCCTCGGCGCGGACACCCTGAACCAGGTCGCCGACCTGCACCAGGACGTCCTCAACTGGCAGAACCGGAAGGACCAGCGCCCGATGCCGAGCGGGCTCCTGTCGCCCGTCAACACGCTCTCCGCCGTCGTCACCGGGTGGTTCGTCGTGCTCGTGGTCGGGGCCCTGACGCTCCCGGCGACCACCGTCGTCCTGCTGCTCCTCGTCGTCCTTGCGAGCTGGGGCTACTCGATGCCGCCCATCCGGGCGAAGGACCGGTTCCCGCTGAACCTCGCGTACCTGAGCGCGCCCCGCGGGGCCTTCGGCGTCGCCGCCGCCTGGACGGTGTACGGCGGCCTCCTCGACCCGCACCTCCTGGCGCTGATCGCCGCGCTCGTGCCGTTCATACTCCTGGCCCAGTCCTCGAAGGACATCGGGGACCGCGAGGCCGACCTCGCCACGGGGACCGCCACCGTCGCGACGCTCTGGGGCGAGACCGCCGCCCGGCGCGTCACGATGGCCGGTCTGTGCTGGCCGATCGCGGCGGTGGGACTCCTGTCGATGTGGCGGTGGGACCCGTACCTCCTCCTCCTCGCCGTCCCGGCGGTCGTCGGGCTGTGGGGGTGCCCGCGGTGGGCGCCGCAGCGGGTGTGGGCGCTGTTCTACGCGACCTTGGGCCTCGTGGCCGTCCTGGCGTTCCTGCCGCTGGTCGTGTAGGGTACCCAACTGCCCGCTGGTGGGTACCCATCACGCCGCCTTGCGGAGCGCCTCGACGATGTCGACCGGCGTGACCTGCGCGTAGCGGCTCGTGGTCCGCAGCGAGCTGTGCCCGAGCAGCCGCTGGACGACCGGGAGCGGCACCCCCCGCATCACCAGGTCGAGGGTGTAGCCGTGCCGGAAGAGGTGCGGGTGCACCGCGACGCCGCCGAGGCCGGCGCGGAGCGCCCCCGCGCGGAGCCAGTTGTGCACCTCCCACTGGCGCCTCCAGGGCGCGACGGGCCCCGTCACCGCCCGCGCCTCCGCGAGCGTGCGCTCCGGGTGGCGCCGCCAGAAGGCCGCGGTCGCCCCCTCGATCGCGCGGACGCCGGCCGGCGGGCCGTCCCACGGGACGGCCACGACGCGCAGCTTCCCGCCCTTCCCGGACCGGACGGTCACGAGGCCCTCCTCCATGTCGACGTCCCGCCACCGGAGCGCGAGGAACTCGCCGAGCCGCAGCCCCGTGCCCCGCAGGAAGTCGACGGCGAACACCCGGTCCGGGCCGTCGCACTCCGAGTCCGCGAGCGCCCGGCGGAGAGCCTCGAGCTCGGCGTCGCGCAGCCACGCGACGGCGACCTCGCGCGAGCGCGGGCGCTGCCAGCCCTTCGTGCTGATGTCCATATGCTCGGCGAAGAGCAGGAGCACCTGGGCGTCGAGGGCGATCCCGTTGGGCTGTCGCCCGTCCCTCTTCAGCTTCGCCACGTACGAATCATAACGATTGCGGTCGATCTCCGTGCCGTGGTTCCACTCGACGTACCGGGCCAGCCTCCGGCGATACGTGTCAACGGTGGCGGTCGACCCGCCGGACCGCGAGCGGAGGAACGCCGGGACCGGCCCGTCGCCGGCCTCAGCCGGTGGGGGGCTTCCGGGGGGGCTTGATCTCATTCAGCAGCTCACTCCACACGCGCTTCTCGAACAGCAAGAGGTTGGCGAGCATCGAGGCGTCGCCCTCGGTGAGGATGTGGCCCATGAGCCACGCGCGCCGCGGGGTGAACGGCTCGATGTGCTCGACCGTGCCGTCGGGCAGCCGCTTGTCCATGTAGCCGTCCCGGATCCCGACCAGGACCGGCACGTCCGTCTTGACGCGGCCGTCCCAAGCGTCGCTCCGCTCCACGTGCTCGAGCCGGCCGTCGTTGACCCGGACGAAGTGCGTGAACACCACCTGGGGGACGAACCCCGCCTTGGTGACGTCGCTCTCGAAGGCGTCGAACCGGATGAGCAGGCGCTTGTCGCGCCCGGCCTCGGCCTGCATCTCCCGGATGTCCTCGGCGTGCCGGTTCGCCACGCGCTGCATGTGGGCCACGTACGCGTGGACGATGCCCCGCTTGACGGCCGTCAGCGGGCTCTCCACTTCCCCTCCCACTCCTCCACGCGGTCGGCCATCTCCCCGAAGAGCTCCGACCCGTGGTTCTGCACCGCCCACACGGGGCGCTCCCGGAACACCGGGTGCCACGGCAGGTGGCCGAGGTACGGGACCCCGGTCCGCGCCGCCAGCCCCCGCACCGGCTCCTCGGCGCCGTACGCTATCGCCTCCCCGCAGTTGGGGCACAGCGCCCCGATCATGTTGCCCACCATGCCGAGGGTCGCGACGCCCTCCTCCCGGAGCGCGTTGACCATCCGGTGGCAGTCCTGGAGCGACGAGACGTCCGAGGCCGTGACGACGAACGCCGCGAGGCGGGGCAGCCACCGCCGGGCGGCGGCGATGGAGTCCCCGGGCGCCGGGTCGACGTCCAGGACCAGCCAGCGGAGGTCCGCCGGCCAGTGGGCCGAGACGATCTCGCCGGCGATGGCGGACCGGATCTCCTCGCCCGGCATCGTGATCGGCACGCCGTCCTCGGCCAGGAAGCCGGAGGACATCACGGGCACGGACCGGCCCCCGAGGGCCGCGGGCTTGGTGTAGGGCCGCCCGCCCGCGTCGATCTCGACGTCCCCCGACAGGCCGAGCAGGTAGTGCAGGTTCGGGCTCCGCGTGTCGAGGTCGAGGAGGCCGACCGGCCCGCGGCGGGCGAGCTCGGCGGCCAGGCCGATGCTGAAGAGCGACTTCCCGACGCCCCCTTTCCCGGATGTCACGAGAATCCCGAGGGCGTCAGCGAGAGACAAGGCGCCTCCACGCGGCGACCTCGTCGCGCAGCCGGTCGGCGAACCCGACCAGCCGCTGCAGCTCCGCCTCCGCGCCGCCGCCGAGGAAGCCCACGATCGGCCGGCTGGCCAGGCTGGAGAGGTGCTGGTTCGTCGTCGCCAGCGCCCCGTTGAACTCCTCGAGCGCGGCGGCGACCCGGAACGCCGCGTCCGCCGCGCGGCCGTCGAGCCTCGAGACGTCGACCCGCGGCGCCGCCTCGCGGGCCGCGCGCAGCTCCGCCGTCATGTCCCGGACCGAGTCGGCGAGGACGCGGACGCGGCCGGCCACCTCACGGCCTCCGACGGGCGGGCCCCGGCAGGATCCCGAACGGCCGGGGGACCACGCCCGACAACTCCTGGCGCCACGACCGCGCCACGCCGGCCGCGTCGCCGGGCCGGTAGAGGAGCAGCCCGTCGCGCCCCCGCGCCGGCGCGGGCCCCGGGGCCCCGCCGAGCCGGCGGGCGACCTCGTCGCGCGCCTCGGCCACCTGCCGGGACCTGGTCGACACCTCGCCGGCGTGCGGGTGCCGGAGTCCGGCGGCGACGTACTCGCGCATCAGCGTCTCGAACTCCGCGCTGCGCTCCGCCCAGTCCCGGACGGCGAGGCCGTCCTCGCGGCAGGTGCCGCACAGCGACTCGGCGCGGTAGGCCTCCGCCTCCTCCCGGATCCGGCGCAGGTGGTCGATCGCGCTCATCGGCCCTGCGTCGTCCCGGTCTGTTCCGTCCGGGCCCGCCCGGCGGTCGCCTGGCCGGCGCCCGCGATGCCCTCGAGCTCGGCGGCGGCCCGCTGCAGGTGCTCGGGGCTCTGCTCCACGAGCTCGCCCTGGTTCTCCGGCGCCCCGCCGACCCGCTGCTTGAGCACCTCGCCGGCGATCTGGGGCAGCCTCGCCTCGCGGGCCATCGTCATCAGGGGCTGCTCGCCGACGCGTGCCGCCACCACGTCGTACGCCTTGGCCTTGGCGTTGTTCTGGATCTCGTTCGCCTTGCGCTCGGCCTCCAACTGCACCTGCTCCTCCTCGAGGCGGCCGACCTGCCCGCGCGGCACGAAGCCGCGCCGCACGGCACGGTCGTCCTCCTCGCGGACCTTCCGCTCCGCCGCGTCGACGCTCATGCCGGTCTTCACGAGGTCCTCCATGCGGCCCTGCCAGCCCCTGAGGTCCTCGTCCCGTCGCCGCTCCCGGTCCTCGCGCAGGGCCTTGAGCTCCCGCACGACGTCGGAGTCCTGGGGGTTCCCGGCGCGCAGCGCCTTGACCTCCTCCAGGAGGGGGGACAGCCGGCGGTCGAGCCGCTCCTCCTCCTCGCGGCGCCGGCGCTCCTCGTCCCGCTCGCGGTCCTGCCGCTCGAGGCGGTCCTGTAGTAGCTTGTTCTGGTCCTGCAGGGCTTTCGCCCACGCCGGCACCTCGGCGTCGGCCGCCTGCCCGGGGGGCCTCGCCATGAACGGCTGCCACCTCGGCAGGTCGCTCTCCTTGATGCGCTTCGGCACCGGGACGCCGTTGACGTTGATCATCACCTCGATCGTGCCCTCGTCGCCGGACCCGGCGGCCGCGCCGGGCGCCAGGCCGAGCGACTTCCGCTTCTCCTCGATGGCGAGCTTGACCTCCTGGATGCGGAGCTGCCGCTCCTCCCGGTCCAGCCGGTCGACCTCGCTCTCGGCCCCCGACGCCGCGGGGCGGATCCCGAACCGGCGCTCCAGCTCCTCGAGGCTCGCCGTCCCCGCGTCCGGCGGGGCGGCCCCGCCGTCGAAGAGCGACGTGTTCATCGAGCGGTACGTGTCGACGATGGTCCGGGCCTGCCCGGGCGGGGCGCCGACGCCGATGATGATCTCGTGGAGCTTCTTCAGGTCCGTCGGCTTCGCCTGGTACGCGAAGGCGACCGCGACGCCCTTCGCCTTCTCCGGCTGCAGGCCGAGCAGCTTGCACACCTCCGCGAGCCGGGCGTACATGTCCGGCATCTCGACCGCGCCCGCGAAGACGGAGCGGCCGGAGGGGGCGCCGACGTCGCCCAGGTTCAGCGACTCGAGCTGGGCCTGCATCTGCTGGCGCTGCTCCGGCGGTATGTCGCGGGGCGTCCCCCCTCCCCCGGACGGCGTCTTCGCGGCGGGCGCCGCGGGGTTCCCCCCGCCCGTCATGGTCCCCTCGGGAACCTCGGTGGACTGGGGGGTCTCTCCCCCCTCGTCCACGCCCCTCGTGGGCGTGGGATGTCCCACGCCCACGTCCGGCGTGGACGTATGGGACGTCTCGGCCGGGCCGGTACGGCCCTGTATCACCCACTCGACCGCTGTCGCGGGGGCCCGAACCGTCCGTGCGATATCGGCCATCGGGGTTTTCTCGTAAGTCAGGCGCCAGATCAGCTCCCTCGCCCTCCACGCCTGCTTGGCCTGCCCCTTCGACACTCCCTCGGGCAGGTCCTCGAAGATGCTCTCGTCGACTTGCTCGCCGGTCGCCATCGGAACGGTCAATTACATTTGGGGGAATAAGCCTATGGTTGGCGATGCCCGACTGTCCCGAGGGCCGCGAGACCCTCCTCGAACGCCTTATCAGATGCAAGGAAGCGGAGCTGAGGAAGCAACCGTGCCCAGAAACACCGAAGGAGAAACGCTGACCCACCTGCGGAACTCCGTCGCGGAGGCGCGGGCGGCCGAGGCCTCGCCGAACTGCGACTGGTGCAGGTCCCACATCACGGCGTACCGGATAATCGGCGAGGACCTCGTGCGGATCGCCGAGTTGGGGGAGGACGTCGGGCGCGGCGAGATCACCGCGTTCGCCCGGCGCGTCGGCGAGGTCGCGGAGCGTCTCGGTGCGCTCGGCGCGCTCGGCCGGATCGTCCACCGGGTCAAGGGGCTGGGATGATCCGTCCGCTGCGCGGGGGGGCCCGGACGGTCTCGTTCGGCGACACCCGGTACTACCTCCCGCCGCCCTGGTGGGCGTCGTACCGGTGCGGCTCCTGCGGCGCGATGGTGATGGCCGGCTCCGCGCACACCTGTCCGCCGAGGCCCGTCGGCGAGTGCGCCCGGTGCGGCGGGGCCATCTTCATCGGGTGGACGCACGTCTGCGTCGGTCCGTCGCGCACGGACGACGTGGCGGGGGGCACGTTCTGAGGCCCGACTACGACGTGGTGGTGGTCGGGGCAGGCTACGCCGGCCAGGCCGCCGCCGTGTCGCTCGCCCGCGCGGGGCGCGGCTCGCGGGTCCTGGTGGTCGACCGCCGGGGGCGTAGTGGGTACCCACCGTCTAGCACGAGCGGGATCGCGTCGTACTGGTTGGAGCAGCTCGGCTTCCCACCCACCCCCGACGCCGTCTCCTCACCGATCCGGTCGTTCCGCCTCGTCGTCTCCGGCGACCCGCCCGGCACGGAGCGCGTCCTGAGCGCCGGGAACCCCCTCGCGCCGGAACTCGGGGTCGTCCTGCAGGAGGCGAACTTTCTCGGCAGGATTGAGGCCGAGGCGGCCCGCGCCGGCGTCGCGTTCTGGCACGCGACCCACGCGGAGGACGCCCGGCGGAAGGGGGACGTCTACGAGGTCGACCTGCGGGAGACCCACGGTCGCCATGCCGTCACCGCCTCGTGGGTCCTCGACGCGGGCGGCTACGACTCCCGGATCTCGCGTCGGCTCGGGATCACGCGCGCCCTGCCCGACGAGGACCGGCACAACGGCCTCGAGGTCTCCGTGCCCAACACGGGGCAGCACCCGCCCGACCGGGTGACGCTCTACCTGGGCGACTGGGCGCCGAGCGGGTACGCGTGGGTGTTCCCCAGCTCCGAGGACGGGGTCGCGCACCTGCGCGTCGGGATCGGCACGCCGCTGTCGGTCCGCGACGCGCGGGGCGTCCCGGTCCCGGTGCGGAAGTACTTCGACGGCTTCCTCCGGGACTTCCCGGAGTTCCACCTGCCGGCGCACCACCGCATGGGCGGCGTCATCCCGACCTACCGGCCGGACCGGAAGCTCCACCGGGGCCGCGTCCTGTCCCTCGGCGACGCGGGGCGCATGTGCGACCCCCTGACCGGCGGCGGGATCCACCAGGCACTCGCGTCCGGCGTCGCGGCGGCCTTGGCCGTCGCCGCCGACGACCCGGACGGTTACGAGCGCGGGCTGGCCCCGTTCATCCGCGAGATGCGCCTGCGCTACCGTTGGAAGCAGGTCCTGCTCGGGATGACGACCGACGAGGTCCGGGCCACGATGGACGCCCTGGTCGAGATACGTCTGCCGCCCGGCCGGTTCTCGCCCTACGCGATGCGGCGGGAGGCGCTGCGCCACCTGCGGGCCCGCGGTCTCCGTCCGCTCCGGATACTGTGGCGGTCGAACCGCCTCTGGAAGGCGGTCGCCGGCTGACGTAGTGGCCGCAGGTCACACAGATCCCATAGCCGAGCCTCCGCGCGCTCGAGTCCTTCGGGCGGATCGTCCTCCGGCAGGCGCACCGGCCGCACGGCCTCTCGGACCTGCACCGGTCGCACATCACCAGGAGCTTCTCCGCTCGGGCGGGCGGTACCCGCCGCACCGGCACCCCCTCGCGTAGCAGGGGCCGCCCGGGTAGTGCCCGAGGGCGGAGTGTTCGCAGGGGTCGCGGCATCGCGGGGAGAGGACCGGTTCTATCGGCGGCGGGTGGCGGGCCGGGGTCACTCAGCTCTCCCACTCGCCGTCGGTCTCCTCGAGGTCGTGGCGGAACCTGTCGATCCTGACCTCGACGTCGTGCCGCCCCGCGTCCTCGGAGAGGCCGACCCGCTCGCGGGCCCACTCGAGCTCCCGCGTGGCCTGGGCGAGCTCGCGCTCGATCTCGACCCTGCGCTTGTAGAGCCGCGCGTACCGCTCGACCCTGTCGACGAGATCGCGCGTCTCCTTCGGCTCCTCCACGGGGACCTCGTGGGAGACCTCCACGGAGAGGTGCTCGTACTGGCCCAGGTTCACGAGGCGCCGGATGGTGATGCGGTCGGTCATCGGTCCCCTTCTGGTGGAGGGAGCTGTTTCTGGCCATCGTGGTTCGAGCGGCGCAGCAAAACCCAGCTCGTCTCCGACTTGTGATGAAGCCGCTGCGCGACCCGTACGCCCACGAGCGGTTCAAACCCCGTCACGGGGGCCAGCACGCTCCTCAGAGCCGTGTCATGGTCATTCCACTTGAACGCGACCAACCCATCGTGCTTGAGGATGCGGCGGAACTCCCGGAAGGCATCCACGACGAACTCCCGGATGTACGCCGTCGGGAAGGACCCGTACCGCTGAGCCATCTGAGCTCTCGGCCCGATCGCCATGTGAGGCGGGTCGAAAACGACCAGGTCGAAGGAGCTGCTCGCGAAATCGGTGTGACGGGCGTCGACCATGAGGTTTCCCGGGTGGGTTTCCTTTCGGATGTCGATGAAGGTCGCATCCGGGTAGTCCTTGTCGAACCAGATTCCCCGGTTCCCTGCGGTCGCGTCCAGAATCTTCATTCGGTCATCCGCTCCGTTCCTCCCCCTTACCCGCCACCGGGGCGGGGGGACGGTTTCCCGAGCCGGGTGTTGAATCGGATGGGGTCAGCAGCTCGCGGAGGCGGCGGGCGAGATGTTCACAGTTGAAAATCCCATGATACTCGCCCTCCTCCGCAGCGGTTTCCAATTCCCGCGCCAGCTTCTCGACCCGCTCGCGGAGCTCGTGGTCTTCGATGATCCTCCTGGCGTATGCCTCGTCCTCGAGGACGAACTCGACGAGGGGGAACTCCTCGAGGTCGCCGCACACGACCATCGTGCCGATCCGCTTGGCGTCGGGCTTGTCGCTCGACATGTACCTCTCGGCGTGCCACGGGCCGTCCAGCGTCATTTGTCCCCCAGCAACTCGCGGAGGCGGCGGGCGACATCCCGGTACTCGCAGACGCCAATGAACTCCGGCAAGTGGCCCCCGTGGCGGTATTGGCACGCCGCGTCGTATTCCGCCGCCAGTACCTCCACCTTCGCGTGGAGCTTGAAGTCGGGGTCGGCCTCGATGGCATGGAGCGAGTCCCGGAGACCCGCAACGTATCCGGCTGCTCGCTCCCCGTCCTTCTCGGCATGCACCTTCGACCGTTCCCCGATCTTGGCGGCGGTCTCGGCGAGCGTCATTTCGGCCCCTCCGGCGGGTGGCCGCACGAGTCGCAGATGTTCGAGAGGGTCTCGGCCACCGTCATGATCCGCGGAAAGCCGTCCCGGCCCCAGTTGTGGAAGGACATCCCGCAACCGCAGGTGCAGCTCCGCGCCTCCGCCGGCACGTCGTCGGGCGTCACGGCTAGTCCTTCTTCCCGCGCCCGGGGCGCATGGACTGGTTGCAGGTCAGGTACTCGACCCTGCGGAGCTTCGCCTTCCCGGCCCCGGCGATCGAGATGTTGACGACGTGCCCCCGGTTCGTGTGGCGCCGGAGCCAGCGATGCGGGTCGATCACCGGGCGGGCCCTCACGGCCCCTCCTTCTTGGTGAGCAGGTCCCTCGCCGCGTCCGTGGCGGAGGTGATCTCGACCTTCGCCGAGGCCCGGCAGGGCGGGACCACTATGACGTTCCCGACGTATCTGTCCGGAGTGATCATCTCGCACCCGCAGGCCTTGCACACCATGTGCGAGGCGTGGTCCGCGGAGTCGACCTCGATGGTGACCCAGTCGTGGGCCGCGGGGAACCGCTCGTGGAGCGTCGGCCCGGTCACGGGGAATCCTCCCTCGGCAGCGTGGCGAGGACCGCCT
Source organism: Acidimicrobiales bacterium (assembly GCA_015478655.1). Lineage (GTDB taxonomy): Bacteria > Actinomycetota > Acidimicrobiia > Acidimicrobiales > RAAP-2 > Bog-756. The sequence goes on along the minus strand of JADMIJ010000012.1, from coordinate 43,938 downwards.
CGGCGCGCCGGTTCCACTCCAGCAGCTCGGCCGACGGGGCGTCGTCGGGGCCCCACACGCGGATCCGCCGGAGGTCGCGCACCAGCCCCTCGAGGTCCGGCGCGGCCTTGTGGAGCGGGTCGGCCTCGATCAGTTCGATAGCCCACCGGAGTCCCCCACGGTATCCCTCCTGGCGCATGGCGTTGAGGTCGTCGATCCGCAGCTCCTTCTCCGACGCCGCGAGCAAGGCCCGCAGCTTGTCGAGGACGCCGGCGGGCGTCACCGGACAATCCCCCGCAGCCGCTCGGCGAACCGTCGGAAGAACCGTCGCCGCGGGGGAACCGTGAGGTCCTCCACGTGGCGCCCGAAGAACTCCGGGCGGACCTGCATCTCCGCCCCGCAGAACTGGCAGTGCATCGACCCGTCCGCCTCGCGCACCGCGCCCATCGGGTAGCCCGAGCCCCCGTGGGTCGAGGGGCACGGCTGGCCGTTCACCATCATGCGGGCCCCGACTCCGCGTCGACGACGTTCTCCCGCTTCCTCGGCGGCTCGAGCGCGAGACGCCCGCCGCCCTGCTCGATCGCCGGCAGGATCAGCTCGCCCGCCGTCGTCTCCCGGCCGCTCGCGTCGCGGACGACCATCTGCGCGAGGAACTCCTCCTCGACCTCGGTGAGGCCGTAGGCGATGGACTCGAGCTTCGTCTTGAGCCAGGCGTGGAGGAGCCGCATCGCGCGAGGCCAGTTCGGGGCCTCGATCGTGACGCTCCGACCCTTCACGGGGTCGTAGCTCGTGTGCTTCTCCTTGAACGCGGCGGGGGTGATCGAGAAGATCGTCGTGCGACCGTCCTCGCGCTGAACGGCGAATCGGAGGTTGACCTCGCCCGTCTGGAAATTGTCGCCCCACACGACCCCCTCGGCCCCGTAGTCGCGGAGCAGCTTGGTGATCTGATTCTTCGATTGGTCGACGCCAACGGACGTGCCGATGTATGGCTTCCTCCCCTTCGGTGGCCGGATCATGGCGCCGGGTCCTCCTACTTCTTCCCCGGCAGCGCCGGCACGGCGCGCGTCTCGACCGCCGGGAGAGCGGGACACCACACAACCTGAATCCGCCCCGCGAGGTCTGGAAATCTGCGTTCGATGTAGTCGATAGAATTGCACGGGCGGCAGAGGACGTTCAAGCCTTGCGAAGAACGAACTCCCCGTCGGATCTCGGCGTACAGCTCTAGCCCGGAGCGCGGTTCCAGCCTCCCACCCCCACCGATGTGATTCACTTCGAGGATGCGGAGGTCGGTCGCTCCGCACCGTACGCAGTGTGCGCCCCCCAACCGTTCCAGTACCTTCCGCTTCTTGCTCGCCCACCACACCGGCCCCCGGAGTTTGTTCAGTTTCTTGGAGGACACGAGACGGGATTCGCGCCACGCGGCGTCGGTCCGCCACTTTTGCCGGCGACGTGCGTTGCTGCGGTCCATGAACACGCGCACCTTCTGCGGGTTGTGCTGCCGCCACATGTCGCAATTGGCCTTCGCACGCTCTGGGTTGGCTCGGTACCATGCCGTGGACTTTGGCACATCCATCGGATCACTCCTCAACGGCGACCTCGCTCGTCTCAAAGACCCCGCTCAGCGTCTCGGGGAACGCGGCCCGGAGAGCCGCCGCGCGGGTCGCCTTCTCGAGCATCCGCTTCGGGCCCTCCCGCCACGACCGGGTCACCGCCCCGTCCTTGCGGTACTTGACCGCCTCGGCGTACTCGAGCGCGACGACCACGGGGTGCTTCTGGTCCTTGCGGTGCACCGTCACCGTGCACCGGGCCGGCCTCCCCTCCTTGTCGACCTCGGTCTTCATCTCCCAGCCGTCGTGCTGCCCCGTCTTGTTAGCGAGCGCCGCCATCCCATCGATGCCGATGAACGGCGACATCGGGCCGTTCTCCTCGAACCGGATGTACTTCACCTGCCCCGAGAACACGTCGAGACCGAGCCGGTGCGCGAAGGCGAGCCCGAAGCGGATCTCGTTCTCCCGGGCGTCCTTCGGGAAGCGCCCCGCGTCGCGCAGGATCGTGATCTGCTCGGCGGTCAGGCCGGCCGCCCGCTCCCAGGACTCCCGCGACCGGACGACGAGCTCCGCCTCGGCCTGCCGCTCGGCCAGCACCTGCGTGCCGGTCCTGAACCCGGGCGGCTCCTGGACGGACGCGGCGGCCGCGGCGAGCGGCGCGGGGGCGCCGGCGGGTTGCGGGGCGGGCGACGGGGCCGCGGAAGAAGAAGCGGACGCGGCCGGTCCCCCCCCCGGGCGGGACGGGGAGTCGCCCGCCTGTCCGCCCGCCGGCGACGGTGATGGTGACCCGCCCGGGGGGACGGTGAAGAGGTCGGCCCTCGCGGTCGCCTTCGCGCCGGTCGCCACGATCGCCTGGTGGTCGCGGAGCTCGGATATCCACGCCGAGGCCTGGGCGCGGGTCAGGCCGACCGGTGCCTCCGTGCACCCGAGGTCCAGGAGGAACTGCTTCTGCCGGCCCGTCGCCTCGTCCCGGTCCGCCATGTCACCGGCCCCCGGCGACGTCGTGGCCGAGCGCGAGCCCGACGGCGTGGAGCACGGCCTCCTTCGTCGACACCCGCCGGTCGAGTTCGTCCCTGAGCTTTCTCTTGAGCCGGTCGATCATCGCCGCCTCCTTGTCGTCCGCCGCGAACGAGACGTAGCGCATGGACAAGACAAACTCGTTCGTGTATATCAACCCGGCCGGGGGGGTCGTGATACGGGGTCCCCCGGTCCGGGCGGGGGGGCGAGGGAGGAGGAGAGGACCGGGCCGGGATCATCCCCGCACAGACTGGACCACTGCGACGGGGCGATGGTTCCGGAAGCTATATAGACCCCTGTCCAATATACGTACCCGGCACGGCGGGACGGTAGCGATCTCGCTTCCGGAAGGTCGGGGGACCGCCCGCCCTGCCATCCCCGTCGACCCCCCACCGTTTCCGATGGAAACTGGAACCGCATGTTCATTAGGGACTCCGCTCATGGCGTCGCCCCCCCGACCAGAGGCGATGATGAGTGTGTCCCTCGACGAGTGACGTCCGCTGCCCCTCGTGCGGTCGCCGCGTCCCGGCCGCCGCCGGCGTCCCCTGCGAGCGCGCATGAGCACGTCCGTCACCGTACGCAAGTACCCCGAGTTCGTCGGAAAGCCGTGTCCCTATTGCGGACACATCATGTCTGGCGAGGATCGGCGGTGGGTCCCCTCGGGGGACCACATGACATCACGTGCCCGCGGTGGCGACGACAACCCAGAGAATCGAACCGTCTGCTGTTCCCGGTGCAACATCGTGAAGGGTACGATGAGTGCGGACGAGTACCGCGAGTTCATGCTCTTGCTTGGTGCCCGGTTCGACTTCTTCGCCGAGCGTCTGATGGAAACCGCCCGCTATAGGGCCCGTGACCGCGCGGCCGCCAAGAAGGAAGCCGGGGTCCCCCAATGACCACCCTCCTCGAGGCCGCACTCTGCTATGCTAAGTCGGGCCTCCCCGTGTTCCCCGTGAAGGCCGACAAGACCCCGCTCACGCCCCACGGTTTCAAGGACTCGACCCGGGACGCGGACACGATCCACAAGTGGTGGGCCGAGAATCCGGGCGCGGGGATCGGCGTCCCGATGGGGTCGGTGTCCGGCCTCGTGGTCCTCGACGTCGACCCGCGCCACGGCGGCGACGACAGCCTCGAGGCCCTGCTGGAGGAGCACGGGCTGCTCCCGCGCGGGCCCGTCGCGAAGACGGGCGGAGGCGGGGAGCACCGGTACTTCGCGCACCCCGGCGGGAACGTGCCGCCGGCCCACGGCTTCCGGCCGGGGCTCGACCTCCAGGGCGACGGCTCGTACGTCGTGGCCCCGCCGAGCCCGCACGCCTCGGGGAACACGTACGAGTGGGTCGTCCCGCTGGTCGGCGGGCCGAGACCGCCGATGCTGCCGGGGTGGCTCCTCCGGGCCGCTCCGGCGCCGGCCGCGCCCCGCCAGTTCGGGACCGACACCGACGGCCGGATCCCGCACGGCCGCCGGCACGACTACCTGATCTCGTTGGCCGCCTCGGTCGTCTCCCGCACTCCGGGGATCACCGAGGCGCAGGCCCTCGCCATCGTCAAGCCGGCCATGTACGCGGCCAGTGACGACGACCGGTGGCCGTCCCGGGACAGGGACATCGAGACTGCGGTCCGGTCCGCGCTCGGGAAGTTCGGCCGGCCCGCGCCCCCATCCAACTCCACCCGCTCGGACACCGGCGCCGACCCGGTTCACACACCCGAGGCAGGAAGTGCGGGTACCCCGCCCGGCCCATCAGCGCCGGCCGATCGGCGGGTGGAGAGCCCGACCACACCACCATCGGACGTCCTGCCGGGCTTCCCCGCCACCGGTCCGTTGATCGGCGAGCCCCCTCCGATGTGGTCCGCCGAGGGCGCGTGGGTCCACGCCGGCGCGGTATGGCGGGTGTTGCAGGAGGAGCACTTCTGCTCCCTCCCCGACACCCGGGAGATCCTCCGGTACGAGAGGGGGGTCTACAACGGGTTCGCCGAGGCGTTCATCGAGTCGTGGGTGGAGCGGCAATTCCAAATCAGGTCGGCCTCGGCGAAGAAGAACCACCGGAACGAGGTGGTCAACGCCGTGCGGGCGGCCACCTTCGTCCACCGGGAGACGTTCAACCGGCCCGGCCTCGTGAACCTGGTCAACGGCGTGTACGATCTCGGCAAGGGGGAACGCCGTGACCACGATCCCGAGAAGGACCGCTTCACGTACCGCATCCCCGTGGCGTACGACAATGACGCCGACCCGGCCCCGTTCCTCGCGTGGCTCGCCGAGGTCCAGCCGGAGCCGGAGAACCGCACGCTCATCCAGGAGATGGTCGGCTACTGCCTCTCGCCGGGGAACGAGCTGCAGACGATGTTCTTCCACGTCGGCGAGGGGGCGAACGGCAAGTCGACGTTCCTGTCGGTACTCGCGGAACTCCTAGGCACCGCGAGCTGCTCCCACGAGCCGCCGCAGACGATCTCCGAGAACCGGTTCTCGGTGGCGGAGCTCTACGGGAAGCTCGCCAACATCGCGGCCGACATCCCGCTCCAGACGCTCACCAAGACGGACAAGCTCAAGAGTCTCACCGGCGGGGACTACGTCCGGGCCGAGAAGAAGAACAAGCAGCCGTTCAAGTTCGTCAACGGCGCCAAGCTGGTGTTCAGCGGCCAGCGTCTCCCCGCCGTCAAGAGGATCGACGGGGCGTTCAAGCGCCGGGTCCTCGTGATCGAGTGGCCGGTCTTCATCCCGCTTGAGCGGCGGGACTCGTTCCTCGTTCCCCGCCTCTGCAAGTCCCTCCCGGGGATCCTCAACTGGGCCCTGGAGGGGCGGCACCGTCTATGGGAACGGGGCCGGTTCGCACCGGGCGAGACGGTGCGGCGGGCGACGGAGGACTGGCTCAAGCGGTCCGCGTCCCTCGAGTGGTTCGTCCAGGAGGAGGTGGTGCGCGACCCCGACGAGTGGGTCCTGAAGGACGAGTTCTACGCGCGGTACGCGGAGTTCTGCGAGGCCAACGGAGTGCCCGAGGCGATGACCAAACAGGAGGTCGGGGCGGAGATCGTGCGGATCGTCCCCGGCATACGCCCCCACCGCCCGCAGGTGGAGGGCCGACGCGAGAAAGCGTGGAGGGGGCTGAGGTTCCGGTACGGGGGTTCGTCGCAGTCCGGGCTACAGGGTCCCGGGACCAGCGACGGACAGAAACGGCTCGACGCCGAAGGGGGGGGTCAACGGACCGACGGCGATCCGGACGGTCCGGGGGGGTCCACTGACGGAGCCCGGCCGGCCCGGCCGGGTCAAAACGCCTCCCCGAAAAACTCGGGAACAGCATCAGGGAGGAACAACGAAAAGCTAGCGCTCGAGCCCGGCCGGGCCGGCCGGACGACGCCGGACCCGGAGGACGTTTTCGCCGGGCGCGCTACACGGGCGGACGGGGCCAGGGCCGCGCTGGAACGGAGCGATGAGGGGGGAGTGGTGGCGGCCCCTCCGGACCTGGAAATCGACGCGGCGTACGCGGACCTGATCCCGATCCTCGACGCGCAGGGCCCGGGGGTCTGGGACCGAGACGTGACACGCACCCGTCTTCGCACCGCCCACTCGGCCGGGGCGGTGAGCGGGGCCTTCGGCCGCTTGATGGGCCTGGGCAAGTCGTACGTCGGCGAGGACGGCCGGGAGCACTACCGGCCCGGGGGCTGGCCGGAGCGGCTACCGTTCCGGGGGCGCGAGTGACCCAGCCCGTGCGAGGAAATCAGAATATATCCGAGAGTGTTACGGGGTCCCGCATGGCAGGCCACCAGAGTTTCAAGATGCTCCCCGACGAGCGGCAGATCGAGTTCGCGGCGAAACTGAGGAAGAGGGGCCAGATTACCGTCGACCATCTGATGCTGGAGACCCTGGGCATCGCAGAGGGCGACGTACTGGTCCTGCGGATAGTCGGGGTACGGGGCGCGCGGTGGGACACACCGAGGGCGAGGAAGCGATGATCCGTCCGCCCCCGCACATCGTCCTACGCGAGAACCAGGAGGAGACGATCCGGCGCGTCCTCGACCGCTTCGCCGGGGGCACGAAGACCGTCTTCCTCGACGCGCCCGTAGGATCGGGCAAGAGCCTGATCCATCTCCTCGCCGCCCGGGGGACCGGCCCGACCTACGTCACGACCCCGCAGACCCTCCTCGTCGACCAGTACGGACGGGACACCGCGCCCGGCGGGAAGTTCGATGGGCTCGGGGCCCGCACGCTCTACGGCCGGGACAACTACCCGTGCCCGCACGTCCGGGGGTTGCCCGGCGGGGACCCAGAGGCGACCGCCGACGGGGCGCCCTGCACGTTCATCAAGTACTGGCCGAGGGGAAAACACGACCATACCGAGGAGGACCCCCGGAGCTGCACCGACCAATGCGTCAATGGATGTCCCAAGCTCCCGGAGTGCCCCTACTACACCGCCAAGGCGGCGGCCCAGATTGCCCGGACCACCGTCACTACCCTGGCCTACATGTTCATCGGCATCCTCCCGGGCTACGGATGGGACCCCCGATCACTCCTCGTCGTCGACGAGGCCCACGGGCTCCCGGAGGACCTGGTCCAGTTCTACGCGATGATGGTCGGGGAGAGGACGCTCCCGGAGTTCGACTTCGACGGGATCGGACTGGCGGAGGACCCGCTGGACTTCCTCCGGGAACACCTGCCGGACTACACTGAGACACAGCGCCGAGGGCTCGAGGCCATGACCGCGGCGGCGGACCCGCACAGCGGGTCGGAGATGAAGGAGGTCAAGCGGCAGGCGGCGTTGGTCCGCCGGTGCGAACGGCTCATGGAGAACCTCTTCCGGGACGACGTCGAGTGGGTCCACACATGGGAGGCGGCGATGAAACGGCACCTCTGGCGCCCGCTCGAGGTGGGCCCGTTCGTGGCCAGGGTCTGGGACCAGTTCGACCACATCCTCCTCGGCTCGGCGACCTTCTTCGGGATCCCGGGCCTCGTGAGGTACCTCGGCCTCCCGGGGGAGTGGGCCACCGTCACCGTCCCGGACACGTTCCCGCCCGCGAACGCGCCGGTCCGCCTCACGGGAACCGTCCGCCTCAACAGGGAGCGGATGGCCTCGGAGCTGCCGCGGGTCGTCTCCGAGCTGGCCCGCATCGCCCGCCTGCACCCGGCGGAGCGCGGGATCATCCACTGCAACTCGTACATGGTGCGGGAGCACGTCGAGGCGCACGCCCCCGCCGGGCTCTCCGCGCGGCTCGTGTTCCACGACCGCGGCGACCGGAACGAGAGCCTCGAGGAGTGGAGGGGCGACGGGCGGCGGGACTCGGTCTTCGTCGGCGTGGCGATGTCGGAGGGCCTCGACCTCGTCGGGGACCAGGCGCGGTGGCAGGTCGTGATCAAGGCGCCGTACCCGAACCTCGGCGACCCGTGGGTGGTCCGCCGCCGGGACCGGCCCGGGGGCCGCCAGTGGTACGAGGAGCAGGCGATTACCGACATGCTCCAGGCCTGCGGCCGGGTGATGCGCTCGAGGGACGACCGCGGGGAGACCTACATCCTCGACGCGAACGCGGACCGGCTCCTGCGACGGTACTGGGCGTCGCTGCCCGGGTGGTTCCGGGCGCGGGCCGACGTGGGGAGGGTGCGTTGACGTCGTGCGGACTAGTCAACTGCGACGGGTGCAACGCCTGCCTGGATCACGACGCCCTGATCGCCGAGATGCGGCAGGACCTCTTCCACCTCGCGGCCGGGGCGCGCAAGGAGCTTCCGCGGTCGTCGGCGACCCGGTTGTTCGCCGAGCGGCTGCTCGCGGCATGGAGGAAGCCGTGATCGGGGCCCGCGTGACGTTCGCCTCCGACCGGGGGCGCCCGGGTGTGTGCCAAAACGTAGTGTGCGGACACGACGAGTTCCACCACGCGCTCGACGGCCCGTGCCGCGACTGCGCGGCGGAGCGCCGGGACGACCGGGGGCCGTTCCTCCAGCGGCGGTGCGAGAGGTACGAGCCGATCCGCTACTTCGCGGAAGAAGCGGAGGAGGCGGCGCGGCCGTGGTGAGTCTCGAGACGAGGCGCGAGGGCACCACCGAGGAGCAGGCCCTGGCGGACGCGCTGTTCGCCGCCGCGTCGGCGGTGACGGTCGGCGAGGTGGTCGGGGTGCTGCTGATCTCCAGGGTCCGCGTGCTGGACCCGTCCGACCCGCCGGCGATGGTCAGGCTCGTGAGTAGTCCGGAATGGAGGGACCGGAACCTGGCCGCGCTGCTCCACTTCCTCCACGACCGGCGCCTCGAGATCCCGACCCGCCCGCCGGAGGCCGGGTGACGATGTCGGCGAGCGCAAGCCCCCCTACTTGTAGGGGGGTTAGCGAGCCTAAGTACTCCCCGCCCCTCCCCTCTGCCGTACCCGGGGGCACCGGGGAATCCACGCGCGTAGAGATCGGGCCTCCACCCCGAGAGGGGCGAGCCCGGTCGGTGAAGCACGAACCGCCCGACGCGGGCCAGACACCCAACGCCGGAGACGGGAACACCCAGGATGGCAACCACCATCCGAACCCGGGGCCTTCGGGCCCCGGGAAGCCCCTTATGTAGGTCGGTGCGATGGGAGAACTGTCTGGCCCGCGCCGAGGAAGCCCCCGTTTTCAAACGGGGGAGGATGTCACCGACACGATGACCCCGGCGCAGCGGTCGGCCCACATGGCGAAGATCGGCACGGGGCTCCGGAAGAACGGGATCGAGCGACGGGTCCACGAGATCCTCAAGGGCGGCCACGTCCGGCACCGGATGTACCCCGGGGTCCGGCCGAGCGCCGACGTCGAGGTGCCCACGATCCGCGGGCCATTGTACGTCGCCGTGGACGGATGCTTCTGGCACGCCTGCGACATCCACTACCGCCGCCCGGAGTCTAGGGTCGGGTTCTGGAAGGCGCACATCGAGGACGCCGAGAAGCGCCGGGCACGTCTACGTGCTCGGGCACCCTTCCCGTGGGTCCGGATCATGGAGCACTGGGTCCGCAACGAGCTGAACGCCCGGGACATGGTCCTCGGGATGGTGTACGCGGCGGTGGAGAAGGTCGAGCGGAGGCGCGTCGAGAGTGGCGAGGTCGAGGTGTTCTGGGACGACGTGACGGCGGTCTGGGCCAGCCACCGTCCGCCGTGGGGGGCGAGGTAGTGTGGCTGATCCCAACGGTTCTGCGCCCAGAATACTCAGCTTGTTCACAGGAGTCTTCGGACTCGACGCAGGCGTCGCCATCGCCTTCCCCGGAGCCCGCGTGGTATGTGCAGTCGAGTGGGACCCATACTGCTGTGCCGTCCTCCTGGCGAGGATGGAGGACGAGACCCTGGAGCCGTTTCCTATTTTCTGCGGCCGTGTCGAAGATTTCCCTGCCGCCGATTGGAGAGGCCGGGTCGACATGGTCACCGCCGGATTCCCGTGCCAGCCGTCGTCCACGGCCGGCAAGCGCGCCGGACCGTCGGACGAACGGTGGTTGTGGCCCGAGGTCGCCCGTGTCGTTGGCGAGGTACGACCCGAGTACGTCTGTTTGGAGAACGTACCGGGCCTTCTCACGGTCTCTGACGGATCAGCCCACGCGGAGGTTCTCGGGGACCTGGTCCGACTCGGGTACGATACGGAATGGTGTGTACTGGCCGCGGCGGACGTCGGAGCGCCCCACCTCAGGCGACGATGGTTCGCGCTCGCCCGCCGCCGGGACGGCGTGGCCGACTCCGAGGGCGTCGGACGGCCCGGGCGAGTCGAGCCACAACCGGACCTGGTCGACGACCGACTACAGTTTGCATACGGCGGTGAGGAACTGGCCGACGCCGAGGGCGGAGGAGCGCCAGCAGGCGAACTCGGCGAACGTCCACGAGGCGCTGTCCAAGGCCGTGACGCGGTGGCCGACGCCCCAAGCGTCGGAGCAGGCGCACGCGGGGCCGAGCGAGGACCGCCGCCGGGGGGACACGTTGACGAGGGCGGCGGAGTTCACGAACGAGGGCTCGACGAACTGGCCGAGCCCGCGCGCGGTCCGGGGGCCGACGTACCGCCGACACGCATCGGACGGCCGGCAGGGTCTTTCCCTCGACGGGTTCGCGGAGCGGTGGCGGACGCCGCGGGCGATCTACGGGGAGCACCGGGGGATGGTGGACAAGGACCACCTCACGGGGCAGGCTATCGAGATGTGGGCGACGCCGGCGGCGCGGGACTTCCGGAGCGGGGAGGCGTCGGCGGCGACGATGGGCAGGAACGCGAGGCCCCTGAACGAGCAGGTATCCCACTCTGGCCTCCCGGCCCGGGCGAGCGGGAGGAGTGGGAGCGGGTCCTCGCCCGGTGGCCCGACCTCGCGCCCGCGACTGTCGAGCCGGTTCGTAGCGTGGCTGATGGGGTTTCCGAGCCCCGTGTGGGCGGAGGCGCGAGAAATGACCAGCTCCGAGCTTACGGCAACTCTTGCTCGCCTCTCCAAGCTGGAGTCGCTCTGCGACTACTACACCGGCGGCTGACGGGGGACTGCCCGTGATCTTCACCCAGCAGAACCTCCTCAAGATCGTCCGGGGGCGGAAGACCGAGACCCGCCGGGTCTGGAAGCGGCCGCACGTCCGCGTCGGCGGCGTCTACCGCACGAGGACCAGCCGGTTCGCCCGGGCGACCCGAAGGTCCGGGTCCTCTCGGTGCGCCGCGAGCCGCTGCACGGGATCACCGACGCCGCCGCCCGCCGGGAGGGGTGCCGGTCCGTCGAGGACTTCATGGACCAGTGGCAGCTCCTTCACGGGGAGTGGGACCCGTTCCTCGAGGTGACCGTCGTCCGGTTCGAGGTGGTCCGGTGACCGACCTCCCGACCGGCCCCGAGCCGCTGGTCCTGCGGGGCGACGTCCTCGACTGGTTGCGGAAGCTCCCCGGCGGATCGGTCCAGTGCGTCGCGACGAGTCCGGCCTTCTGGGGACTGAGGAGGTACGACCTCTGTGTCTGCTCGCAGGACTACGTCCGGGGCGACGAGGAGCACCCCCCGCCGAGGAGGGCCGACGGGGCCGTCCGGAAGAAGGAGCCAGACCCCGACTGCCAGTGGTGCGGGGGGACGGGGAAGATACCCGGCCAGGAGGTGCTCTGGGGCGGTGACCCCCCATGCGCCCACGAGTGGGTGGCGACCCCGCCACGCCGTGCCCGTAAGGAGGCCGACGAGGGCAACCTGCCATCGGCGGGGAACTACGAGGCGATCGGCGGGAGGTTCTGCTCCAGGTGCGACGCGTGGTTCGGCTCCCTCGGCCTGGAGCCGACACCCTCCCTCTACGTGGCGCACATCGTCTCGGTGTGCCGGGAGGTCCGCCGCGTGCTCCGCGAGGACGGGGTGTTCTTCCTCGAGATCGGGGACACGTACTCGACCCACCCGGCCGGCCTGACCGGGCCGAGGCGGTGGGCCGCCTCGACGCTGAGCAACCGGGACCTGACCGGGCACGAGCAGGCCGGGCTGATGGACAAGCGCAACGACGAGCTGAAGGAGAAGGACCTCGCGCTGATACCGTTCCGCGTCGCCCTGGCCCTCCAGGGCGACGGGTGGTACCTCCGGCAGGACAACATCTGGAACCACCAGAACCCCATGCCGGAGTCGACGAAGGACCGCACGACCCGTGCCCACTCGTACGTGTTCCACCTGACGAGGTCGCCGAGGTACTTCTACGACGCCGACGCGGTGCGGGAGCCCCTGTCCGAGGGCACGCACCTGCGCCTGTCGCAGAGGTCCCTGTGGGAGCAGACCGGCGGCCCGAAGGACTACTCCCGCGGGACGAACCCCAGCCGCTCGGCCCGGCGGGCCCTCGAGAACATGGCGCGCAAGCACGCCGGGTCCGGGTCGGGCGTCAAGCAGAACCCGAGCTTCCGGGAGGCGACCGACCTGCCGCTGGAGGCCGGCTCGGGCCGGAACCTCCGCTCCGTCTGGACGATCCCGACGAAGGGGTACAGGGGCGCCCACTTCGCGGTGTTCCCCGAGCGCCTCGCCGAGATATGCCTCCTCGCCGGGACGTCCGAGCGTGGCGCCTGCCCGGAGTGCGGCGCGCCGTGGGAGCGGGTCGTCGGGCTCGGCAATCCCCAGCGGGAGTGGCAGGTCGCCTCGGGCGGCGACGCCGACGGCGAGTACTCGGGGCGGGCGGTCAAGGACTACGAGGGGACCGGCGCGGAGAACGCGTCGGACGTCAAGCGCCGCATCCTCGCCGGCATGTTCGAGAAGATCACCGTCGGCTGGACGCCGACCTGCGGGTGCAGCAAGGACCCTTGCGACAAGTGCGGGGCGTCGTGGACGCACAGGACGGTCCGGAAGCGCGTCTCCACGATGAACATCCGGGTCCGCGACGCGAAGAAGGGCATCCTCGGCCAGAAGTCCGGCCTCGGGGGCGCGGCCGCCGACGCGACCGACGAGGAGGTCGAGGCCTACGGCGGGGCCGGGAAGGCCGTCGAGGAGACGTACAAGATCGTGGAGGCCGACGTGTCGTGGCCCGGGTGCGCGTGCCGGCCGACGGTCCCCTGCGTGGTTTTGGACCCGTTCGCCGGGAGCGGGACTACGCTCGCGGTGGCGAAGCGCCTCGGCCGCCGGTCCATCGGGATCGAGCTGAACCCGGCGTACGTCCCCCTCATCGAACAACGGATCGCCGAGGCGGGCGTGGTCTCGCCCGCGCACGTGGCACAGCTCCGGACGGCGAGCCACCCGGCGCAGGCCCGGCTGACGGAGTTCGCGGGGGCGCCGTGAGGGTCCTGCTAGTCGACCACGACTCGACGATCCCGAACCTCGCGCTGATGCAGCTCGCCGCATGGCACAGGGTCCGGGGCGACTCCGTCGCGCTGTCCTGCGGCATGGCCCGGCCGGAGGTTCCGCTCGACGCGGGGAAGCCGGACCGGGCCTACGTATCGTGCGTGTTCTCGTGGAACCGGCCCACGGCGGAGGCGGTCGCCCGTGGTCTCTCCCGGGCCTGCCCGGACGTCCGTCTGGGCGGGAGCGGGGTCGACTGGGGAAAGCCCGCCGGGGCGTGGTCCACGCTCCCCGCCGATGTCGACGCGACCCTGCCGGACTACGACCTCTACGGCGACGACCGCGCGATCGGGTTCTGCCAGCGGGGCTGTATCCGCGCGTGCGACTTCTGTCTGGTGTCCCGGAAGGAGGGGGCCATGTCCCGGTACCCGTTCCGCCATCCGCGGGACTGGGTCCCGTCCGGCCTCTCGAAAGTGCTCCTCCTCGACAACGAGTTCGCCGCGCATCCCCCGGCGCTGCAGCGTGACGTCATCGGATGGTTCCGCGACTCCGGACGGAGGTACTCTATCACGCAGGGCTACGACGCCCGGATACTGGCGGGTCCTCCGAAGGGGGAGGACCACGGCGAGGAGCTCGCCGGCATCCTCGCCGACCACAAGCCGTGGAGTCTGAAGTTCGACAACCGGAAACTCTACATCGCATGGGACTACATCGGGATCGAGCCGCAGGTGAGGAGGGCCGTCCCCCGCCTTCTGCGGGCCGGGTTCGACCCGAAGGAGATCACCTGTTACATCCTGTCGGGGCACCCGCCCAAGGGCGGGCGGCACCCGACGGGCGATCCGTGCGGCTATGCGGACGGGGGGCACTCGTGCGGCCGGTGCCACGACGAGGTCAGGCTCCGGTTCGACGTCCTGTGGGGCGAGTTCGGGGTCCACCCGTTCGTCATGCGGGACAACATGCGGACCGACGACCCGTGGCTGAACCGTTTCGCCCGGTACGTCAACCGGGGACCGGCGAGTTTCCGGAACCACACGTTCGAGGCGTACCTCGAACGCCACCCGGTCGGCGAGGCGCCGTGAGCGATTTCCGAGCGGACAGGGTCGGTGGTCCTACCCGAGACGGTGGTTCCCGTCCGCTGTCCTTATGGTTTAGAGCACCGTTTCCGAAAGCGACACCGCTTTCACACCCGGAGCGCAGGGCGTGACCGACGACGGCGCGATCCGCTTTGAGGTCCGAGGTTTTCCCGCTCCGCAGGGCGCGCTGAAGGTCGGCATGGCCGGGGGCCGGGCCCACCTCTTCAACCGGTCGTCGGGGCCGCTCCGCGACTGGCGCGGCGCGGTCGCGTCGGCCGCGCAGCCACACGCCCCGACGCCGGTGTGGGACGGCCCGGTCTCCGTGGCGCTCGCCTTCCGCCTGCCCCAGCCGCGGAGCCGGCCGACCACGGTGGGGAGGGGGAAGAAGAAGCGGGCGGTCAGGATCTGGCCGGACCGGAAGCCCGACGTGGACAAACTCGTACGAGCGGTTTTGGACGCACTTTCCGGCGTGGTGTTCATGGACGACTCCCAGGTCGTCCGGCTCACGGCGTCGAAGGACTACGGCGACCCCGGCGTCGTGGTCGAGGTGTCGCGGGTCGCCGACGGCGGCGGCGGGGGCCCGGCCTGATGCCCGCCGTCGTGCGGCTCCCGAAGCTCCGCGAGACGGCCGGGCCCCTCGGGTTCCTGTGCGTGTGCGGCGGGGTGCACCCCCGGGGGACGCGGCCCCACACGCCGCTCGGGCTGCGGGGGCTCCTGCGACGGCGGGGGAGGCCGTGACCGTCGGCCCGCGGGACGCGCTCCGCCTCTTCCGCGCCCAGACCGCCGCCGTCGAGGGGGCCGGGTTCCCCCTCGCGGCGTGGGTCGGCGGGGCGCCGCTGTGGACCCTTCCGGTCTTTGCCCTGCTGGGCGTGCTCTGCCACTTCGCGGGGTTCGGGGAGAACTCCCTCACCGACATCGCGTACGACCGGCTCGACCCGGCGAAGGCCGACCACCCCGTGGTGGCCGGCCGGGTCTCCCTCCGCTCGGGATGGACGCTCGTCGCGGCACTACAAATCGCGGGAATCGTACTGATGATCTCGCTGGTGGGTGTCTCCCGTGCCTGGGTCGCGCTGGCCCCGTTCGCCGGGTACATCCTCCTCGGCCACGCGTACAACTTCCTCGGGAAGCGGAACAAGCCCCTCGCGGTCCTCGAGATCTCGGGCGCCTTCGCGCTGGCCTTCCTCGCGTCCGCGCTCGCGTGGGGCAGGGCCCCAGGCGTGCTCGTGTGGGCGGTCGTGGTCTACGCCTTCGCCATGACGGCGTTCCAGATCGCCGTCGCGGGCGAGACGAAGGAGCTGGCCCAGGCGAACGAGGGGAACATCCTCCGCCGCCTCGGCGCGAGGATCGAGCCGCCGGTGCCGGTCCTCGCGGGGCTCCTCAAGGCGGCCCGGGAGGGGGGCGCCGTGGTGACGGTGACGGAGAGCGGCGCCGGCCTGACGGCCGACTGGCTGTTCCCCGGCGTGCGGGCCTCGCTGTTCGCGTACGGGCTCGCCGGGGGCAAGGCCCTCGCGCTCGGCGTCGTCGCGTGGGCCGTGGCCGGACCGCCGTGGGGGATCGTGGTGGGGTGGGCGTCCTACATCGTGTTCTCGTTCTACGCCCTCCACCTGCTCCGCCCCGGCCCGTTCGACCGGCCGCGCCGGGTGCGGATCATGGGCCTGGGCGAGGCGACGAGCTACCTGCTGCTCGTGCTCGCCCTCGTCCCGGCCCTCTGGCCGTGGCTGTGGGTCGCCTTCATCGTCCTCCCGGTCCTGTGGTTCACCGTGCTAAACCGCGCGCTCTGGTCGACAGGCTCCGCGTGGGCCCCGGGGGTCTAGGATGGCGAAGCTCACACCGGGCCAACTCGGTCTCATCACCGCCGAGATGGTCCACGCGTTGATCGGCGCCTACCTATTCTACCTACTTTCGGCGTACTTCCCCGGCAGCCTCTACGCCGTCGGCGTCGCCTACGGCGGCCTCTTCGCGTTCGAGGTCTGGAAGGAGTTTTGGCTCGACCTCCGGACGGAGCAGGGAGCGACCGTGTGGGGAGGGGTCCTGGACCTCACGATGTACTACGTCGGGGCCGGCCTCGGGCTCCTCGCCCTTGTGCTGACGCACAAGCCCCTGTGAGCCCCGCCCCTCTAAGTACGCGGTCGTCTTTGCTCCCCCGAGGAGCCGCATGTCGTCGAATCTCGACACCCCGGAGGCGAGCCTGATCGCGGAGAGCTACCTGTGGCACGGGACCGCCACGCACGGATACGGGGGCAAGGGCGTCCCCGACGACTACCTCTTCCCCATGCTACCGGCGGGGAGGCTCTACTACCTCGAGTCCGCGGAGATCGTCGACACCGTCCCGGTGGCCGTCCCCTGGAAGCAGGGCTCCTTCGTCTACGACAAGGTCATCAACCAGGCGATCCCGGAGGCGTGGACGCCGAACCTCGACGGCCTCGTCAACGCCGGCGTCAGCGCCGGCCGCACGGGGACCATCTACGGCGGCGGCGGGCCGACGTCGAGCCCCCCGGCCGGGAGTCCCGTCGAACGGTGGACCGCGTGGACGCAGCCGATCCCCGTCACCCCGTCGATCCAGGCGCAGTACGGGGGGAGCCTGGCGGTCGGTTCCTCGGCCGAGATCACGCTCCGCCTCCGGCGGGGCCCCGACGCGGCGGAGGTACGGTTCACGGATAGCGTCAAGAAATCGACGGGCTTCGAGCTCACCTCCAACCCCGTTCCCGACGGGGAGGAGTGGCTCGTCTGCTCCGCCTTCATCAAGGCCGACAAGGCCTACACGGGGGAGATCAGCCGTTCCTCCGACGGCCTCGTCCTCGCGTCGCACGCGGCGGCGCTCGGCGCCACGCAGTCGACCGGCGGGTACTCGCACTCCCAGCCGTCGCATGCGCTGGGCGGCTCCTACATCACCTGGCCCCAGTACGTGCGCCTCAAGGCGACCGACAGCGTCAAGGTGGTCGCCTCGGCGGACGTGGACGCGACCTACGGCTTCCTCGTGATGGCCGCCGAGATCGCCGCCTGAGCCGCTGCCGTCGATGGGCAGAAAACACCGCGAGGAGATCCGCAAGCTCGGGCCCGGCGCTGGGAATCCGAACACGGCCCCGGCCGGCACCTCCATCTCGCTGCCCCCGAGCATCCTGGCCGCGATGCTGGGCCAGTTCCCGCTACGCCGCCGGGTCCCCGTCTCCGACTTCGCCGACGTCGTGGTCGAGACGCCTCGGGATCCCCCGGCCGAGTAGGCCCGGACTACGCGACCCAGCGCACGAGGACCGTCACGCCGACCCCCGGCAGGTCCCACGGCTCAATCCGCCCGACGTGCGTGCGGCCCGCGTGGCCTCGCCGCCGCTTGCAGCGGATCCGTATGCGGCGCTCCCGGGACTCGGCCGGATATTGGGGTGACAGGCGGACGACCGCGGGGCACCGCTTCGCGTCCGGGTAGTCATCGCCGAGGGCTGGGCGGGGGGACTCGGTGGCCGGGCGCGCGTCGACGAGGGCGGCGCGGCCCCCGTGCGTGGGCTCTCCCGCCGAGGTCGAAAAGCCCACGAGGTCGGCGCGCTTCAGGACCATTCACTCGACCAACCCTTGAGCAGTATCCACTCGTGGAAGGGACATCCACTGGCGGCATCGGAGCAGACGACGCTTGGCGTCACCGTACCGTCGCGGTGAATCGTGTGGACGGCCGCCGAGAGGAAGAACGAGTGCCCTTGGGAGCATGTCACTCCGACGGGGTGGGCGCGTGCCGACTCCCGCGACTCTTCCGAGTCGCCGGGGGGCGTCCTACGCCACGTATGCGGGAGGTGCGAGGCGGTGGTGTCGGGCCAGAATGGAACGGTCACCCGAGCTCCACGTTCGGCCCGAGGCCGAGCCGCTCCCGGTACAGGTCGACCTCGCGCTCCATCCCGTCGGCGAGGGCCTTCACGTACTCGTCCCGGGTGACGACGCCCTTCTGGATCAGCAGCTCGGCGAGCGCGCCGGAGTCGACCAGGGCCGAGTTGACGCCGACGCGGAGGTGCTTCGGGGTCGCGTCGTGCGCCCCGTTCCGGGCGTGGTCGAGCGCGACGCCGGACTGCATCGCGTGGGCGGCCCGGCGGTAGCGGTCCTCGTCCTCCTCGGTCACGAGATGTAGGAGCTCCTCGGCCGCACGTCGACGAACCCGTGGGCCGTCAGGTCCTCGCCGGGCGTCCCCTTGACCTCGTTCATCCGGGTCTCCGTCCGCTCGCCCTTCTCGCACCACACGAACTGGTCGAGCGGGAAGTGATCGCCGCACCCGCAGCAGAACGTCGACCCGTAGAACGTGGGATTGGTCGCGTAGGTTCGTACGAGGCCCGCGCCGTTCATCCGGGTCAGGACCCCGCAGGTCAGGTGGATGTACTCGTTCCGCAGCGGCTGGACGAAGTCGGGGTTCGGCTCGCTCGGGTAGTGCTCGTACTGGCCGTCGGCCTTCCGGTGCCCGTAGTCGAACGGTTCGGTCACGCTCAGAGCCCCGCCTCGTGGTCGGACTCCAGGTCGGAGACCCGCCTCTCGAGGTCTTCGACCCGCTGGAGGAGGCCGACCTCCCGTTGGTGGAGCTCGAACAAGCCAGCGGTGGGGAGCGTCGCCCCGCACTTGCAGACGAAGTGGTCCTCCCACTCCTTGACGAGCCCGTGATCCGTCACACGAGCCTCGGGGGCTGCGGGCCCTTCCCGGCGAGCAGCACGACCAGGTCCATCGCCAGCTTACGGGCGCAGGCGCGGTGGAACCGGGCGTGGTCGGCGACGAGCCCGCTGAACGCCTCGAACGGGATCCCACCCTCCAGGAACCAGTCGCCCTTCTCGAGCGTGGACTCCTTTCCGCCGCACCACAGGCACCGCTGACGGGCCTCGCCCTCGAGCCCGGAGATGGTCGTGTAGAGCAATCGCGCCGCGTCCTCGAGATTCCCTCGGGCCTCGGCCGTCGCGGCCTGCGCCCGTAAGGCGCCGACGCGCTCGATCAGCTCTCGGAGATTCTCCTCGGCCATGCTCAGGCCGCCTGGACGGGCCCGTCGTACCGGGGCTTCGGCGGCGGGACCGGGATGAACTCGACGTAGAACGTGTGGGAGAGCTCGGCGTCCATCGCCTTCACGACCTCCAGGTTCACGGTGCGGAGCGTGATCTGCCCGCTCGGGCTCGAGGCCCAGAACGCCTTGTCCTCGGGGTCGTCGCTGCCCCCGGTCACGGCCGAGAACTCGAGGTCCCAGACCGGGACGTACTTGTCCCACTTCCCCGTCTCGGGGTTGTGGACGTTCTGCATGGTCTTCGACATCTTCATCAGCACGAACTTGGCCCTCGTGACCGTCGCCATCGAGACCCCAAACCGCATCCGGATAGATGTTGGTTGGCGCGAGCGAAGGTTCAAGTAGCCGACCCGGGCCGCTACCTACCGCGTCCCGTCGGTCTAGCACTAAAGTCGGCTAGGGGGCGTGCTCGAACTTGGTCCGCAGCCCGGCCTTCGTCCCGGTGCGCCCGGGCCGGTTCGACCAGGACTGCGTCTTGGTCAGCCGTCGGTACACGATCACCCAGTTGTCGGCGCGGTAGGTCACGCCCGAGTGGTTGGACTCGTCAACGTAGGCGATCAGCCGCCGCACGTCCGGCATGTTCTCGCGGATCCAGTGGCGGTTCGCGGCGAGGAACCAGCTCCCCGAGTTCTTGGGGGCCCCCGGCCCGAGGGCCATCCTCGTGTGCTCAAGCG
The DNA here is from genome assembly GCA_015478655.1 of Acidimicrobiales bacterium. Classification (GTDB taxonomy): domain Bacteria; phylum Actinomycetota; class Acidimicrobiia; order Acidimicrobiales; family RAAP-2; genus Bog-756. Next base: position 23,973 of record JADMIJ010000012.1, on the reverse strand, counting down.
TCGTCACCTGGTCCTCGGCGCGCGCCACCGGTCGTCCCCACGTCGACACCCCGACCACTTCCCCCCCGTGGTAGAGGAAGAACACGACGCGCCAGCTCACCGGCGGCGGGTGCGTCGAGTGCCAGGACCGTACGAGGACCTTCACCAACCGGGCGTTACGCGTACGCGAGATCCGGAGCCCGTGGTCCATGTCCCCTTCGGGGTCTTAGACTCCCGACCCCAAACCCTTGGGTCTAGGGTCCGGGGGTCGGGCTCAGACCTTGTGCAGCTCCGCGTCGAGGTCGGCCTTGAGCTTCTCGAGGTCGTCCTTCACCGCGTGGAGGGCGAACCGGGCGACGCTGATCCCGAGGCTGTCGAGGAGACAGTAGATCCCGTTCTCCACGTCCACGATGCCCTGGGTCGTGTTGCCGGCGAGGAACTCCTCGACGCCCGTCCCGATCTCCTGGAGGCAGGCCGTCGGGTTCGGCGGCGGCGCCGGGCCGGGGCCCGGCGTCCCGGGCGGCGGGTAGGCGCACGCCGCCGCCGGCGCCGGGCAGGCGTTGGCCTGGGCGGGCGTCACGAAGCCCGAGACGAAGAAGGCGTACGGGTAGCCGGGCGGGAAGGCCGACCCGGAGTTGATGTAGTTCCCGCTCGCGTCGAAGTAGTCCCGGTACGAGACGCCGCAATTTCCGCTGCAGGGATCGCTCACCTCGGGGTTGGAGAGGTTGGCCTGAGGGTCGACGGTCATCTCCTCGGTCTCGTGCGCGAGCGCGAAGGCGTAGACGTCCGCCGCGTCGTCGAGCGTGAACCCGGAGCCCATCGCGTTCACGAAGGTGTACATCACCCCGCCAGGGGAGACGTTGTGGTAGCCGAGGACCCCCTGCGATGCCGGCGCGTCGGTGTTCTCGACGCCCGAGGGAGGATTCAGCACGGAGACCGCGTCGCCGGCCGGGATCGCGTGGGCCTGCGCGTACTGGTCGACCCACCCGGCGAGGTCCGCGTCGGAGTAGGTGGTGCCTCCGGGGGGCGTCACGGTGTCGACGCCGACGGCGGGGTCGATGGCGATCGAGTTCGGCCCGTACTGGGTCGCGTAGGCGGTGATCGGCGGGGCGGCGAGCTGGAGGAACTGGAGCGCCACCGCGTGGTCCGCGGCGTCGACGCCCACGGGTCCGCTCGGGGTATCGAAGGTGAGCCGCACCAGGTGGACGGTCCCCGAGAAGAGGGGGGCCGCCGCCTGGGCGCCCGCCCTCGGGGGCTCGACGCCAGGGTGGAGGGCCCGGTGCTTGGCCTCCTTGATCGCTCGGGTCGCGCAGGTCCTCGCCGTCGGGGTCAGGTCGGCCATGCCGGGGCGAAGGACCGCCCCCCATAAAAGGGGGGGCGGCGCGTCACCGCCGGCGAATCCTGGATACCAGCGCGGCGAGCTGCGGGGCGGCGGCCCTCCGCCGGGCCTCGACGACCCTCGGGTCCTCCTCGCGGATCGAGGCCTGGTCCGTGACCCGGACGACGCCGTCCCGGTGGCAGTAGACCGCCCACGGGATCCGGCGCCAGCCCCGGGGCAGCGGCTCCCGGACCCGCCTCCCGCTCCACGCCCCCGATCGGACGACGGGCCGGTCTCCCCCGAGCCGGTAGTAGATCGCCTTCGCCACGCGGAAGCACTCGGGGCAGCGGACCTTCGACACGCGGGCCGCCGCACGGCGCACGGTCCGATAAGGTAGTCCATACTCCGCCGCGCGGGCGCCGGTGCCTCGCCTGGTCCCCCAATCTCGACCTCAGATGCGGATTTCTTTCGAACGAAAAAAACGAATAATTGGGTGGGCAAACGAGGCATTGAAGTAATCAAAAGTAAGTGCTCTTACATGTGGCTCAGCCCGAAAACGAGCAAAAAATGACAAAACATTTAAATAAGAAAATGACGGTTAAGTCGTCAATGATTGCCGCCGAGAAGAAGGAATGTACAGGGACCCCGCCGACGTTGTGCGCTGAGCTCGATGGGGGCACCTTCAAGGCGTGGCTCAAGGTCCTGGCCCCGGTCTGTAAGGCCAACCGCCGGCCGCACGGTAGGTCGGAGCTGGCCCTGGGCGAGCTCCGGATCCGCACAGGGCACGACGGGCTCCGGGTGGTCTTCGTCACCGAGGACCGCACGGCCCTGGCGGACGTAACGCTCGGGCGCCGGGCCTTCGCGGAGTACGAAGCCGGGGAGGGTGACTTCTGTATCGACGGGGGCAAGCTGGCCGACTTCGCCGGGATCGTCCGGCGGGGCGAGCCGGTCCGCCTCGAGTTGGACCGGGACGCCCGGACCCTCAAGCTGGGGGCCGGGGTCGCCGGGCACCTCACCCGGGCATGCAAGCTCCTTGGCGATGGCGAGCTGCGTTCCGACGCGAAGGTCCCGGCGTACGCGCCCAAGGCCCGGGCCGTCGTGGCCGCGGACACGCTCGCGCGGGTCGTGAGGGACGCCTGGTCCATGACGGACCACCTGATACTCGAGGTCGGCGACGGGGAGGTCGTCGCGGTCGCGCGGGGCGAGACCGACTCGAGCGAGACCCCGATCGAGGCCGCCGAGGTCGCCGGGAGCGGCAAGGCCGCGTACCCGCTCGACCGACTGTCCGGGATCGTGCGGGCGTTCGGGAAGAGCGCCGAGCTGGCCCTCGAGTTCTCGACCGACATGCCGCTGCGGGTGGGGTTCGAGCTCGGCGGCAAGGACGCCGGGATCGCCGGGTCCTACCTGCTCGCCCCGCGCGTCGAGGAGTCCGAGCCGGAGCGAACGCCCGAGCCGGTGCCCGAGTCGTCGACCGGACCCGTCGAGACCGACGGGCCGGTCGACGCGCCGGCCGCGCCGGAGCCCGTCGGAACGGGGCCGGAACCGGCCGACCCGACGGCCGAGCAAGCGGAGACGGCCCCGGAGGATGCCCTACCCGTCCCGGTGCCCGTCGAGGGCTGTACGGCCCGTTTCCGTGAGCCGACACCCGTCGGACAAGTGCGGCCGGGGCCCGTCGGGGCGCCGGACTGCGCGGTCTGCCTCGGGCTCGGCCGGGTCTACTCGCGCCGCTCCGATTACCCGTGCCCCGGGTGCGGGCGGACCGAATGGACCGACGGCCCCCGATCGGGGCCGGCCCCGTCCGTCGCCGGGCCCGCCGCGCCGCGCGGGTGGGTCGAGTCGGTGCGGCAGGCCGTCGTCCTGGCGCACGGGAGGGACGGGTCTTGAATCCGACCCGCTGCCACTTCTGCCGGATAGCCCAGACCCGGCACGTCGCGATCAGCCGGGCCCCGTGCGCCGACTGCGGCGGGAACCCCGTTTGGGCCTGCCAGGGGTGCGTCTCGATCGGGCGCAGGGACCACACCGACCCGCGCCCGACGCCACGGTTCACCCCGCTCGAGGCGTTCCTCGGGGGCGGGGCCTGATGGGGCCCGACGAGCTGCGCGAGCTGGACCGGGCCCTGCTCGCGGCCCGCCGGCTGCGGGAGGCCGTCGAGCCGTACGGGATCGCCGGGTCCCTCGACGCCGCCGAGCGGGCGATCGAGGGGCAGATCGTGTCGCGGATCGGCCCCGGCCGGCCGTTCGGGCCAACCCCTTCCGATCCCGACCAGCAGCAGGCGGGGGCGGGCCCCGCGCGGGACCTTCGGCCGGAAGGCCGGGAGAAAGGCGAGAGATGAACGCGAACGAGTCCGCCGCGCAAGCGGCGCGCGACCGTGGAGAGACGAGAGACGACGACGCGGAGTATCTTCGGCAGATGCTACCGCCGGGAACGACTGTCTACACCGTCCTACGGCACATCAGCCGGTCCGGCATGGACCGGGTGATCTCGTGCCACGTCATCCTCAAGGATGACTGTAACAACGCCTCCGTCGGGTGGGTCCCGTCGGGCCGGATCGCCCGCGTGCTGGGCTCCGGCTGGCGGGACGACCCGAAGCGGAACGGGAACCACGTCGGCGGGGTCGGGATGGACATGGGGTGGCACCTCGTGTACACCCTGTCGTTCGCCCTGTACGGGAAGGAGAAGTACGGACAGGAAGCCGACGACGCCGGCCGAGTCCTGACCCAGAGGTGGCTCTGATGCCTCGCCACCGGGTCCACTACCGTTTCAGCGACTACGGGTCCGTGACGGTGGAGGCCCCGAGCCAAATCGAGGCCGAGGCCATAGTGGAAGAGATCGACGGCGGCCTGCTGCCGACCTACCCGGACGACGGAGACTTTGCGATCCGCGAGACGGAGGAGACGACCACGGACGAACTTACGTGGCCCGACGGCCCGCCGACCTACGCCGCCCTCGAGGCCAAAAAGGCAGCGAAGGGGGCGAGCGCGTGAGCCCCACCGTCCGCGTCGTGATCGGGACGCTCGGCCGATCCGAGGCGGTAGTGTACGAGGTCGACCGCGCGCAACTCCTCGGCCACCTCGACACCGAGGAGAGCAGCGGGGCCACCGCGAACTGGATCGCCAAGACGGGCCGCGAGGTCTTCCGAACCCCGTTCTATTGGGCGTATGGCATCGGGGGCGAGGGATGAGCCGCTCGGTCGAGGCGGACTTTCGGGTCCCGGACAGGGACGCCCAGAGCGACGCCGACGGGTGGTTCTGGCGCCTCTCCGCGTGGCCGGGCGTACACGAGGCCCGGCTCGGGGGGTTCAGCATGGGCCGGCCGACCGCGGCGCTCCACGTCCGGGCCTCGGCCCGGGCGATGCGCCGGGTCCGATCGTTCTGCACCCGGCGGGGGTACGAGGAGGAGGGCCCTTGACCGAGACCCGGCTCCAGGAGATCGGCCGGCTCCGCGGCGAGAAGCACAAGCTCGAGGCCGTCGCGCGCGACGGCGCGGCGATCATCCGGCGCCTGGTCCGCCACCACGAGAACCCCTGGGACTGCGACGGCTCGTTCAACCGATGCGACGACCTGAACGCCGAGGCCTCGGAGTTCGTCGGGGCCCACGGCCAACCGATTCTCGCCCCGCGCCCGTCGAAGCGGAGTCGGTCCGGCGGTCGGACCGGCGGGGCCTAGCCCGAGAGGGCGAGAGAAGGAGAGAGAGAAAATGCCGGAACAGAAGGCCGAAGCGCCGAAGCCGAACGAACTCGCGGATGCCATTGTCGGCGCCGTCCACGCGGGCCAGGCCCTGCGCCGGGCCGCGCGCGGCCGGCTGATCTCGGAGGCCAAGACGGTCCTCGAGACGGCCGGCAAGGTCGCGTCCGCGCTGGGGGACCTCTAGACAACCCAGGGGGGATCGAGAGGTCCCCCCGCAGAACACCATGTCGAAGGACTACCCACCCATGAGCGCCGCGCGGCGGAACGTCCAGGCCGACCCGGACGTCGCCGGGCCCAGGCCCGGGGCCGTCGGCGTCTGCAAGCGGTGCGGGCGGTGGGTCCTGCGCCGCAACGTCGACGAGGCGGGGCTCCACAACGCGGTCCTGGTCTACGGGAGGCGGCGCCGGGCCTGCGGCGGCGAGGTGGTCCCGCTCTGGAGGGGGTCGACTGGCCGATGACGCTCGACGAGGCCGCTGGGAAGGCACGGGAGCGAAATCGGGATACCGGGTGTGAGGACACGGTGCATGGTGTCCTGCTCGCGCTCGAGGCCGACACCGAGTGGAAGCTCCCCGAGCGGATCGCGGCGTTCGTGGAGGAGTTGGAAACGGTACAGGCAGCGTCCGACCTCGAAGCCGGTCCGTCCTCGGGCCCGCCGAAGGCCTGGCCCCTGATGATGGCCGGCGACGTCGCCCGCCGCCTCCGCGAGATCCGGGAGGGCAAGCCGTGAGGGCGGGGCGCAAGTACCGCAACGGGCACCTCCGCTGCGGCCGGTGCGGACACGAGTGGCTGCCGAGGAACCCGGCCGTAGAGCCGCAGCTGTGCCCGAGGTGCGGGCGCGCGCTGGCGGCCGAGATCGGGACGGGGGGGCCGTGACCGACCCGGCGGACCCCGTCGCGGAGAACGTCCGGCTCCGGGAGGCCCTGGCCGGGGCGCGGCTGGCGACCCGGCAGGTCCTCGAGGACCTGAGGAGGCTCCGCGAGGCCACCTCCCGGGAGACCCCGCTCGCGTCCGAGGACGGACCCGACGGGCCCGGGCCACCGTCCGCCCCCGGGCCCCGCGACGCGCGACCGGCGGCCGCCCCGGCCGGGGCGCGGACGGAGGACCCCCGGCCCGTCGCCCCCGCGCCGACGGGCGGCCCGCTGGTCCGCGCCTGGTCCGAGGTGGCACAATGGCTGCGGTCGGGGGGGGGCCCGTGAGCGACCCCACGCTCCCGGAGGAGCAGCCGACGGAGGCGTCGGTCCTCGCCTACCTGCACTCGAGGCCGTCGATGGCGCCGCCGATCCGCGACGCGCTCCGGTGGGAGCTGCGCCACCCAGAACGACCCTTTTCCTGGTGGGAGTGCAAGGTGTGGCAGCGGGTCCTCGACCGGCTGACGGTCGACGGGGTCCTCGACCGGCTGGACGGCGCGCGGTACAGGTTCCGCGACCCGCAGGCCGTCCTGCGCGCCCTGGTCCGCTACGACGGCGAGCGGCGCGAGGCGCGCGCCCTCGCAGAAAGACCCGGCGTCGAGCCTCCGAGACCGATCGGTGCGGCCCCGGACTTCCTCGACGAGCTCGTCGGTTACGAGGCGGCGAAGCGGATCACCCTGATGGCGCTCTCCGCGCGCCGCCCGACGCACCTCTTGTACGTCGGCGTCCCGGCCTCCGGGAAATCGCTCTTCATGGAGGCCCTGGCGTCGCTCCCCGGCGCGGTGTACCGCTTCGGCGACGCGGTGACCAGCGCCGGCCTCCGCGCGTTGCTATTCGACCAGAAACCGCCGATCATCTGTCTCGACGAGATCGACAAGATGGCCGACGACCAAGCGTACGCCCTCCTCGAGTTCATGGAACGCCAAAAAGTGAGCCAGCTCAACTACCGCTCGAACCGCGAGGAGCCTGTCGAGATCCGGGTCTTCGCCGCCGCGAACCGACTCAAGTCGATGCTCCCGGAGTTGCTGAGCCGCTTTTGGAAGGTCGAGCTCGCCCCCTACACCTACGAGGAGTTTGTCCGCGTCGTGACCCTGCACCTGACGAAGAAGGGCGTCGACCCGGCGCTCGCCGAGTTCATCGCCACGGGGGTCGGGGAGCGGACCCGGGACGTCCGGGACGCGGTCCGGATCTCCGACATGAGCCGGTCCGCCGAGGACGCGCGGTTCCTCATGTTCCAGCTCGGGAAGGAGACGAACGTATGAGCCCGACGGAGAAACCCGGGGGTGCCCGGGGTTACACCTATGACCCCAACGAGGCGGTGAAGCGTCTCGAACCGGAGTACTACGACGAGGTGTTCAAGGCACTCGCCACGGTCCTCGACGAGAACCACATCGGACCACAGAACCCGGTGAAAATTGCGATGGCCTGTCTTGAGTTCTCCAAGATGGTGCTGGTAAACTGGGAGGACGAGGCGAACCCGGGTCTCGGGCTCGACGCGATCCAAGAGGAGAACGAACGACTAGCCGTCCGGGTGATGCGCGCAATTCCCAAGATTTTTGGGCAGGATAAAAAACGCGGCAGCAGCCTCCAGGTCGTCCTGGCGTTCGTGGAGGCATCGAAGATAAGTCTCGCGGGTGCGGCGGAGATGAGTGGGACATGATCAACTGGCGACCCGAGTTCCGCGCGCGGCCCGGCCGGGGGGCCAGGTCTAGATGATCGGCCGGTGCTCCGCCTGCGGCGCCCTCGGCGAGATCGACCTGGCCCCCGTCCCGAACGGGGCGCAGCGGGTCCTCTGCGCCGCCTGCACGGACGGCCGCGGGCCGCCCCGGCTCCCCGGGCCCGGCCGCTTCCGCGTGCTGGTCGCGCGGCTCCGCGAGGACTCGCTGGTCCCCGCCGAGGCCCGCGACCTGGGCCTCGCGCTCGACGAGCTGGCGCGCGCCGCCGCGGGCGCGGGCGACGTCCGGCGGATGGGCGTCATCGCCGCCCTACGCCTCAAGCTCAGGGGGCCGCCGTGACGTGCGTCCTCCGACACCCCACCTGCCCGGGACGACATCGCGGGACGCGCCCGTTCGATCCCCGACGGCGGTCGCAGACCTGCCTGTTGCGCCCAAGTCATTGCTCGCGACGGGGGTCCCGACGGTGACCGACTGGCGCGCCGAGTTCCGGGCGTGGGTCGAGGGGGCCGGCCTGTCCCCGGCCGAGATCGGGGCCGCCGACGACCTGGTCCGCGAGTTCGGCCCGCCCGAGGGCCCGGTCGCCGGCCACGGCGCCGACGTGGCGGCGGTCGCCGCGCGGCTCGGCCGCCTCCGCGTCGAGGACCGGCACGAGTACAAGCGGGCGGTCCGCAACCTCTACCTCGAGGCGGGGGAGTACCGCCGGGACCACCCGGAGGAGCCGCTCGCCGGGATCCCGGCGGTGGAGGTCCTGCGCGCGGTCGGCGCCCCGGTCACCGACGAGCTGCTGGGCCTGATGGTCCCGTGAGAAAGGGGAAGGAAGGGGTTGGGGCGGGACCGGCCCGGCGGGCCGGCCTACCCGACGCGGCCCAACGCGGACGAGTACTTGCCCGCCTTCCCGGAGACGGCGCTCTGGAAGTCGGACGCGCTCACGGCGCTGATCCCGGCGCCGTAGGCGGCGCAGGCCATCGGCGCGCTGTGCCCGAGGAACTCCTGGAGCCCCGTGCAGTAGCGGCTGGCGGCGCCCGAGTCGAGGGCGGCCTTCCACTTCGCTCCGGCGTTGGCGGTCTTGCGGCTCCACTTCTCTGCGGCGTAGCTGATCGACTTCGGCATGGCCCTACCGACGGCGGCGCCGTACTTGAGGAGTTGTCGGCGCTTGTCCGCCGCCGTCGGGGGGGTCCGCGAGCGGCTTCAGGTTCTCGATCAGCGGCCTCGAGGTGATCTGGCGGAACCCCACGACGCAGCCCCGGACGATGTAGGACTCGCTGACCGGGGGGCTCATCCCGCGCGCCTGGGCCCGGATCCACTCCATCTCGTTCGGGGAGAAGCGGACGGTGATCCGCCGCGAGAGGTAGTGGTCGCCGCGCGACCGGGTGGGCTCGTCGGCCACGGCCTCACCCGCGAGCCGCGCGGGCGGCCCGCGCGTCGAGCACGTCCTGCACGTCGCCGGGAAGGACCCCGTACGGTCGGTCGGGCAGGTCGCCGATGTCCTCCGGGGCGACCCCGATACCGCGCAGGAGCGCGTCGCGGCCCACGCGGTCGAGGGAGTCCCACTCCGCCTCGGCGTCGATGAACGGGTACTCGCCGGGCAGCGCCGCCGCGATCCCCCCGACCGCGGTGAGGTCGACCGCGGGCGGCGCGGGCGGGGGGGCCAGCGCGTCGGGGTGGAGCTCGATGAACTTCTCGGCGATCCGCTGGGACCACTCGCGGGCGGCGGCGAGCTGGGGCCCGCCGTACTCGGTGCGGAACATCGTCTCGATCGTCTCGCGCCCGAGGAGGTGGAGGTTCTGCGGGGCGGTCGCGTCGAGGCAGGGCTTCCGGGGCCTGTTGCCGAGGTAGCCGAGGACGGTGCAGAAGACGTCCCGCTCGGTCGGGACGCGATCGGGGGCGGGCGCCCGGGCCATCAGCGCCTCTGCCCGACGCTCAGGACGTCGACGACGCGGACCCGGCTCCTCCACATGTCGCGGGCCATGTCGGAGAGCCCGAGGCCGGACCGCTCGGCGGGCGGGGGCGCGAGGCCCGTCTCCGCGAGCCGCCGGTCCGCCCTCTCGTTGCCCTCCACGAACGTCCGGGTCGTCGCGTCCTGGGCGGTGGTCAGCTCCAGCACCTTGCCGGAGAGGCTCGAGAACAGGTCGAGATGGTCGACCTCCTCGCCGAGCAGCTCGCGGCAGGCGCCGCACCGCGGGTCGCGGGCCGCCAGGTCCAGGTGCCGGCGGGCCTCGGCGATGTGGAACTCCATCCCCTCGTCGGTCACGGTGGCCGGAGAACCGCTCCTCGGTATAAGGGCGATTCGGCGCTACCCGGACTCGGCGAGTTCCCGTAGGCCGGTCACCCGGAGCGAGGCCTGCCCGTAGGCCTCCTCGGCGCGCACCGTCCGCCGGGCGAGGACCGTGTCGAACGGGCGCTTGTCGGACGCCGCCTTGGCCCTCAGGTACGCGGCCCGCAGCCCGCCGGCCTCGTTCTCGGCGCGCTCGAGTTCCGCCGGGGGCGGCGCCGGCCGGACCGCGTGCTCCGTCCCGCCACCGGTGTAGGGCAGCCCCGTGCCCGGTCTCGGCGCCATCAGCGACTCCCGGTCCATCCAGTTCAGCACGTTGTGGATCGCCGAGAAGGCCTCGCGCGCGTCCTGGTCGCTTCTCGGCGGGTCCCTGATCAGCCCCTCCCCCTCCCGCCACTGGCCGACCCACGAGAGGGCGATGCTGGATTCGCCGCAAGCCGTCGCGTCGGCGACGTCCTTTTCGACCGCTTCGTAACGGTCGCCGTACATCGCCGCGCGGTGTTCGGCCCGCGACTCGGGCGTGTGGGCGCGGCCGGGGCCCGCCGCGATGACCTCCTCGGCGATGTCCGCCAGCTCGCGGAGGTCGCGCCGGGCCCTCGCCCCCGCGGCCCAGCACCGCAGGCGCTCGTCCGCGTCGGCCATCGTCCTACCGGGTGCGGGCCTCGCCCCACTCCACGCCCCGGCGGGAGAGGGCGCTCGACATGCACTCGAGCCGTTGCTCGACCGGCATCCCCTCGCACTCGGACGAGGCCCGCTCGAAGGCGGTGATCCGCCGGGTGATCCCCTCGGGGTGCCGGAGCGGGACGCGCTTAACGCAGAGGTCCTTGACCTGCTCCTGGGTGAGGGTCCCGATCACTCCGCTGTGGAAGCAGAACGGCTCGGTCGCGCCGCTGGCCTTCGTGATGTCGACGCACCGGCACGGGATGTCCCTGTCGTGGGCCCGGGCCGTGTCGATCTCGATCCCGTCGATGCCGACGGAGAAGAACAGGAACTCGTCGACGAGGCCGGCGAGCTCGCCGAAGTCGCGGTCGGGGCCGGACGGGGGCCTCGGCCGGCCGGGCGGCGGGCAGTAGCCGGCGCGGCGCCCGGTCGTGATGCAGGCGTTCACGCGAACCTCACCGTCGTGTCGAAGCCGTAGCCCCTCAAGAACTCGGTGATGCGCCTCGCGCCGCCGTTCCCCCAGGACGCGCACTCGGACTCGACGTGGGCCTTGTTGTTGTCGAGCTCCGCCGAGTCGAAGACGTCGGCGCAGACTACCGTCACCCCCTCGGGGTCGACCTCGAGCCGGACGTGGGCGTCGTATCCCTTGAGGGGCATCCCGGTCTTGTACGGCGCGACGAGGTCCTGGCCCGCCGTCGTGGGGACGATCTCGGGCACCGTCTCACCCTGGCTCCTCGGTGTTCCCGGCGATCTCGTCGACGGCCGACCGGTGGAGGTTCCGGCCGAACTCCGCGACGACCCTGTGAATCTCGTCCGGCCCGCCGCTCCCCACCACCGACTGCACGCCGGCGAACTCGCCGCTGATGTATCCGTTCGCCTCGACCCCGCAGTCCTCGGATCTCCGGAACAGGTCGTCGAGTATCCTCACCTGCGTCTCGATGACGCCCTTGGCCGTCTCACGGTACGACGGCGACCGGGCCCTCGACAGGTTCCTGGCCAGGTCCTCCAGGAACGAGGTCTGCTCCTGGACGCGGACGTCCAGGGCCCAGCAGCGGAGCCGCCGGTCGGACTCCTCCGGCTCCGGCGGCACCTCGAGGCCGCGCTCGAGCGCGATCCGGCGGGCCTCGCGCGGGCCGTAGCTCCGCTCGAGGTCCTCGTAGTACTCGGCCACCTACCTCTTCTCCTGGTCCGGGGACCCGGCGAACCGGCGCACATTCCGTAGGAGGGGCGGGTCGTCCCCGGCGGGGCGGAGAGACCCGAGATAGTCGGAGAGTTCGAGGAGGATGCCACGCTGCCGGTTCAGGTCGCTGGCCGTCCCCGCAGCCTCCAACTCGGTGGCGAAGTGGCCGAGACGTTCGGGGTCCCCGCACTTCTCCGCCGCCTTCCGCAGCCCGCCGATCAGTTCGCCGGCCCTCGTGGCGAAGGTCTCCACCGCTTGCATACGTGCGGGGGCCGTGTAGGGCCACTCGCGGACCTCCCTACTGGCCTCCAGCGCGTCCGTGATGTTGTCGTCGATCTCGGCCCCGAGGATGAAGCACCGGACCCGTTCCTCCGTCTCGTCGTCGGCCACCTACTTCTTCTCCTGGTCCGGGGACCCGGCGGCGCGTCGGACGTTCCGCAGGAGGGGCGGGTCGTACCGCACGGGGGCGTCGCGGACCGCGTTCTCCTCGTCGGCGTGCAGGTCGGCCGTGAGCGGCTGCAGCTCGTGGAACATGTCCTCCGGGTCGGCGCCCGGGCCCATCTCGAGGAGCCGGTGGAGGCGCTCGCCGACGGGGAACTCGGGGTCTAGGCCGCACGCCTTCTTCGCCGCGTCAACGGCGTGGCGCAGCTCCCCGAACTCGCGCCTCAGGATGTTCCGTTGGACCTCGTTGTGGTGCTCCCGCTCGTCCGGGTTCGGGTGCCTCCGCACCGACTCGTGGATCGTGAGGGCGGCGAGGGCGATGTCGTCGACGCGCCGTCCGACGCGGGACCCGACGTGGAAGCACGCGAGGCGGGCGGCCAGCTCGTTCTCGCCAACGTCGGCCATCTACCCAACCTCCGGCCGGCGCGACGGGACCGTGCCCGGCTCGCCGATGCGCTCGACGTCGACCTGGTTCATGTCGAGCAGGTCGTGGACGCGCGCGAGGGCCGCCCGGATCTCCGGGACGTCCCGACTGCCGCCCCAGGTGTCCTCGAAGTCGATCCACCGCTTGACGATGGGGTCGCTGGGCGAGAGCCCGCAGCGGTTCATCGCCACCTTGAACTCGTTGTCGATGCGGGCCACGTAGGCCGACGCGAGCGTGTTGGTGTCCCGCGCGACGGTGGTCTGGGGCGCCGCCACGAGGTCGTCGAGGAGCTGCGAGAGGTCCGCGACGTTGTCGCCCATCTGCTGCCCGATCACGAGACACCGTATCCGCTCGTCGACCGACCGCTCGCGGGCCGAGCGGGACACGGCCGGCCCGGCGGCCATCGGCGTGGCCTCGGCACCGTCGGGCATGGCCCCACCCACTCGCCCGCCGGCCGATAGAGTTTGCTCTATGGGCGGGAGGAAGGCGGGCCCGGCGGAGAACAGGTGGTCGTTCCTCCCGGGGCGGTCCTCCCAGCCGTCGCAGCACCCGCCCGGGTCGATCGTCCCCTCGACCAGCGCGCACGAGCGCGGCCCGCGGAACCAGATGCAGGTGTCGCACCGGAACGGGCCCGATGGGAGGTAGCCGGCCTGCTCCTGCGTCAGCCTGCGCGGCGTCTCCATGCGGGCCTACGGGGGGACGTAGACGTAGTGGATCAGCTCGGCGTGCCGGGGCTCGCCGGGCGCCAGGCTGAGGCGCATCGACCGCAGGAGCCCGTCGCGCTCCGCCGGGGCGACCGGCACCTGGGAGTACGTCACGGGCCGGCGCCGCAGGCCGAGGTTGAACCGGGCGCGCGCCATGAGGACGCGCGTGATCGCGTAGGTGGCGGGCTCGGACCGGACGCCGGCGTGGTGGACCGCCTCGTGGACCACGGTCGACTCCGGGGAGTCCCCGGCGAGGAGGACGAAGTCGGTGCCCATCTCGTGCATCCCGAGGACCCGGAACCGGGACTGGCGGTCCGTCGCCACGCGGTTCAACTGGTGGACGGCGTGGTAGAGGCGCTCGGCGCCGATGTCGCCCCCGGCCAGCTCGAAGATATTCGGCGGGGGCGGCAGGACCGGCAGCCGGGAGTAGAGGTCCTCGATCTGCTCCTTCGTCAGGGCCATTGCCCGGGGAACCGCCGGTCCACTATATCGTGACTCCGTATTGCGTCGAGAGCCACGCGCGGTAAACGTCCCACGTCAGGGCGCCGGACCCGTAGACGTTGTTCGGTGGTCCGTTGGCCGCGACGAGCATCGCCTTCACCTCGGCGCTCGTCAGGGTCTTCCCGAGCAGCTTCGCGTGCGCCTGCCGGGCCAGAACCCCGATTCCCGCCGCCTGGGGCGTCGACATCGACGTGCCCGCGATCGCGTTCGCCTCGTGCGGTCTCTGCGTGTAGCTCACCGCCATCTCCGAGAAGGCCGAGACCCCGGAGTCGATGATCGCCCCGGGCGCGACGCAATCCGGTTTTACCGCGCCCCACGGAGTCGGGCCCCGACTCGAGAAGTTGCAGACCGACCCGGCCGCGCCAAACATCGGGTTGAAAGAATTGCTCAATGCGTTCCACGCGCCGACGGTGACCGGCTGCGGCAACGCGCCGGGCGAGTCCAGGGTCGACGCGCCCGGGCCCGAGTTCCCGGCGGCGGCGAAGACGAGCACCCCGGCGGCGTCGAGCGCGGCCATCGCCGGGTAGAACGGGTCCGCCGCGGGCGTCGCGCCGGAGACGGGGCCCCCCCACGACAGCGAGAGCACGTCCACCTTCTGGGCCAGGGCCATCTCGAGGGCGGAGAGCAGGATCGAGGTCGGGGCGGTGCCGATGACGAAGTCGAGGGCCTTGATCGCCAGCAGGCCGCAGAGCGGGGCCATCCCCTCGCAGAGCACGGGGACGCCGGCGACCTGCGAGAAGGCGTGGTCCTGGTAGAGCGTGCCGCCGAGCGCGGAGAGGCACCATGTGTTGTGAATGGCGGCCATGCCCTCGCGCCCAGCGGCGTAGTTCCCCGTCGACGTTGTGAGGTCGTAGAGGTATCCGTCGAAGTCGACTTCTTCCACCCGCTTGATCCACAGGTGCCCTAGGGTACCCTTCCGTGCCGCTGTACCATTGTCCCATCGGCCCGCATATCGGGTTCGGGCCCGATCAGGATGGAGCACGAGGTGTGGCAGGATGGCGTCGGCAAACGGCCCCACGGAGGATTTGAGGACCGAAACATGCCATCCGTCAACCTTGGCCACGCCCCCGTGTCCATTGTCACGGCCGGCCCTCGTCGCCCGCTTGAGAGAAATGTGGTGCCCCATCGACGACAACAGGGCGGTGAGTTGCTCCGCCAGCCGCCTCGATGACGTGGCTATCCGAATCCCGACCCGCCCCTGGCCGAATGACCCGTCCCCGTCGACGATACCGGCCACGAGCGCCAGCAGGTGTTCTTTGGGCTGCTTCAGGAGCGGCTCAGGTATTGTGACGGTCGTGGCCTTCCGGCCCCCTACCGGAAACCCGAGGCCCACGAGTGCCCGCACGAAAGTTGCGCTGAAGACTTGGACGGCGTTGCGGCCGTGGGGTGTGTGACCGTACCCGAGACGGGTCAGATGGGCCCCGAACACCGGCAACTCGGCTTCCGACAACGAATAGATGAGCCTCGGTAGCGCACGGACGCGGCCGGTCCCGGCGATATGATTGGGCGACAAGAAGCCTTCCGCAATGTAGAGGCCGGCGAGGTAGTTCTCCTCGGGCGAGAGTAGTGCCACGCCGGGGAGATCAGCCACCCCGTCGGGAGACACGATGTAGTGGTTGTTCGCTCCGGCCCACTCGGCCAGTCGATCAGCCCTCCGGTACTCCGTCCGGCCGGTTCGTCGGTCACATGTCAGGAATGGATGCCACGGCGTCGTCGTGTACGTCCGCCCGTTGGAGCCTGTGACCCGGACGAGACGGCCCCGGTGAGGGATCCTATGGATGGCGAGTACCCGTGTTGGCTCCGACCGGCCGGTCGTGGCGTTGAATCCGATAGTCAAAATATCGACTGGCGGCGTCACGGTATCCCCGATCTCGCTGGCGCTCTGGCCCCACAGCGATGAAGCCCGGTCGAACAGCTCCCGCATCGTAGCAACGCCGCAGAATGTGGTCCGGATGTAGGCCTCTCCCTCGATACATCCGTGGCTCACGACGTCGAAATGGTTGCCGGGAATGGCGGTGAGGAAAGTCCCCCGTCGTGTCTGGGGATGGAACTGCCCGCCCCCGGTGTCGACCACGCAGGCCTTGACGCCCTGCCCCGAGAACCCCGCCGCGTTGGCGACGTCGGCGCCGAGGAGCCTCCGCGTCCACTCCGTCGACGTGAAGAACAGGGTCTGGGGGGAGCGGCCGCCAGAGGTCGGCGGCACCTCGAGCGAGTAGGTCCCCTCGGCGGGGACCGACGGGAACTGGCTGATCCGCACCGGACGGTCCTCGTAGATGGCCGCGACGTCGGGGCTCTGGGCGAGGTCGGAGACCGTCACCGCGTCGAGGACGGCGGCGTGCATGTCGAACGCGGGGATGGCGCGGGCCGCGGTGAACGCCGCGGAGGCCCACGGGCGGACCCCCTTGAACGGGCCGAGGCTGAGCACGCGCGTCAGCTCGCGGCCCTGGATCGCCGCGGAGACCTGGGGGAGGCGCCCGGCCCTGGCCTGGACGATCACCGCCGAGAGCGGGCGCACGAAGACCGAGCTCGGCGCGTAGACCGTCGCCATCGGCTCAGTAGATGGCGAGGCCCTGCTGCCCGGTCAGCGTCGGGTTCCGCAGGCACCGGGCGCGGACCGTCCCGGCCCCGGAGTAGTCGTACGTGACGTGGCCGTAGGCGTCCGTCGCGTCGTCGTAGACGCCGGTCACGACCCCGGCGGCGTCCCGGACGGTCTGCTCGATCCGGCAGTTCGAGACCGGGTCGCCCCGGGTGTCGGTCAGGGTCCACATGATCGTCCCGCCGTAGGTCCCGCCCCCGCCGGAGCCGGCGAGCTTCGTGGGCCACCGCCCGAGGACGAACCGGCCGAGCGTGAAGGTGCGCTTGACGGTCCGGGCCGGGGTCACGGGCGTCGCCGGGACGGCGACGGTGATCGTGACCGAGGGCTGGTAGTTGCCGTAGTCCCCGTAGGTGTGGGTGGGCGTGGGCCCGCCCGCCGAGGAGCCGTCCCCGAAGCTCCACGAGAACGAGACGGGCGAGAGGTTCGAGCTCCTCATCAGGGACAGCACCCCGCTGGTCGTGGAGAGCTGCGACCGCAGCGTCGCGATGGTCGAGAGGTCGGCCTGGTGCTGCGACGTGAGGGCGGCGACCCGCGACTGCAGGGCGCCGACCTGGGACCGCAGGGAACCGATCTGGGAGGTCGCCGTGGAGACGCCGGCCTGCGCGGAGGAGACCTGGGCCTGGAGGGAGGACGCCTGGGACCGCAGGCCCGAGAGGGTCGACTGGTCCGACGACAGCCGGGTCTGGAGGGAGGAGAGCGTCGACTGGTCCGACGACAGCCGGGTCTTGAGCGACGCGTTCGCCGACTGGAGCGAGGCCACCTGGGCCTCGGCGGAGGTGACCTGCCCGACCGGGACGTAGCCGAGGGCGGAGGCGAGCCGGCCGCCGAGCGCGGGCCCGGACGACTGCATCCGGGCGTCCGTGCCGGTGCCGGAGGTCAACCCGGAGTAGCCGGGCGCGAACGCGACGGCGAGCCCCGTGACGCCGGGGTCGACGAACCCGGAGTACCCGTTCACCGAGGAGTCGTAGGCCTGGTCCTGGCTGACGAGCCCGTTGTTCTGCAGGGCGCGGGACGGCGACGCCGCGATGGCGGTGAGCCCGTTCAGCGCCGACGCGGCGCCGGAGAGCTGCGACCGGAGCGAGGAGATCAGCGACCCGTCGGAGGCGATCTGGGATTGGAGGGCGGACACCTGGGACTGCAGGGCCGAGATCTGCGAGCGGAGCGACGCGATGGTCGACTGGTCCCCCAGGAGCGTCGACTCGAGGCCGGCGAGCTGCGAGGACAGCGAGGCGATCTGCGACTGGAGCGAGGAGATCCCGGACTCCGCCGTCGAGACCTGCGAGGTGAGGGAGGCGATCCCGGACTCCATCGCCGAGGCCTCCGTGGAGAGGGCCGCGTTCGACGACTGCAGGGACGCCGCCTCGGCGGTGAGGGGCTTGGACTCGGAGGCGGGGACGAAGCCCAGGCGGAAGAGGGCCTGGCCGAGGACCCCGGGGCCGGCGGTGGGCACGGCCTGGTAGGCCGGCGCGGCCCCGGGGGGCCGGACGGCGGGGGGGGACCTCTTCCTCGGTCCTATCTCGGTGACGGACCCGGGCACCGCGACGACGGAGGGGATCATGGGGCCTCGGACCGGGTACGCGGGCCACGTAGATGAACCCGGCGATGGGCTCTAGAAGTGGCGCGGCTGGACCTTTCCGGACGGCGCGGGGCTGGGTGGAGGGAAGGCCGACGCGAACGGGCCCGGGACCACGAGGCCCGGGTGCGCGGCGGCCGCGGCGTCCCGGGCGCGGCGGAACTCCGCGAGCATCCGCTCCCCGGCGCCGATCGCCGAGTCGAGGGCCTGGGCCCGCTTGGCCGGGTCGCCGTGCGTCGCCGACCGCACGACGTGGAAGTTGAGGAGCTTCTGCATCTCGGCGGCCCGCGTCATGATCCGGTGGTACTCCGCGTTCGCGGCGGCCCGCGAGTCGAACCTCGGGGGCGTCAGCGGCGCCGTCGTCGCCCCGCCGTTGCCGCCCGTCGCGTCAGGCACGGTCGACCCTCACCTCGTCCTTGGGGATCGGCTCAATGACTATTTTAAAACCGTACTGGGCGGCGCTCGGGACGACGATCTCGTTCACCCACGACAGGAAGTCGTCCAGGCTGGTCCAGACCATCCGCGGGGTGCCCCCCACCTCCATGCTGAAGCGCGGCACCGTTCAGGCCTCCTGCGGCAGCACGGGGAGGCCCGGCATGTTCCGGCGCAGCTCCCTCCTCGCACTTACCACCTTCGCCCGCTCGTCGGCCGTCAGGTCCTGCGTCTCCAACAGGAACTGCTGGCCTCTCGGATCAACGGGCACGAACCGCTCGATGTACCGCGAGCGCCATCGTTGGAAGAACAAGGCTTCTACCTCGGGGTCCCACACGGACTGCATCTTGCCCGGGTGGTCCACCACCAGCTCGGAGTCGTGGAGCCAGCGGCCCGGGTACCGCTCCTCGATGGAGAAGCCCAGGTCGCTGTCGGCCCGCCAGCCCCGTGGCGTCCGACCGAGGCCCCACGTCTCCTCGAACGGGCGCTCGAGGAACACGTCCCGGCGGACGGCCATGTTCGCGCCGACCCACCACCCCCTGTGATCGAGTAGAATATTCCCGGACCCGAACATGTCGCCCTGGAGAGGGCCGGACACGGCGACGAGGTCCGGCCGCGACTCGAAGTCCTCGACGAGACGGTGGAGATGCGACGGCCGGAGGGTCGCATCGTCATCGACAAACACGAGGACTTCTCCGCGTGCCTGTACCGCACCCCTGTTGCGGGCAAGGTACTCGTTCCCGGCGTCCGCCCGGGCGATGAGTTCCCACGAACGAAGGGTCTGCCGCCGGACCGAGGCGACGAGGGCCGGGTACGACCCGCGAACGAGCGTCGCCACGACGACCGAGAAGCGGACCATCAGGGCCTCGGCGGTTTGTGCACCACGACGTGGAACTCGAGCCCGTGCTCGTTGTCCCCATCCAAGGTGTAGGTGATCCGAAACCGGTCGGTGTAGTGCCGGTTGTCAAACCCCTCCTCGGTCCAGAAGTCAAGGCACCGTTCCTCATAGTGGCTGAGATGACCGGGGTCCCGCCAGGAGTTGAGATCAAGGTATCCTGGCGTGAGAATGAACCAACGCGCCCCCTCCACCGACACGCGCCCAAACTCGTTGATGAGCGCCACCGTGTTGGCGATGTGCTCGTTGAAGTTGTTCGAGTAGATCTCCTCGACGCTGTCGGACTCGAACGGCAGGACGGGCCGCCAGGGATCGACCTCGTAGACCATGTCGACGCCCGGTAGGTCCTGCGCGTCGAGATTGACGTACCCGGGGAGCGGCCGGTTCGCGCAACCCAAGTTCACGCGGAGGCCCATCATTTCCCTCCGTAGAGAGTCTCGTACTTTTCCGCAATCACCCGCACGTCAAACAGCTCCCGGGCCCGCTTGGCGATCCCGGCCCGGCGCGAGGACCACCTCTCCTCGAAGAAGCCCCGCGCGATGGCGAGCGCCTCCGGCCGGCCGGCCTCGAGGTCCTTAAGCGGGACGACGAAGCCACCGTCGCACGCGCGGACAAACTCCTGCGGTGCCCCAACGTCGGTGGTCAGGATCGGGATGCCACGCAGGAGTGCGTTTGCCGCCACCAACGAGAAACTCTCCACCCATCGGTGCAAGTGGAGCAGCCCCGCCGCGCCGTCGAGGAGGGCGTTGAGGTCCGGCGGGTCCGGGACGAAGTCGAACCCGTTGTCACGGCACATCTTCCGGACGGCGAGCGAGAAGTACGCGTCGGCGAACGGGCCGGTGTGCCCGGCCACCGTCAGGGAGACCGGGTTCGGGTTGTGCATGAGGTGTTCCGTGTCGCGTTGCTCCTCGGCGGCTCGGACGGAACGGACCACCCTGATGGCGAGGTCCTGCCCCTTGTACGGGGCGACCCGGCCGAGCGCGACGTACCGACCGGGGACCGGGTCCGCCACGGAGACCCCGTCGAGCGGGATCCCGAGCGGGACCACCGGCGCCTTCGGGTCCTTGAACGAGTCGCGGACGGCCTCCGACGGGTAGATGTTGCGGCCCGGGGGCCCCTGGCCGTCGGAGAACATGGTGGTCGCCCAGTACTGCCTCGTGCGGGCGAGCCTGGCCGCCTTGCCGTGCGAGAGGTCCTGCACGACATCCGCGTCGCGGAGGAGTCCGTACTTGTCGGGGGTGAGCGGGTCGGCCTCGGTCAGGATCCGACGGCCGGCCCATCCCATCGGCGAGGGGCCGTCGTCGACGTTCCCCATGAGGGTCACCTCGTGGCCCCGGCGGGCGAGCTCGGTGGCGAGGTCCTGCGCGGCGATCTCTATGCCCCCGTATCCCTTCACCGGCAGGGGCACCCCGACCGGCGCGACTACGACGACCTTCACCGCTCCGCCGCCATTCTCCGCTTGGCCTCCATGCTGACTCCGTCGGCGCGTAGGATCTCTCCCAGCGCGGCGAACATCTCAAACATACCGCGGTGGTCCGGTAGGCTGTACCACAGGCGGACGAGTTCCCCCGCCTTCTTCCCGAGCCACTCCGGCTCCACCGGGGGGAAGCCGTGTGCATCCGTGAACCCCCGCATCACGATGCTCACGAGGTCGCCGAGCGCCATCATCGCCTCGTACTCGGA
Source organism: Acidimicrobiales bacterium (assembly GCA_015478655.1). Taxonomy (GTDB): domain Bacteria; phylum Actinomycetota; class Acidimicrobiia; order Acidimicrobiales; family RAAP-2; genus Bog-756. The sequence goes on along the minus strand of JADMIJ010000012.1, from coordinate 3,045 downwards.
AAGGGGTTCGTGCACATTGCCGCACGGACACTTGGCCCAGAACTCATGGCTCTCCCAGCAACGGAGCCACACCCCCTCGAGTATGGCGGGACGGTGCCAAGCCTCCTCGGTCAGAAGGCTGTTCTCCCGCTCCAACGGCGGGAAGGCCCCTGGGTCCACTCCCGCTAGGGAGTCCCTCAGAATCCTCCGACCGCGTTCTTGGGCGCGTCTGTACTCGATGGGATCCTCGGTCACTTCCACCACCCCCGCTCCTTGACGATCTCGACGAACCGCTCGGCGGTCTTCGCCCAGGTGTGGGCGGCGTAGTACGCCCGGCCCGCCGCCGGGTCCGGCCTGAGGTCCCTGAGCTTGAGGAGCTGCTCGGCGAGGTCCGAGACGTCCATCATGCGCTCCCAGTTCGTGGTCCGCGGGAAGGGGAACGTGCGGACCGGCAGCTTGGGCCCCCCGTAGTCGGAGACGACCTCGTTCCGGTTCGGCTCGTCGGGGTAGACCAGCACCCGGCCGAGGGCGGCGGCCTCCGACAGCGGCATGTCCCACCCCTCGCCGGTCCCGGTCGACACGTAGGCGACGGCCCGGCGGTACCTCGACGCGAGGTCCTCCTCGGGGTAGCCGATCCCGGGGTCGTACCCCTTGGGGAAGATCCACCGGCCGTCGACGCCGAGCATCCGCGCGTGCTCCACGAGGTCGAACGCGCCGGCCGCCGTCGTGTGCAGGTAGAAGTCGTAGTCGAGCGTCGGGTCGGTCGACCGGGCCTCCCGGAACGCCCGCATCAGGAGCGGGAAGGCCTTCCGGTCCTGGCCCCCCAGACCGACCGTCATCACGAGAGGGAGGCCCTCGCGCCCGTAGCCGACCGCCGCCGGCCCCCCGGGGTCCGAGTACGCCGGCGACACGCCGAGCGGGAGCGGCTCCATCCGGTCCCGGACGAGGCCGGCGTCGCCGAGCCGGTCGGCCCCGGCCTTGGTGAACGGGAGCACGAGGTCGCTCTCGCGGAGCAGGACCTCGACGTAGTCCCACGGCAGGAACTCGTGCTGGACGGGGCACCACTGGAGGACGGGCTTCCCCCTGGCCGGGGCCTTCACGGAGTACGACCCCGGGAAGAGGCGCGGGACCATCGCGACGGGGTCGCGGACGTGCATGACGACGTCGGGGTCGTGGTCCTCGATCGCCGCCGCGATCCGGTAGGGGGGGGCGCACCCGTACAGCGGGTAGGACCGGCCGTCGTGCTCGTACCGGAGGGGGAGGCCCGCGACCTGCAGCGCCCCGAAGGCCACCTCCACCCCGAGGGAGGAGACGGCGTCGGCGAAGTGCCGGACGGCGTTCCCGTACGACGCCGGGGTCGCGGGGTTGTCGGAGATCAGCAGGAGCTTCAGTTTGCCGGCACCGGCGGCCCCATCGTCGGGCGCCACTTTAACTTACGTGTGGCCGGCGGGCCGGTCACGGGGGAGTGGTCGTGGGGGGGCCTTTCAGGGTGACGTACACGTCCAAACACCGGTCGTAGTAGAAGCCCGGTATCAGCTCCGCCGCGCTCGAGGGCAGGGTCTCGAGGCTCGGCGGGGCGACGATCTGGGCGACGGGCGCGGGGTCCCCGGCGGCGCAGGGCTGGTCGACGAGCTGCGGGAAGGTGGGGCCCGTCGACGTCGGCGTCGACGACGGGTCGAAGGCGACGGCGATGGCGGCCCACGGCGAGCTCGACGCCGGGACGACGGCCGCCGGCGACTGCGCGCCGGCCGCCGACGCCTGCTGCCCGAGCACGGAGAAGGCGCTCGTGACCCCGGAGCCGGCGACGGCGGCCTGCGCGAGGGACCCGGAGAGGGCGGGCCAGACGGTGGACGGTTCCTGGTCGGCGAAGTACGCGAGCAGGAGGGCGTTGGCCTTGGCCACCGTGATCGGGGTCGTCACCGACTGGCTGGCCACGCTGGTGGTGCCGTCCGACCCGGCGCCGGTGGCGTCCAGGGTGAGCGTCCCGCCGGTGGCCGGCACGACGAGGGCGCAGACCAGCTCGGTGTCGGTGTTGTTGACTAGATTCGAGAGCGCGACGGAGACGACGACCTCCGCGCCCGCCGCGACGCCCCGGGCTACCCACACGTCGAAGGCGCCGGAGGAGAACGTCGCGCTGCCCAGTTTGGTGTACGTGTTGCCGGCCGTGTCCGAGATGCCGGTCACGTCGGGGACTGGCGCGACGCCGAACGACGAGAAGAAGACGAGGATCGCGGCCCCGGCCGGCACGTTGGTCAGCCGGAACTTCACCGTCGTGAGAAACGTGGTCCAGTCGTTTCCGAAGGGGGCGGCGCCCGCGAGCGTCGTGCCGGAGAAGCTGCCCGCGCCGCTGATCGGGGGCACGTTGATGAAGACGGTCATCAGCCGAACGGTGCTGGCCGGCTGCGACACCGCGTAGATCGCGTTCATGTTGAACGTCGCGCCGAACCGCGGGTTCGGCTGCGGCCCCGACGCCACGGCCAGCGTGTCCGAGCCCGGGACGGCGCTCTGGACCGCCACCTGGGCGAGGTTGGTGTAGCTCGCGGGCGCGGCGCCGACGTCCCAGAAGGAGCACATGTAGAGGGCCTCGTTCGGGTCGAAGTTCGCGCCGAGGGTGCCGAACCCCTGCGTGGTGCCCGCGAAGCCGTCGCCTCCCGGCGAGGTGTTGTCGACGAGGACGATGCCCGAGCCCCTCACCTCCTGGGCGACGACCGTGAGGTTCGTGTCCGCCGCGGGGAGGCCCACGGTGACCGTCACGTCCCCGCCGGGCACATCCAGGGAGAACCCCTGCCGGCTGTTCCCCACGCCCTTGATCAGGTACGAGTTCCCCTGCGTGTCGGTGATCGTGACGACGGTGTTGTTCACGATGGAGGCGCCGCCGACGGAGACGTGGACGGCGCTGTGCTTCTGGGTCCCCGTCAGGGTGACGCCGAGGCTCGACACGTTGGCGGCCGACGCGTCGGCCTCGGCGCCGAGGGAGATGTCGGCCATCGGCTCCCCGACCGGCCCGCCGGGTTATCAACCCGCCGGGTCACACGAAGACGGCATTGGCGACCGGCGTGTCCGACG
>JADMIJ010000128.1 GCA_015478655.1 Acidimicrobiales bacterium | reverse complement strand
GCCGATGCTTCCACACGCAGAGTCTATATCGCGCGGATTAACCTATAGTGGACCCCTTGCACTATTTGTAGGCAGTGGCCCCCGTCGTCATCGAACGACCGTGGATGACGGTCGTGGCAATGTCGTCCGACGGGATGACACGTACATCTGAGCATTCGGTGATGGGCAGGCGAGAAGGGCCGGGGCCGCAAGGCTCCGGGCCTTCTGCAGTTTCGTAGGGTGAGCTTCGCAGCGGAGGACGGAACGACCGATTTTCCCCGATGTCCATCTTGCGGCGCGACAAGCATCACGGTCGTGCTGGCCGCCGACGGTTGCATGACAGACCTCGACAGCTTCCGGTGTACCACCTGCAACAACCGTTGGTGTACTCGGAGAGTCCATTCAGCCTCCCATCACGGGAGCCATTGAATTCCACGGCGACGGTGGCCTCCGAAAGGTCTCTGGCACCGTAAGAACGTGAGTTTTCACCAGTTGGCCAGCGCTCGAGTCCCCGTGTCCACAGGTGAGACGGCCGGAGGGTTGCGGAGCGCCTGCAAAGGAAGTACCGGCTGCTCTGTCGAGCCCACTGAACACTCGACGACCCAACGCCGTCCCCGGCCAGGTCCGTCATTGCATGCCGAAGAACGGGTCGATCTTTGGCCGGCGTCGTTCGCGTTCCCGGTGTGCTCCATACCGGGCAGCCCCCGCTGGCTGTGGCGGCTACCGCATTGGCCTGCTTCTTCACATCGACGTGGACCAGCTCGCCGGCATGGGTGGTCTCGATCCTGCGGATGACCCGACCGCCCTTTCGGTCGAGGTCGGAGAGCCGGCTCACCCCGTAGCGCTGGAGGACCCGGTGAAATGTGGATGCTGGCACGCCGACCCTCGGGCCAGTCGGACCGGTCCGAGTTGGTGACGACGCCGCAGTTCGACGATCCGACGTTCCATGCGGTCCGGCGTCTTGGTCGGGCAGCGTCGGGGGCGACAGGAGCGGTCCTCGAGGCCGGCGATCCCAGCATCCTGGTAGCGCCACCACCATTTGTGGGCAGTCTGGCGGGAGATCCGCATGGACTCGGCGGCGGCAGCCACCGTCCAGCCCTCCTCGATCATGTTGCAGAGGCGCAGTCGGCCTTCTGGGGTGAGTGGAGCATTACGGTGCATAACGAGCCTCCCGGTGGCTGTGTGGGTGTGTGAACAGCTCCACACTGCCTCGGGGGCTCACTTCATCTGGGGGATTTCCGCGTCAACAAGGTCCGTGGGTAGAACAGTTAGCTGACCTGATGGCTGCTGAAAGCTACGGCGGCGCCCGACTCTTCCTGATCGGGAAGGACGCAACCCTCGGCGGTTTGATCCGACGCCGTGGAACGGACGTTGAGCGCACTCGGGACTGGCCGTCACGCCCCGAGGCACCGTTGGCAACCAGGCGCCCCCACTCCACAGGTCGTGCATTCGGTCTGCCTGGACTCGATGGCCCGTGGGAGGAGGTGTCCCAGAGCGAGGCCGAGGAGTTCATTGTCCGCTGGCGCCGGGTGAGGCTCGCGCAACTCGGCCTAGTTCGATGGGATGGCCGGGACGAGGCGTCCTCCCTTCGGCGCCAAGCGGCGGCGGGTCCCATTGACGATCTGGCCACCCGCACAGCGCCGTCCCGGCCAGTTTTACCCGAGCAATAGGACCCGCGATGATTGAGCACGCACTGTTAGCACCGAGTACCCGGACCCAAGAGTCGTTTTCGTGCAACTGGTCCGCAGACACGGCGTCACCATACCGGCCGACGAAGTGGGCGTTGCCCGGGGTTCCGGACTGTCGCCGCGCATCGCCACCTTGACACAGGAAGGCAAGAGAGTAGCGTCGCTGGCAGAGGAAGACGACCACAACAGTGCCAAACAGTGACCCCTTTTGAAGTTGTGGCTGGTTCATCAACGGAATGAGGGTTGCCATGGTTAGTCGCTCGATTACCTCGCTGGCCAGGCTTTCCATGGTGGCTGCCCTTGTGGTGCTGGGGACGACAGCCTCGCTGGAAGTCACCGGCACCATACCGGCGACTGCGGCCGGGAGTTCCACCGGGCTCTTCGCCTGGGGCTCCAACGACTCCGGTCAGCTCGGCGACGGCACCAGCGTCGGCCCTGACTCGTGCTTCGGGCAACCGTGCAGCACTACGCCGGCGCTGGTGCAGCTCCCCTCGGGCGTGACCCCGACCGCCATCGCCGCCGGCCCATACGACGCATACGCCATCGGCTCCGACGGACACCTTTACGCCTGGGGCTCCAACCAAGATGGCGAGCTTGGTGACGGCGTTAGCGGCTTTTTTAACAGCACTACCCCGGTAGTAGTTTCGCTTCCCTCGGGCGTTACCCCGACCGCCATCGCCGCGAGCAACTTCAACGGATACGCCATCGGCTCCGACGGGAACCTCTACGCCTGGGGTGACAATTTCTATGGCACGCTAGGCAACGGGACCAGCGGCCCCGACGTGTGCGACGGGATCGGGTCCCCGTGCAGCACTACGCCAGTGGTGGTCTCGCTTCCCTCGGGCGTTACCCCGACCGCCATCGCCGGGGCTGCGGGGGAGGCGTACGCCATTGGCTCCGACGGGCACCTTTATGCCTGGGGCAACAACCACGATGGCGACCTGGGCGACGGCACCGACACGGGTCCTGACATCTGCGGCGCTGGCGGTAATTTGACCGCGTGCAGCAGGACACCGGTGGTGGTTTCGCTCCCTTCGGGAGTGACGCCCAAGGCCATCGCAGGGGAACACGCCATCGGCTCCGACGGGCATCTTTACGCCTGGGGCTCCAACGAAGGGGGCGCACTGGGCAACGGGACCAGCGGCGGACTCAGCACGACGCCGGTAGTGGTTTCGCTTCCCTCGGGTGTAACCCCGACAGCCATCGCCGCTAGTGGAAACCCATACGCGACCGGCTCCGACGGGCACCTGTACGCCTGGGGCGGAAACAACGTGGGCCAGCTAGGCATCGGGACCAATGTCGGCCCCGACAGTTGCTCTGGGGAATCGTGTAGCACAACGCCGGTGGTGGTCTCGCTCCCCTCGGGGGTGACCGCTACTGCTATTTCAGGGAATGGTGGAACGGCATACGCCATTGGCTCCGACGGGCATCTTTACGCCTGGGGCGGAAACAACCTGGGCGAGCTAGGCGACGGCGCCAATGTCGGCCCCGAGACTTGCTTTACGTTTGGGTGCAGCACGACGCCGGTTGTGGTTTCGTTGCCGCCTGGAAGCACCCCGCAGAAACTAGGTTCGGGACCAGGTTTGTCATCGGGCTATGCCATAGTGAACGCCCCTGACGTTGCGCCCACCATCACCACTCAGCCGGCCAGCCAGGCCGTGGTGGCCACCCAGGACGCGACCTTTACAGCCGCGACAAGTGGTTTCCCTACCCCCACAGTGCAGTGGCAAGTCTCGACCGATGGCGGGGCCACTTTCTCACCGGTGGCCGGAGCGACCAGCACCACCTTGACCATCGCCGGAACCACGCTGGCCGAGAACGGCAACGAGTACGAAGCGGTGTTCACCAACGGTGCCGGGTCGGCCACCACCAACTCCGCGCTGTTGACCGTCAACCCGGACACAGCACCTGTGGTGACGGTGCAACCCGCCAATCAATCGGGAACTGTTGGCGGCGAGGCATTCTGGACCTCCGCCGCCAGCGGGGGTCCAGCGCCCACGGTCCAGTGGCAATACTCGACGGACGGTGGCTCGAGCTGGGTCGATTGCCCCTACAACGCCATGTCGACCACGCTCGGGATTGTGATCTGGGCCACGTTCGAGAACGGATGGGAGGTTCGTGCCGTATTCACCAACGTGGCCGGGTCGGCCACCAGCAACTCGGCGCTGTTGACCGTCAACCCGGACACAGCACCTGTGGTGACGGTGCAACCCGCCAATCAATCGGGAACTGTTGGCGGCGAGGCATTCTGGACCTCCGCCGCCAGCGGGGGTCCAGCGCCCACGGTCCAGTGGCAATACTCGACGGACGGTGGCTCGAGCTGGGTCGATTGCCCCTACAACGCCATGTCGACCACGCTCGGGATTGTGATCTGGGCCACGTTCGAGAACGGATGGGAGGTTCGTGCCGTGTTCACCAACCGAGCGGGTTCGGCTACCTCCAACACCGCCCTCCTGACGGTGAGCTGACTTGGCCTTTCACACCCCCCCACACCACTCTTCTCCGAGTCCTTCAATCCCACTTCGCTGAGCAGGACGTATATCCGGTGCTTCCCGGAGATGGCCAAGCCCTTGACTCAAAGAGGATTCGTTCAGCCACGGTCCATAGTCGCCGCTGACCCGGTGTTAGTGGCACCCTGACCCACGTTCACACCAATCGGGATCGCTACATCCAAGGCGGGTCGACGACGGTTAGGCACCGGACATGCTGTAGAGCTTCCATTGTTCAGGGACGCCCTTCAGACTGTGAATCCCTCGATCGCGGAACCCGATTCCTGAACCAATCACGAGGTCCTTGACGGTCGTGGAAACGAGGACTTCACCAGGCTGCGCGAGCCCTCCAATCCGCGCCCCGATGTGAACTGCGATCCCGGCCAGGTCATTGTCCCGTACCTCACACTCTCCTGTGTGGAGTCCACAGCGGACCTCGATGCCGATCCGGCGCGCTTCTTCGGTGATGGCTCTGGCGCAGCGGAGAGCCCGACCCGGTCCGTCGAAGGCAGCAAAGAACCCGTCCCCCAGACTCTTGATCTCCCGGCCGCCGAAGCGACCGATCTCGCTCCGTGTCAACTTGTCGTGGCGGTCCAAGAGGGCACGCCAGGCCTGGTCCCCGAGGGTCGAGGCTCGCTCGGTCGAGCCCACGATGTCGGTGAAGAGCACCGTGGCGAGCACACGATCGATCTCATGGTCGCCTCGTGTACCGGTGAGGAACTGTTCGACGAGATCCATGGCCTCGTCCTCGTCACCGGGGCGAGCACTCAGGTGGAAGTCCCCGGGGAGCTCAACAAATGTGGCGTTGGAGATGTGCTCGGCCGTGTAGCGGCCGGCCTCGATTGGTGCGACGTAGTCGCCGCTTCGATGGATCACGAGAGTCGGGGCGCTGATAGACGAGAGAACGGATCTGATGTCGACCTGGAGGTTCATCTCAAGGAGTTGGCGCGCTGCTCCCGGACTTGCCGCAAAGCGTTCGAAGCGCCCCGTGTCCTCCTGCGCTCGTTCGTCGTCTGAGACCCCCATGATGAAGAAGGGCAAGACCGTTCCCGTCCCCCAGTTCTGCTCGACGAGATCGAGTTGCGGAGCAACCGCTTCCTTTGTCCACCCCCAGGGCCAATCGGGCCCAGCGGCAAACCGAGGGCCCGTCCCTCGCAGCACCAGAGCAGAAGCCCGTTCGGGGTAGATGGCGGCGAACGCCATGCGCATGGGGCCCCCTTCAGAAACCCCGAGGAGCGCCGCTCGTTCGCTTTCGGCCGCATCCATCACCGCTCGGATGTCGTCCATGCGTTCGTCGAGAGTTGGCCAGCCCCCGACCCGGTCGGACAACCCCGTGCCCCGCTTGTCGAACACAATCACGCGGCAGAATTGGGAGAGACGGCGGAAAATGTTGGCCCAGTACGGAAGATCCCAGTTCATCTCCACGTGAGAGATAAAGCCAGGGGCATAGACCAGGTCAAAGGATCCTTCGCCAAACGTCTGGTATGCGATATGGAGGTCCCCGCTCAAGGCTAGCGAGTGACGGGCCGGCTCACTAGTCCCAGTGTGGTCCAAACGGAGCCTTCGTGCTGTAATTGTTCGTGCTGCAACTATGACGTCGCCTTCAATCAGCCGGCTCAGCTCTGGGCCGCAGTCCACTACTGGTCGAACTGCCCCGGCGCCTGGCTGGATGTCGGCCGGACACATGCCCCCGACCGGTGTTTAGGGCGACCCCTGGGCGATGTGCTGCTCGCTGATCGGAGAGGCTTTCTGTCCCGGTTGAGGTTACTA
>JADMIJ010000127.1 GCA_015478655.1 Acidimicrobiales bacterium | reverse complement strand
AGGTCGCCTCGGAGAACGCGAATCGAGACCCGAGAAAGACACCAGCCACCTAGAGCGGTGCTTCACGAGCCCGATCAGGCGCCCTGGACGACTCGCAGGCCTGCCGACTCGATCGATGCCGCAGGGAGCTCCGTCACGAACTCGGTCATCAGCGGGTTGTAAACGGCCTCGCTGTAAAGGACCGGCCGCGCCCTCTTATCACGGGTGACGCGATTGATTTGCAACAGTGGGGTGCCGATTGAGATCCCCAAGAGAACACTGTCTTCAGGCGACGAACCGACCGCGGTGACGACCTGAGTCGCCCCAGCGAGAACGAGACCGAGTAGTTCGTGCAGCGAGTGCTGTTCAACCGACCTTCTCGTCAGATCAAGGGCCAAGTCCTGCGGAACCCAGGCACTATTGCGTCCGATCGGCTCGTCATCAGCAAGATTGAGGCGAGAGACCAAAAGTGTCGAATTGCACCCGAGCACTGCTCTTGCTCGGGGTTCAGGACGCGTGAAGGAGAATTTGAGGAGCCTCCGCTCCGGGCGCCGTCCAGCGGCTTCAAACTGAGCATCGATGGTTGTCAGCGTGTCCAGGGACTGCCGGAGAGGAACCGCAACCACGAACCAACCGAAGCCTTGGCGGCTGTCGATGAGGCCCTCGGCCGTCAGTCGCTCCAGTGCCTTGCGAACCGTCACCCGACTTACACCGAACGTCGACGCCAAGCTTCCCTCACTCGGGAGCAGCTGGCCCGGTCCGTAGCCCTCCGAGCCGAGCTGGTCGCGGAGCGCCCGAGCAATCTCCAGGTACAGGATCTCCCTGGCCATCCGGTTTACGATACTAGACAACTGCAATACAAGTTCAAACGTGAGTGAGTACGGGAGGTCGGACCATGCGGGTGGCGATTCTCGACGACTACTTCGATACGTTGCGGACGCTTGATTGTTTCGAACGTCTGGGCGGCCACGACGTGACGATCTACAACGATCACGTCCAGAACGTCGATCAGCTGGCGGATCGCCTGGCCGGCATGGATGCACTTGTGCTCATCCGGGAGCGGACCCAGATTCGGGCTGACCTTCTCGAGCGCCTGACCAGACTCAAGCTGATCAGTCAGCGCAGCGTCTTTCCGCACATCGATATCGACGCCTGCACCCGACTGGGAGTCGTCGTTTCGTCTGACATGCACGCAGGATCGCCCTCTTATGCCACGGCGGAACTGACCTGGGCACTGATCTTGTCCGCCATGCGTGACATTCCCCGGCAGGTCGGATCCATGCAAGCGGGCAATTGGCAGTCGGGGGTCGGGAGGTCGATCCGAGGCAAGACCCTCGGAGTGTACGGCTACGGAAGGATCGGCCGGGTCGTCGCCGACTACGGGCGAGTATTTGGGATGGCCGTTGTGTTCTGGGCCAGTGAGGCATCCCGAGACCAGGCGCGCGCCGATGGCCATGCGGTCGCGGAGAGCAGGCAGGAGTTCTTCTCGACCTCCGACATCCTCTCCCTCCACATGCGCCTTGCCCCCACGACACGTGGCATCGTGACTCTCTCAGACCTCGACCGAATGAAAGCAGAGTCACTTCTCGTCAATACGAGTCGTGCCGGACTCATCGCCCCCGGCGCACTTGTTGAGAGTTTGGAGAATGGGCGCCCGGGTATGGCTGCGTTGGATGTCTACGATCAGGAGCCCATGGTCGACCCGGACTCTCCGTTGCTCAGAATGGACAATGTGATGTGTACCCCTCACATCGGCTATGTCACTCGCGATGAATGGGAGATCCAGTTTGCGGACATCTTCGATCAGGTCAATGCGCTGGCGGCCGGTTCGCCAACCAACGTGGTGAACCCCGAAGTTTTGGACAGGGCCAGGTTCAACGCCGGCTGATCTCGGCTCCATACTTGGAGCCGCTTTCAGCGTTGGGCGACCAATTGGTCCTGCAGGAATGCGAGCTTGGTGGGGTCGGCCACGCCGTGGATCTTCGTGATGCGGCCATCGCCAAAGGTGAGCAGGAACGCTGCGGTGAGCTGCCGATCGAGGAACGCCAGGATGGTGGTGTTCTCGCCAGCAGGCTGCGAGACGAGGGTCCCTCGACGTCCCCAGTAGCTCAGGGTGGTCCGTGCCACGTCAGCCGCCCCGCTGGTGACGAGGTCAGGCCTGATGTCGATGGTGCCCGACACGGCGGGGTCAAGGACCTCCAACAGCCCATCGAGGTCACCGTCAGCGCATGCAGCAATGAACTTCTCCGTGACAAGCCGATGTTCGGTCGGACCGACGTGGAGCCGGCCGGGGCTGTCGGCCTCCTCGATCTTGAGACGGGCACGCCGAGCCAGTTGGCGACACGCCGGAACGGTCTTGCCGACCGTCTTGGCGATAGTTGCAAACGGCATTTGAAAGATGTCATGGAGGACGTAGGCGACCCGTTCGGCGGGGCTCAGGTGCTCGAGCACAACGAGCAGTGCAATCCGCACGCTGTCGTCGAGCGTGACCCGGTCAGCCGGGTCGACTGCTCCCGGGGCCGAACCGACAAGCCTCGAGTCAGTGGCGCCGAGGTCGAAGGGCCGCTGCCGGCGCGATCTCGCCGATCGAATGTGGTCGAGGCACAGCCGGCTGGTGACAACGACGAGCCATCCTCGCTCGTCGTCGATGTCGTCCATGTCGGCGCGGATGAGGCGGGAGAAGGCTTCCTGGACCACGTCCTCGGCTTCGCCGATATCGCCGAGCATGCGAAAGGCCAGGTCAACAAGGTAGGAACGGTTGTGACGCCATGCCTCGGCGATCTGCTGGTTGTCCTCATCATGTCTCACTGGCCCGGCACCTCTCTTGGTCCGACGTCCTTCACCTTCATGTAGGACGAGACAGTTGCGGAAAACGTGACAGCTCCGGGCACAGCGGCCGTCGCAGTCGAATCGGAGGTCCTCCAATTCTGTCACCTTTCGGCCCGCCATCTCGTCCTACCTGAGTGAACTGCTTCCGCCGCCATTCGACGAAGCCTGATCAGCAATGGAGAGATATGTACCGGACACCCAAGCACACGATCGAATTCAGCCCCGGGGTAGTCATGGCCTCCGTCAATGGGCTCAAGGCCTCACGTGAACAGTCAGCGCGTATCCCCTACGCATTGCCCGGGACGAGACTGTGATGGAGTTGGTCCAGAGCCGGATCGTCACCGACGCCGTGGAGAAGATGGCCACGTTCTACTCGGCGCTGGTCGGCGTATCCGTGATACCGAACGAGTACTACGTCGAGGTCCCCACCGGATCGATGTCGATCGGATTCTCAAAGCCGCGGTTCACCGAGGAGCACAGCACGAGGTCTGCATGCCCGGGAGGTCTGGGAGCCAATCGCGGAGAGTCGATTCTTGATTTCGCCGTCGCGGACGTCGACGACGAGTACCGCCGAGTGGATGCTCTCGGCGTCGACTGGGTGCTTCTCCCGGTGACCCAACCGTGGGGCAAGCGGTCGATGATCTTCAGAGATCCTGAGGGCCACTTGGTCAATGTCTTTTCGCGACCCGAAATGGAGGACCAATGAAATCTGGATCGCCGGCAGTCGAGGCGGAGAATCTGGTCAAGACGTACGCCGGGGACATTCAGGCGGTGAAAGGCATCAGTTTCGCCGTCGAGGCGGGTGAGGCCTTCGGCCTGCTCGGTCCGAACGGAGCGGGCAAGACCACGACCATCGGAATGCTCAACTCCACGGTGAGTCCGACGTCGGGCCGCGCCCGGCTCGGAGGACGAGACGTCGCCAGGGATCCGATCGGGACACGAGCCATCAGCAGTGTCGTGTTCCAAGACTCCGTGGTCGATCGGCCCCTCACCGGTCGTCAGAACCTGGAGCTCCACCTGAAGCTCTGGGGCGTCCGCCCCGCCGAGGGGCGGGCTCGTCTCGCCGAGCTGACCGAGACGGTCGGCATCGCCGATCTGATCGACCGACCAGTTGCCACCTACAGCGGTGGCGAGCGCCGACGGATGGAAATCGTCCGTGCGCTTCTGTCTGATCCCGAGGTGGTCTTCCTCGACGAGCCGACCGTAGGCCTGGATACCCGCATTCGCCACGATCTGTTCGATGTGATCGCCACGCTGCGCGATCGAACCGGGGTCACCATCATCATGACGACCCACTATCTCGACGAGGCAGAGCGACTGTGCGATCGCATCGCGGTCATCGATGCAGGGACCATTGTGGCCTGTGACAGCCCCAGCAACTTTCTGGCATCGATCGGTATCGAGGTGCTGGAGGTCAGGGCTGACGACACCCAGCTGGTGGTCGATGTGCTCCGGAGCCACGGAATCGCCCCGCCGGACATCCTGGTGATCGGCGGCACCGTCACTGCCTCCCTGCGGACCACCGACGGTGCCCGCGTTCTGCAGCTCCTGGCCGAGGCGTCGATCCACGTTCGATCTGCGACCACCAGGAGTCCCAGCCTTGACGACGTCTATCTCCGACTGACCGGTGACCGCATCACCGTGTCGTCGCCCAACTGAAAGGTCCACCATGACGATTACTGCGACCCCACCGACCGCCGTCTCCGTTCAGCCGAGACCGACACGCTCGAGGCAGGTGAGTGCGATACCGACGCTGACCATGCGGCGGCTGACCCTTTCGGTGCGAAACTCGAGGTCGGTTGCCGTCCCTGTGCTCACACCGTTGCTGTTCGCATTGGTCATCGCCCCGGCGCTGGCCAATACGATTGCCACTCCGGCCGGCCGCGACACGTACATGACCTATGTGGCCCTCGCCACGGCGGGCCTGCTCATCCCGCTCAACTGCATGTTCTCCGGTCTCGGCGTGATCGTGGACCGCCAGCAGGGGGCGATGAGGGAGCTACTGGTGGCTCCCATCCGCCGATCGTCGATCGTGGTCGGCAATCTCGTTGCCGCGCTCGCCATCACCGCGCTGCAGCTTGCCGTCCTGATCGCGGCATCCGCCCTCAGGGGAGCCTCCTACGTGACGAGCCTTCACCTGCTGTGGTTCCTCGCTGCTGCGCTCCTCTTCGCCATTCTCATGTACGGGATGGCCGAGATCCTGGCCACCAGGCTTCCCAGTCCAGAGGAGTACATCGGGGTGCTCCCGGTCATCGCCATCGTTCCGTTCTTCTTTGCCGGCACGCTGTTTCCCATCACGTCCCTGCCCCACTGGCTGGCCGCCGTGGCCAAGGTCCTCCCGTTGACCCACGCCCTGGCCCTCTTCCGTTACGGTCTCACCGAGCACAGCGGTGCCCAGGCGCTCCACAACATCTGGGGCATGAGCAACGTCACGGTGATGGCGTCGCTGTCGCTGCTCGTCGTCGCCTTGTTCACGATCGCGGTCTTCACCGGGGCGGTCCGTCTCTTCACCAAGGGCGGCACCAGCTGATCGCCGGACCGCCCTGCTGCGCCACAGAGACGGCGCAACCGTGGGTGGTTCCCGGTGACCATCGGGGAGTTGATCGGGCTCCGGCGGCTGGTCCGGGGACGGCGGGCGCGGCGGCCTCCGGTGAACACGATGGGCAGCGGGCAGCGAGCGACGCGTGCTGCGATCGGCTCCCACCGCAGTACATTCGCTCACCATGGCGAGTGTTGAGGACGCGGCACGCATGTCCTTGAAGATGCCCGAGGCCACCGAGAGCGAACGCCATGGCAACCGCACCTGGCTCGTCGCCGGCAAGGGATTCGCGTGGGTGCGGCCATTCAGCAAGGCTGATATCAAGCGGTTCGGCGACGACGACCCACCCAGTGGGCCCATTCTGGCCGTTCGTGTGGAGGACCTCGGGGAGAAGGAGGCTGTCCTCGCCATGCACCCCGGAGCCTTCTTCACGATTCCGCACTTCGATGGGTATGCGGCGGTTCTCATCCAGCTGAAGACGGTCACCAAGAAGCAGTTGCAAGAGGCGATCGTCGATGCCTGGTTGGCATGCGCCCCCGACCATCTCGGGAGTCAGTACCTCGGGCAGTGAGGACCTCGTGCAGTGAGGACCTGCCGGGCAGGGGGCCTGGCAGGCGACTACTCCTCCAACTAACCTTGATCATTCGTCCGACCTCCAGCTGACGGCGGGATAGTCGCCAAGTTG
>JADMIJ010000291.1 GCA_015478655.1 Acidimicrobiales bacterium | reverse complement strand
GGTCAGCCACACGCTGCCTTTGGTGGTCTTCCCGGAGCCGCGTTTCCCGCCGGTGATGTTGTTGCCCGGGCAGAGCCCGGCCCAGGAGGCCAGGTGCGCGGCGGTAGGGAACCGGGACATGTCGGTACCGATCTCGGCGATGACGGTCTCGGCGGCCCGTTTCCCGACCCCGGTGATGGTGTCGATCCGGTCACGGGCCCGGACGAAAGGGACGATCACCTGCCCGGTCTGGGCGTCGCTGTCCTCGCCGGTGGAGGCGGGGATCGTGGTGGAGTGGGCGGCGAAGACCTCATCGACGCGGGTGTCGAGGCGGGCAATCGCGGCTTCCAGGTGTGCGGTGTGTTCCAGCGACAACCCGATCAGGAGGGCGTGGTGGTCGCGGAAACGACCGCGCAACGCCTGCCGCAGGGCGGGGATCTTGCGGCGCAGCACCCCCTTGGCCAGCTCGGCCAGCACCTCAGGGTCACGTTCGCCGGCGACCAGCGCACCCAGCATCGCCCGCCCGGACACCCCGAGCACGTCGGAGGCCACCGAGTCGAGCTTGATCCCGGCGTCCTCGAGGGTCTTCTGGATCCGTTGACACTCGCTGGTGTGGGCCTGGATGAGTCGTTTGCGATACCGGGTCAGGTCGCGCAGTTCCCGGATCGGTGCCGGTGGGACGAAGCTGCCCCGCAGCAGTCCGTGCTCGAGCAGCTCAGCCAGCCACTCGGCGTCGAGGACGTCGGACTTGCGGCCGGGCAGGATCTTCACGTGGTGGGCGTTGACCAGCTTCTGGTCGAACCCGCGGTCCTCCAGGACGTACCAGACCGGTTTCCAGTACGACCCGGTCGCCTCCATCACGATCTCGGTGACGCCCTCAGTGGTGAACCACTCGGCCATCGCCTCCAGCGAGGCGGTGAACGTGGTGAACGTCCGGGTCTTCTTCCAACGTCCCCCGCCCGGTACCGGACCCCGTACGCAGGCGACGACCTCGTCCTTGCCGATGTCGATCCCCGCGCAGCACTCGATCATCACGTCCACTCTCGGCCTCCTGTCCGTCGTGGCGGATCACGGGTGGGATCGGCGGGGCCAACCGATCAACGACGCTATGAAGCGTGCACGCGAGCAACAGTTCGAGGTGCCGGGAAGGCCCCAGGCGTCAGTCTCAGACACGGGTTCACGCGCACCAAGCGCAAACGAGCTCAGCCGACCCCGCACCGATTCTCACCCGTCGAAGCGGCCCG
>JADMIJ010000290.1 GCA_015478655.1 Acidimicrobiales bacterium | reverse complement strand
CCTATGCCCTTTCCTGGGGGTTCGCCTTCGTCGGACTATCGGCCTCCAACAGCGAGACAGCCCAGGTCATGTCGTTCCCGCTCCTGTTCCCGTTGATCTTCGCCTCGGGCGCGTTCGTACCGGTCGGCTTGATGCCGGGTTGGCTCCAGGGATTCGCCACCTATCAGCCGGTCAGCGTGGTGGTGGCCGCCTGCCGGGGCCTGATGATCGGCGGCCCCACCGCCACCTGGGTCATCCAGTCCCTGGCCTGGACGCTTGGGTTCCTGGTCGTCCTGACCCCGCTGGCCGTCTGGCGCTACCGGACCCGGACCTGAACGACCAGACCGGCCCGACCGACCCGATCGGCACTCCCAGGCAGGTGACCCAGTCGTGAGGTAGCCGATTGCGTTCGGGGCGAGCAGAATGGGGTCCATGGCACAGTCTTCTCCCGCTCCCGCCGGTCCCAACAGCTTCGGTGCCCGCGCCGACCTCACCGTCGGCGATCGGACCTATGAGATCTACCGGATCAACGCGCTCGCTGATCGTTTCGACGTCGGTCGGCTGCCGTATTCGGTCAAGGTCCTCCTCGAGAACCTGCTCCGGCACGAAGACGGGCTGACCGTTCACGCCAGCGACGTCGAAGCGGTGGCCGGTTGGGGGCGCCATCCCGAACGGCACGGCCTCGGCGGCGATTCGGCCGAGATCGCCCTCACCCCTGAGCGGGTGCTCATGCAGGACTTCACCGGCGTGCCCGGTGTGGTCGACCTGGCCGCCATGCGTGACGCGCTGAGCGTCCTGGGCGGCGATCCGGCCCGGGTCAATCCCCTGGTGCCGGTGGAGCTGGTCATCGACCATTCGGTCATCGCCGAGGTTTCGGGAACCCCGAACGCCTACGACCAGAACGTGGACATCGAGTACCAGCGCAACATCGAGCGCTACCAGCTCCTGCGCTGGGCCCAGGAGGCATTCGACGGCTTCCGGGTGGTGCCGCCCGGAGCGGGCATCTGCCATCAGGTCAACCTGGAGTACCTCTCCCGTGTGGTCTTCGCCACCGACGACGGCCGGGCCTACTGCGACACCCTGGTGGGCACCGACTCCCACACCACCATGGTCAACGGGCTCGGCGTGCTCGGTTGGGGGGTGGGGGGCATCGAGGCGGAGGCGGCCATGCTGGGCCAGCCCCTGTCCATGTTGTTGCCCCCGGTGGTCGGCTTCCGTCTGACCGGTGAGATGCCCGTGGGCACCACGGC
>JADMIJ010000126.1 GCA_015478655.1 Acidimicrobiales bacterium | reverse complement strand
TTTCCGCGGATGCGCGGTCTTCAGATCAGGAGTTCAGTCGGTGCTTCCAGGCTAAGGATGATCGCGTGGTCGCTCTCTGGTGGGGAGACACTACTTTGTGCAGTTGGGCCACGGCTGATTGGGTTGCCAATCCAAATTGGGCCGATCTGTCGATGCGGACGACAAGGGTCCAGCTCGGTCCACGGTCTCCATAGCCGAGCGCCTTTCAGCCAGGACAGAGACCGCCGCCGCCGTGCTGTCTGCCTATCCCAGATCACCGGTTCTGCGCCCCTCCCGTGCGCAAATGGGATGTTGGGTCCTTTCGATAGTGACCGACCGATGACCGGCGGTAGTACGGCTAGCTGAGCCTCGGCCCGGTTGAGGGGGACCAAGTCAGACTGGGCTCACCGGAAGCACGAGGGAGGAGGGGTGTTCGGCATCGTGGAAAATCTCCTGGTCCGCGGCGCTGAGACCCGTCGCGGTTCCTAGCGACTCGCCGGTCCCGGGATTGCGGTTGAACAATGGGTGCGCGCCGCTCGACACCTGAAGGCGGACTCGGTGCCCTCTCTTGAACGTGTTCGATGTCGGCTACATGCCGATTCGCAACGACATCGACCCGTCGGCGGCCTTGGTCACAACGTCCGGACGCAGCCGCACGATTCCATCGCTAAGGTTCTTGGATCGACCTCGGGGGGATACGTCGCAGAGTCGGACGAAGAAATCGGTGTGCTGGAGTGTTGACCGCACATGGAGTTCGACATTGAGCGGCCCGATCACCGTAAGGTCGTCTGTAAGAGCCTCGCTCGTGTAGGTGAGCACGTCTGCTCGGTCCTCCCTCTTCCGCTGGTCCTTCGGCCCAGCGTTGCCCATGTTGAGCGAGGGTCCACCGATCCCTGGTGTTGGATTGGCTGGGTCGTACCGATAGCGATCGGGCATGGTGCCGACAGACAGCGAGCGGCTGAGCGTACCGCCGGGGCCGAGGTACCACAGTTGCTCCTCGAACGGCGGCGGCCAGTCTGCCAGCACGACCCAACGACGGGCACCCATCACAAAGACGCGCACCGCGTTGTGCTGAAGCCGGCTGGGATTGTCACTGAACTGCTGATTGAACAATTTCAGGGCGGTCGCGCAGACTGGCGGCAAAAACGCCCGGGCTGATGTGGGACCAGGGACCGATGGTAAGCGTGGCGGTCCGACCGGCCGCCCGCAGAGCCCGGTAATCGTCAAGCTGAGAGGGCAAGAAGACGTCGTACCAGCCTCCGACCAGACTCGCGGGTGGAACGGCTCCAAGTTGTTGCCCGAAATCAATGGGATCCCACCAGGCGTCACCAGGGTCATCGTGCCCAATCCAGTCCTGGAAGAATTGGACATGGCGACCTACGGCAGCAGCGTCGGCATCGGCTATTGGAAGGACGTCATAGGCCACCCGAAGCGCTCTTCGACTGGCCACCTGTGCACCCAGGACCTTCAACAACCCGCTCTCCTGGTGCTCCACCTGGTGTAGCCATGTGAGCGCTGTCTCCAAGGCGAAACTGCCTGACGGGTAGACGACGGCGTCTCGGAAATTCGAGGCCGTGATGTCCAGCGCCATGGCTTTGAGGTAGTCAGGCGGGTCCTGGGCGATCGCCCACTGCGTGAGCCCAAGATAGCTGGGCCCGAACGTGGCGAGCTTGCCATCGAACCACGGTTGGCCAGCGATCCAACCCAACGTCTCCCGACCATCGCCCTCTTCGTTTCGCATCGGAACCCAGTCCCCGGCGGAGCCAAATGTGCCTCGACAGCTCTGGATGACCACTTGATAGCCTCGCTCGGCGAAAAGTCGACCGAGCATGCCCATTTGCCGGCGCCCGTACGGCGTCCGCAGCAAGATGACAGGCGCGACCCTGCCAACCGCACCAGTCGGGTACCAGCGATCTGCGAGCAATTCGGCACCGTCTGGCATCTTGGCCGACAGGTCGCGGTCGACGGAGACGGCGCTGACGGTAGCCGGCGGTAGCTTGGCCAGCGCTCCCAGGATCCGACTGGCTAGTGTCACTTCGCCAGTATGCCTGCCAACAGCCCGCCTGGCACGTGCCGTCGTCGTTGTCAGGTGGGGGCCAGCCGCCAGGACGTTGGCCAAGCTGCCTCGTGGCCCTGCCCGTCACAGAGCAGGGTTTGACCGATGTCTCAGCCAGGCATCTCGTGGGCACACAGCTAGTGGTCCGAATGAATCGCTAACCTGGTGCTAGCGGGATGATCGGGGAAGGCCATGCTTCGATTGGCCAGAAGAGGAGCGGCTGTGGGCCTCTTGGTCGCCCTGGCACTGACGGCGCTGCCGCTTGCCGGGGATGGAACAGCAGGGCAGCCCAGCCGGGAAGCGGGGTCGTCACGTGTCAGACATTTGACGAGACTTACGGTCTTGCCGCAAAAGGGCTCTCCCTAGCTGGCTGCACCGATCCTGCGAATACCGGCGGCTCAGGGCAAGGGAGCGTGATCAGCACGACGCCCACCAGCCAGACGGGCTTGATTACCTGGGCCGCAGGCGGCACGACCACCATCTTGGTGACCATGACGCAAGCGACGTACCGAGTCCGCGATTGCGGACCCCAAATGTCTGAATTCGGGGTCAGCGAGAGTCACCTGACCGGCCAGGTGACGGCAGACACGACGGGATCGATCAAGCTGAAGAGGGTGAGGGCCAAGGTGTGCATCCACTCCTTTCGCGCCCTGGTCACCCTGGGCAATGTTCCGGGGACTCTTTTCAAGCTTTGAGCCGCCTCGGTTCACGGTCATGGCCGCGTGATGGTCGTAGGGCGGGTTGCGGGTCCAAGGGCCGATTGGCAACCGACGCCATCAAACAGAGGCAAATGTCCGGAAACTACCCAAGACCGACGCCGTCGATGTCTGCGGCGGGGGTGATGTCCGGCAGCCGGAGCATCCTGAACGAGTTGGCCAGGCCGAGCAGCGATGCAAGGGCGGGGATGAGCAGCGCGATCTGAAGTGAGAGGTTCCGGGCGTGGTTGTTGATGGCTAGGACCTCAGCCTGAACCGCTTTGGGCTCGCCGGTGATCTGCTGTTGCAGCTGTGTGTTGCTCATGACCTCGGCATCGTGCTCCATCTCTGCTGAAATCTGTTGCTGTTGGGCTGGTGGGATCACGGCGCTGGCCTCAGCCTGGTGGGTGAAACTCAGCGCCAGGGCCCAGAGCATCACGCCACCGGCCACAGCGAGCCCGAAGGACAGCCCGAAGGAGCCTGCTGCCGAGTTCACGCCCGCAGCCTCGCTGACCCGCTCCTCGCTGATCGGTGCGAGCGTGAAGTCGTTGAGCTGGGACACCAGCATCCCCAGACCACATCCGGCGACGATCAACGGGATCACCAGGTACCACCCGGAGTCGACTCTCGGCACCAGGGGGATGATCGACCCCATGCCGATGGCGCTCAGTGCGAAGCCACCGAGGACGATCTGGGCGGGACGCCATTTGCCCGCCTTGCGGCCGGCAAGCATGGCCATGCCGAACATCGACAACGACAGAGGAGCGAGCGAAAGTCCGGCCTCCATTGCGTTGTACTCGAGCGTCATCTGCAGGAAGAGCGGAAGGACGATCATGGCCCCGCCCAGGGTGATCTGCTGAAGCATCTGCTGTGAGATGCCAATGCGGAAATTCAGGTGCTTGAACAGATCGGGGTCCAACAGCGTGGGCTTCCCCTGCCGCTTCCGGGACACCAGCCAGTAGGCGAATGCAGCCAGCGCCGCCGCCCCCAGCCCCATGATCAGACCGACGTACTGACCACCCTCCTGCCACACCAAAATGCCGAGAACCACGCCACCCATACCTACGATGGAGAGCACCGAACCGACGAGGTCGATCCGCCGCGAACCGGTGTATGGGACATCCTTGACCAGGCGAATCTGAGCCAGTACCACCAGGATGATGAGCGCCTCGAGCCCGAACCCCACCCGCCACGACAGGTAGGTGGTAAGAAACCCGCCCAAGAGCGGACCAACGGCAGCCGCAATGGCCGCCGATGCGCCGACCAGTGCATACGCCCGCCGCTGGGCGCTTCCAGTGAAGTTGCCGTGAATGAGGGACTGCATCGCCGGAAGCAACAGGGATGCACCCAACCCACCGATGATCGCCCAGAAGATGATGATGGTGTTGAGATTCTGGGCGAGTGTCATGGCCACGGCGCCGACGGCATAGGCAAGTAAGCCGATCACGTAAGCGCGACGGCGTCCCATGAGGTCGCCCAGCTTGGAGCTGGTGAGGATAAATGCCGCAGACACGAGTGCTTCCAAGGCGATGGCGGACTGAACCCCGCTTGCTGTCGTGTGAAGATCCTTGATGACTGCGGAGATAGAAACGTTCATCAGGGACGTATCGATCACCAGGACGAACATGGCCATGGCCAAGAGGAGAGCAAGTCGAGGGCTTCCCTCGCCCTCGACGGGGAGATCAGAAGCAGTGCTCATGACTTCGTCATCCCTTCACCGTGCTCTCCCGTCCGCAATGCCGGCTTGCCCACATTGCCCATCTGCGTCTCGACCGCCCGATAAACATTCCCGTGGGTCCTGTCCTGCCCGATTCGATCCAGGAAGCCGTCGCGTCTGAGCACTTCCTGGACGGTTGGCTTCACTCGAGCGAGCCGCAGCGTCACACCGGCCTGCTGCGTGAGTTCCAAGATCTCGCCCATCTTCGCCGAGCCCTGCGAATCGATAAAGTCAATGCCCTCGCAATCGAGCACGATCCCGGTTATGGCAGGTGTGGACAGTGCCACCTCGCGGACTCGGTCCTCGAGGGCATCTGAGGTTGCAAAGAACAGGCCTCCGTCAAGCCGAAGAACCACAACGCCCGGGAGCTGCTCGTCAGCCGGATGCTCATCCAGCTCCCTGAAGACCTGCGTGCCTGGCTCCCGTCCCAACAGTGGCATTGAAGGGCGGGTCGCCACTGAAATGAGCCACAGAAGTGAGAGACCGATTCCGATCATGACCCCTGTAAGGACGCCGAACACGAGGGTGCCTGCGATAGCCGCCATCGCAATCCAGAAATCGAAACGCTGCACCTTCGCCAGTCGGCGCATTTCAGGCAAGTCCATCATTCCCATGACGACGGCTTCGATGATCAGGGCGGCCAGGACAGGCTTGGGCAGATTGGAGAACAGTGGCGCCAAAATGAGAAGCGTCAGTAAGACCATTACCCCGGATGTGAGCGAGGCCAGGCCCGACTTTGCGCCCGAGTGGTCATTCAAGGAGCTTGCAGACAAGCTCGTCGAGACGGGCATTCCTTGAAACAGGCCGGCGCCAACGTTCGACATACCCTGGGCGACAGATTCTTGATTGATGTCGATGCGATATCGATGCTTGGCGGCAAAGGTTCTCGAGTCGCCGGCAGTCTGCGAGAACCCGATGAGCACGAGTGCCACTGCAGCGAGAGCGATCGTGCCTGCGTGGTCTCCCAATTGCTGCCATTGGGGAAGAGCCACACTTGGCAGCCCCCTCGGCACCGTGCCCACAAGAGCCACCCCATGGGAGCCGAAGGTCGAAGATCCACGAGGCCAAGAGGCCACCAACAACCACCAGGGCTCCAGGGATCTTCGGAGCAACGGCTCGTAGCCCGAAGACGACCGTGAGCGAGATCCCACCGACAAGGACCGTCGCCAGACTGGTGGCGTCGAGGGAGCTGAACCATGAACGCAGTTCCTGGATTGGATTCGAGCCACTGACATCCGTCCCGGTCAGTTTCGGCAATTCGCCAATGACCACGTCGATGGCAGCCCCGAAGAGAAAGCCCGTGACAACTGCACGAGATAGAAACTGTGCGATCCAGCCCATTCGAAATACTGCAAGGAGCAGGAAGAGAACTCCGGAGGCGAGGGTGATGGTCGCCACGAAGGACGCCACGTCCTGAATTCCGGTGATCTTGGCAGCTACAACGGCGCTTGCGGCCACCGCCGCCAGTCCCGAACTTGGCCCGGTCGAGATCTGGCGGCTGGTGCCGAACACGGCGTAGAGAATCGCGCCGGCAGCAGCGGCATAGAGACCATTCTCTACCGGGATCCCTGCGATTGCCGCGTAAGGGTCCCCGCCAAGTTAGTGCGCGCGTAGTATGGTGGGGGTGTGGAGGTC
>JADMIJ010000289.1 GCA_015478655.1 Acidimicrobiales bacterium | reverse complement strand
TTGGGTCTTGCACCCGGACTCGAGTTCGTGCTCCTGCAGAGTGGACTGGAACTCGCCACTGCCATACGCGCAGTCCCCGAAGACCTTGCTCGGCTGCCCGGCGTCGCGCTGCTCAGCGTCGGGCTGCTCGGTGCTCGCCGGGGTCGGCTGCGTGAGGTGGGCGGCGGCGATGAGGTCGGCGATGAGGTCGGCGGCCGCGCCACCGTCGCCGACGTTGCCCGGGGTGACGGTGGTGGCGGTAATGATCTCGGTGTCCGGGTCGATCCCGATGTGGCCCTTGTAGCCGTCGAACCCGCGCGCGGCGGTCTTGTGCCCGTGTCGGGCCTCGGGGTCCACAGTCGAGATGACCCGGTCTTTCGCCACCCGTCGGGCGATCCGGAACACCCCGCCGGCACCGTTCCCGTCGGTGCTGTCCTGGTCGAGGTCCTGACCGACCACGGTGGCCAGCAACGCACCCGCCTGCGTCACCGTCGCGGCGAGCTCGCGGCCCGCCAGCACCGCCAGCAGCGCCATCGCGTCACGGGCCAGCGCATCCACCAACGCCTCCCGCGCCGTCTTGTCCTCGTAGTCACACGCCGGCTTGCCCGCGACCCGGTAGTCGTCCTCGCGGCCCAGCACCGCCCGCAACTCGGTCTCCAGCCGCGCGTCAGCGGAGCCGAGCAGCCCGCGGATCGCCGAGCGGATCAACGTGACGGTGTCCATCGTGGCCACCGCGTCATACAGAGGGGTCGAGTCCAACACCCGGCGCCGCCCGATCAACCCTGCGCGGCGCGCCGCGTCCAGGCCGGCCTCGAAGATCCGATTCGGGCGCTTCGAGCGAGCCAGCCTGGCCCGCATGTCCACCAGCACCGTGTGCACGAAACCCGGGTGATCAAACGCCAACCCACCCGCGGCGTACTTCCACCGCACGTCGAAGGCGAACCGATCGACCGCCTCCCGATCCGAGCAACCCTCAATGCGCTGCAACACCATCACCACCGCCACGATCATCGGCGGCACACTGCGCCGCCCGACATCGGTGAACAGATCAGCGAACATCTCATCGGGGAACAGCGTGAAGCACTCCCGGTGCAGCACCCCGTAGATCGACTCAGGGGCGACCCGGCCCTCGCAGAACCTCTCCGAGGCACACAACAGATCGGCTTGCTTCGGCGTCAGACCCAACGTCACATGATCATTCTCCCACACCGCGAAACGCAGTCAGGCCAACGTCACGCGAAAAACACCAGCCTCCTAG
>JADMIJ010000125.1 GCA_015478655.1 Acidimicrobiales bacterium | reverse complement strand
CAACGCTCCGGTGGTCGGAGCGACCTCCACCGGGGCAAACGGCGTCGCCCCCTAACAGGGCAGGGGCGGCTACCGCAGCAATCTGAGCAGGCACCCTACACTTAAAATTTTAGTCCTTTCCACACGCCCGGAAGTGCCGTTGCGGGCGCATGCAACTCTCGCGAGCACGCTGCCGCCGAACGTGCCGCACCCCGCTCATGTGCCGCACCTCGCTCATTCCGAAGAGCTCAGATGGGTACGGAATAGCCCGACGGTGCTACCTCCCGCGGATCGAGGTGATGTCGAACTCGCGTACCGGGTCGTCCAGGGGGAGGACCATCCGGGGTGCCAACATCTGGTGGCGCTCCGCCGTTAGGCGGACGACCGTGCCATAGGCGGCGAAGGCCACCGCGTGGCGTGCGAACTCCATCGGTCCCTCGGTCACCTTCACCTCCACCACTCCGGTGCCGTCCATGCTCATGGCCGCGTGCTGCATCCGCTCCATCGCCGACTCACGGGCCGAGTACATGGCCTCGGTGAAGTTGGTCAGCTCCACGTTCCGGGATTTCTGCTTGATCGTCTCGCCCGCCGACCGGCGAGGCGCGTATACGAAGCTGGCGCCGACTGCCAGTCCCAACGGCTCCCAACCGGCAGCGTGGAGAAGGGCGAAGTCACGCCCGGAGAGATCCGAGACGAATATCTGATCGGCGGACAGGCCCTTCGATCCGATTTTCCGGACAGCCGTTCCGACCAGGGCCACGTCGACGTGGTGCCGGTGCACGGTCGCCTCGACATGGACACCCACCACGCCGCGTCCCCCGGCCTTGGTGCACTCGCGATGGATGCGTTCCGTGGCGGCGACGAATGCTTGTGCGTAGGCGGTCGAGGCGTAGGTGATCTCTCCTTGTCCCCAGTTCCATACCCCCATGGGTACGGAGTACAGCGAGACGCCGCAGACCAGTTGGATCGGCTCCCAGCCGATGGAGTGGAGGGCGAACTCCTCGTCGATCGAAAGGTCGGAGGTCCTTGACGCCCCTTGGCCTTCGGCGGATGCCCCCCCTGGCTGAGACCGGCCGAGGAACTCGGCGGCCTGGAGCATCTCCGATTTCAGATCGACCGGATCCATGCCCGCACCGCCGAGAGTGGAGGCCGCGGTCACAGCAGCCGCACCGTCGGTCGCGGAGGCGGCAAGGGGTCGAATTTCTTGAAGCGACGCACCCTGTTACCCCGGAGGATGCACTGGAGCTCGGCGTCGCCCTGCCCGAGTTCGCGCTCGGTGGTGGTCATCGAGGCGCCGTGGAGCGAGTCGCCACCGAGCTGGGCCCGGACCTGATCGCGGGCTATGCGCCGCACGGCCATATGGGCGTGGGCTGTCTGCTCGATCTCGGCGGCCCCCACTCGATAGCCCCAGCTGGCGTTGGACCCCTCGGTGAGGTACTCGGTGATGCAGTAGGCCCATATCCGCACGGAGGCGACGGTGGCGGCGATCGAGACCGGCGCAAATCCGGCCTCGATCGATTTCGCCAGCCGTTGCCCGGCCAGATAGGTCGTCCACGGCCGTCCACCGGTCGGAGCGGGGCCGTCCTTGACCCGCACCGCCGTACCCTGCACGCGGAACTCCAGCACGCCCAGATCGCCCAATCGTTCCGTCGAATCCACCAGGCCCACGATGCCATGGGCGCCTGCCGCCGTCGCCTCTTCGACCATGCGCTCGTAGGCGCCGTCGAAGCCCTGTCGCCATGCGTCCTCGACCCACGACTGCTCGTAGTTCTGGCCCCAGCCGCGATGCTCGGCGGAGACGAAGCCGTGAGGGCACTGCCAGTTCTCCGAGTAGCCCCGATTGTTCGACCCGGTGTACTGCCCGAAGATTCCGTACGGCGTGCCCATGCCGTACCACCTCCATTGCATCACGCAGAATCCCTGCACGTAGCCCACCGGTTCCAGGCCCATCTGGAGGCAGGCGGCGAAGTCGGGCACAGTGAGCCCGGAGGTGAAGGCACCCTCGGCGAACCGCCGGGTGGCGGCCTCGGGGAGATCGTTCGGGACAGCGGCCATCAGACGTCGACCATCAGTTGTCGAGCGAGATGATGGTGGTGGGCGTGGGCAGGGTCACGTCGTCCGAGGTCTTGACCACCGCGGTTCCGAGGGAAAGGAACTCGATAGTGTGGCTGCCCCACTGGTGGGACTTCTCCTCGAGCCGGACGCCCACGATGCCCGAAGCTCCCAGCTGGTTGGACTCGTCCTGCATTCGGGTCATGGCCAGCTCCCGGGCCTCGTACAGGGCCTGGGTGAAGTTGGGGAGCTCCACGTTCTGCCCGGCCGATCCCAACGTCTGGCCTAGTCCCCGATGGGCGATGTGGTAGACGCACGTCCCCATGACCAGGCCCTGAGGGATGTAGCCCGTCTGCATCAACGTCCAGAAGTCCTGGCCAGAGAGGTCCGAGGTGAACGGCTTTCCGAGTTTGTTTCGATGGGAGACCCCGCTCTCCGCCTTGACCGCAGTGCCAACGGCGATGAACTCAGCGGCGTCCTTTCCCCACTCGTAGTAGTTGACATCGAGCCGCACACCGACAACGCCGTCGGCCCCCAGCTCGGTGGCTTCTTCCTCCATCCGGTTCATGGCCAGCTCCCGGGCCTCGTACATGGCTCCGGTCAGCTTGGTCAGCTCCTGGCTCTGTCCCCACTTCCGGGTCTGTATCCCGGTGTGATAGATCGATGAGCCCATGACGAAGCCCAACGGGTGGAACCCCACCTCCTTGATGAGGAGGAACTCGTTGACGGACAGGTCCGATGTGAAGAGGCCTTGTTCGAGCTCCTTGAGCCGGCGGCTGGCGCCTTCAGGAAGGTCCTCGGGAAGGTCCTGGGGAACGTCGGTCATGGGTTTCCTCCGATGACGATGGTCTCGAGTGCGCGCCGCACCGACTCGCTGTGGGCCGCCTCCGCCTTGAGGACGCTGAGCAGCCGTGTGATCCAGACATCCACACTCACCTTCTCGCTGCGGATGCGGATGCCACCCGACGAGTGGCCGACGGTGCAGCGAAGGGTGTCGCCGTCGACCTCGGCCTCGAACTGATCGTCGTCGATCGAGATCCGGATCGAACGGATCTCATCCGACTTCCGGAACCGTCCCCCGGACCGTTGCACCTCGAGGCGGGAGCCCAGAGCGTCGGCCAGCTGATCGGCCAGCACCTTGACCAGGATGCGGACGTCCGTGCCGTCGGCCCGCAGCGATGCCGCCGCCAGCTCCAGGTCCATCGAATCATCCATGCCAGTCACTCATCGAACCCTATCGCCGCCTCCAGTCGCCAGGTCGGCGCCCTGACCAGGCTCCCGGATCCGGTTGTCGGTCGGCGACCCCTTCGATGCCCATGCCGCACCCGACCGACTGCGAATCTTTCATGGTTTCTTGACGGGAAAATGGGATTTCCCCGGCCAGGCGTGGCCGGTAGTGGCGTTAGCATGTCAGAGACAATCGGTCTAGGGAGCTGGCGGCTGTCCGGCCGGGCAGGACGCCCAGCGGTTCAGGAGGCGACCATGTTCCATCAGTTTCTGCTCGCCATCGACGAGACGACAGCCGGCGAGCTCGGTGTGAGTTTCGCCTCGGCGCTGGCCCGGGAAAGTGGGGCTTCGGTGCACGTCTTCCACGCCAACGCCTTCCTTCCGGGTGGGCGAGGTCTGACCGTGGAGACCCACGAGGAGGCTGCCCACGTGGTGGATGGCGCCGTCGACCAGCTCCGCGCCGCCGGAGTGGAGGCATCGGGCGAGTGCTCTCTGGCGAACTGCTTCACGCTGGCGCCCCGCATCGCCGAGGCCGCCGCGCTCACAGGAGCCGATGTGATCGTGATGGGCTCGCACCGGCACCGCCGGTTCGTTCGCCTCTTCGGTCGAGGGATACGGGAGCGGGTGACCCGGATCACACCCCTGCCGGTGCTCACGGCTCCTGCTCCCCTCAAGCTGGGTCGCCGTGGACCGGAGGCGGAGGTCCGGCGCTTGGCCCAAAACGTCGACCGGACCTTGAGCGCCTGAGCCGGATCGACGCGTCCACAGCCCACCCGCCCGCCCGGAAGGTCCGGCCCAGAGGCCGGACCTCCTGCTTCGGGGGCTTGACTGGCGCCAGGCGAGATGGGCACGTGGCGCCGGCGGGGTAGCGCGGAGGGTCAGGCAGCCGCACCCGTACCCGGGAAGCCCGAGGTGCCGCTGCCACCATTGGCTGGCGGCGCGCTGCCAGCGGCGGGACGATCCAGCGTCTCGCTGCCAGCGTGCAGCTTGTCGATGGACGTCGCACCCCCCGACGTCATCGTGCTGAAGGTCACGGAGTCGCCCACGGCCAGGGAGCTCAGGGCGGCTTCGCCGCTCTTGTCGATGTCTGTCGTGCTGGTCACCGGGTAGGACGTGGTGTCGATGGTGACGGTGGACGCACCGACGGCGGTCACGGTCCCGCTCAGGGGCAGTCCAGGGGACGTTCCCATGGTGGCGCCGGGAGTGGGCGCGGTGCTCGACGACGTTCCGGTGGAGGCGCCAGACAACGTTCCGGTCGATGCCGACGAGGTTCCGGCTGTTGAGGTTGAAGGCGTTGCTGCGTTGGCGGAGAGGCCCGCCCCGAGAATGCCACCGCCGGCGAGACCACTGAGCAGCACCACCACGGCCAGTCCTTTGCGAGATCGGTGCCGGCCGGGTTCGTCGTTGGGGTTGGTGGTGTTCATTGTTCCTCCTCTGTTGAGCGTCACCGATGTGATGACGCCACGACCCTGATCGGCTGGTCTGGCGGTACCCGCAGGACCGACTGGACCCGCGCTGTGAATGGGAGCCCTGCAGGTGAACCGGCTGTGGCACGCCAGTGTGAACCGGCACCAGGCAGCACTGAACGGGGCTGGAGGCGCCCGACCGCAGTCTGCGTTGGCTAGCGTTCGCAAATGTGACCCATCACCGCACACCGGCAACGGGCGCCCCCACCACGGGACTCTCGCATGTGCAGCTACGGGTGACGGATGTCGGCGCCAGCGCGAAATGGTATGCAGCGGCCCTCGGGCTGGAGCCCTATGCCGAGGATCTCGATACCGGATACGTGGCCCTCCGGCACCGGGGTGCCAAGTTCGTCGTCGTCCTCATAACCCGATCAGACTCCCGACCGTCCGGGGGAGGTGAATGCCCCGATGCAGCCGAGGCAACGGATGGGGGAGTCGGCAGCCTTGATCATCTGGCCTTCGCCGTGCCCGACGGGGACGGTCTGCGTGCCTGGGGCGATCATCTCACCGCCATCGGCATCGCCCACGCCGGGGTCGTAGAGGAGAACGGCAACCCGTCCCTCCAATTGCGGGATCCCGACGGCATCGCCATCGAACTGGTGGCGCCCGGTGGCCGTCAGGCTTGAAGCAGGTGGTCATAGACCGCCTGGGTTGTCGAGCTGGGGGAGACCCCAAGCTCAGCGCGAAGGACCTCACAGAGATTGGAGTAGACACGGAGCGCCTCGGCGACGTTGCCCTGGCAGGCGAGTGACCGCATCAGCAGCAGGTACCCGCTCTCTCGGAGGGGGACCAGGCGCACGAGCTCACGACTGGCCCGCACTGCTGCCGGCAACTCGGTCCCGCCCGTGCCGAAGGCTGCGCCGGCGTAGGCCTCGAGGGCGCGAACTCGGACCTCCGCCAGTTGTCTGCGCTGCACGTCGATCCAAGGAGCGTCCTCTCCGGGCAGGAACTCGCGCTCGGCGATGAACAGCGCGACCAGAGACGGGCCCCACGCCCGTCTCCACTCCTCGAGGGCGAGTTGAGACTCCGCCCGATGCACCGCCTCTTCTGCCACCTCGACGTCGACCCTGGCATCCTTGCTCAGCTTCAGACGGACACTCGACCGTCCCTCGAGGACTCCGGCTCCGAGAGTCTTTCTCAGCTTGGAGATCAAGGCGTTGAGCCCGGCCTCGCTGGCCGAGGGGAGCTGCCGTGGCCACAGCGCCTCGATCATCTCGTTGCGGGTTGTGAGCCGGTGGCGGTTGATGACCAGGTAGGCAAAAAGGAGTCGACCCTGTCGACCCGGCAGTAGGCCGTCGAGTCGGTCAGCGCCCGTCTCGATGACGGTCGGACCGCAGAGTTGGATCCTCGCGAGTGGCGTCGACGCCAAGGTCACGCCAACATTGTGCGTACTTGGATAGCGGGGCGTGAGGGGTCGTTCAAGGGTGTATGAGCCGTGACG
>JADMIJ010000288.1 GCA_015478655.1 Acidimicrobiales bacterium | reverse complement strand
CCATGTCACTGCGCTGATAGTTCCTGGTGAACCGGTTGTTGGGCACGAACAGACCCAGAAGGGCGTGACCACCGGCGTCGATCAGGGACGGGAACCGACGGGCCGACGGGTACCGGTCGCCGGTCGGCGTGCGGATCAACGGGCCCGTCACCGCCACATCGGGCTGCTGGTCCAGAACGGCAACCAGCGCGGCCAGGGCGCCGTGGTGGACTGACAGGTCGGGATTGCACACCAGAATCAGCTCGGCCGTGGTGGCTGCCGCGCCCCGGTTGGCCGCAGCTCCGTAACCGAGGTTCCGGCCGGGCACCACGACCTCGACGGCAGGAAAGTCCCGACCAACCGTCGCCACCGACCCGTCGCTGGAGCCGTTGTCGACCACGACCACCTCGGCCGGCGACTCGGACACCAGCGTGCGCAAGCACTCGGTCAGCGCCGTTCCCGATTCGAAGTTGACCACGACAGCGGCGACCCGGCTGGCGGCTGTAGGGACGGTGTCCTCAGGACCCCCAGCCGGCCCACTCACGGATCGAGCCGGGTGAAGCGGAACTTGACCAGCGCTTTGAGCGCGCCGAAGCCGTCCCGCCAGGTGATCTTCTTGCCCTCGGTGGCCTCTCGGCCGGCATAGGAAATCGGGACCTCGTAGATCCTGAACCCCCGCCGGAGGACCTTGGCCGTGATCTCGGGCTCGAAGTCGAACCGGTTCGACTCCACCGTGATCCCCTCGATCGCCTGTCGGTCGAAGAGCTTGTAACAGGTCTCCATGTCCGACAGCGTCGAGGAGTAGAGCACGTTGGTCACCAGGGACAAGAAGCGGTTGCCGATCCAGTGAAGGGGCAACATGTTCTTTCGCTCGCCGGTGAACCGGCTGCCGTAGACAACCCGAGCCTTGCCCCGAAGGATCGGGTCCAAGAGCCGAGGCCAGTCCTCGGGGTCGTACTCCAGATCGGCATCCTGGATGAGAACGAGGTCTCCGCGGGCCACGGCCAACCCACTCCGGATGGCCGCCCCCTTGCCCTGGTTGACCCGATGGGTGAGCACCCGGACGGTCGAGTCCTCCAGGGCGGCGAGCACCTTGTCCGTACCGTCCGAGGATCCATCGTCGACGGCGATCACATCGACGGTGACCGGGACCTCGACGGCCCGGATCCGGCGGAGGATCTCGGCCACCGTGGACCGCTCGTTGAACACGGGGACGATAACGGTCAGGGTCCGGTACTCCCGGGCAGTAACCGGGGCCTCAAT
>JADMIJ010000287.1 GCA_015478655.1 Acidimicrobiales bacterium | reverse complement strand
CCTCGACCTTGGGTCGCCTCCAGCACCGCTTCCCGCCTTTCGGCCGGAGCCACCGTGCTCACGTCGACCACGATGTCCGCTCCCAGCCGGCGGGCCAGCTCGAGGCGGTCATGCGGAGCGCCGAGGGTGATCACCTGCCCGGCACCGGACCGGACAGCGGCCAGGGTGGCCCACAGTCCTACCGGGCCCGCCCCTTGGACGACGACGTTCTCCCCCAGCCGGATCCCGCCCAAGCGCTCCAGGGCGTGGAACACGGTACGCAACGAGCAGGTGGCTGCCGCCGCCAGCCCGAGGTCGATGCCGTCGGGCACCTTGACCATGGCAGAGCCGGGCAGCACATAGGCATGCTCGGCGAAACCGCCGGTCAGATACGGGAAGCGATCGGAGGGCCCCCATCCGTAGCGGCGGGCATCGGGACAGAGAGTCGGCTCCTTGGCCACCGCGCACCAGTAGCAGTGGCCGCACCAGGCGTAGGCCCACGCCACCCTGTCACCCGGGCGGAGGGGCTCACCCAGAGCGTCGGTGTCGCGTGCCGACGACTGAACTTCTCCGATGATCTCGTGGCCGAGGATGACGGGCAACTTCGAAGCGAACGACAGATGGCCGTCGGCGATGTGGACGTCGGTGCCGCACACAGTCGACGCCGCCACTCGAACCAACACCGCACCGGGAACCAGCTCGGGCACCTCGACCTCCTCCACCACCGGAGGATGCCCGTACCGGCGAAGGACGGCAGCGCGCGTCGAACCGGTCACCGGGCCGACAACGCGTAGGCCTGCGGGGCCCCCTGTCCGGCCAGGCTCACCCTTCTCAAGATGCGAGCCTCGGCGGGATCGAAGTCGGTCCGGGCGTGAAGTACACAGCGGTTGTCCCAGAGCACCAGGTCGCCGACCTGCCAGTGGTGCTCGTAGACGAACTCGTCGCGTTCGAGGACCAGGCGGAGTTCCCCGAGAAGCTGCTGGCTCTCCTCTTCGGACACCCCCACGACCCTCCGCGTCATGAGAGGACTGACGAACAGCGATGGCACGCCGGTGACGGGATGCCGGATCACCATGGGGTGCACCTGCGAGGCCACCTCTTCGCCCTCGCCCACCATCTGCGTCGTCGCCGAGTACTCGTAGGCGTTCTCGGCCTCGAGTCCGTCGAGCCGGGTCCGGATCCGCTCGGGCAGAGCCTCGTAGATAGCGGCGGCGTTGGCGAAACGGGTGTTTCCCCCGGTGAAAGGGACGGTTACGGCATAGAGA
>JADMIJ010000286.1 GCA_015478655.1 Acidimicrobiales bacterium | reverse complement strand
GCGGAGGAGGTCGTCGAACGTCTCGCGCCGCACGACCAATCGAGACTCACCGTCGGCCACGAACACCACGGCCGCTCGGGGAACCTTGTTGTAATTCGAGGCCATCGAATGCCCGTAGGCCCCGGTCACCGGGGTGACCACGATGTCGCCCACGGCGAGGTCGGCGGGTACGTAGCCCTCCGAGATGACGACGTCGCCGGACTCGCAGTGCTTCCCCACCAGCCTGATCGGACGGGTCCGATCGGCGTCGGTCGCCCGCGGCAAGAACGCCTCGTAGCCGCTGCCGTAGAGAACGGGCCGCGGGTTGTCGCTCATGCCCCCGTCGATCGACACGTAGGTGCGGTAGCCGGGCACGTCCTTGATCGTCCCCACTCGGTAGAGCGTCATCCCGGCCGTGGCCACGATGGACCGGCCGGGCTCAGCGGTCACCCGCACGGAATCAGAGATCCCGGTCTCCCGGCAGGCTCGGCGGACCGACTCCGCCCAGTCGGCCATCGGCGGTGCTTCCTCGCCGCTCACATAGGCGACCCCCAGACCGCCGCCCACCACCAGCTCGGAGAGACCCAACGGGGCAAAGAAGTCGGCGATGACCTGGATGGCCTGCACGAAGGCATCCACCGCGAATACTTGACTGCCGATGTGGGCGTGGAGTCCTACGAATTCGATAGTTCCCTCGGCGTCGAGGCGCCGCAGCCGGGTGATGGCCTCCAATGCCGCTCCCGAGGCCAGTCCGAACCCGAACTTGGAGTCCTCCTGGCCGGTGCGGACGAATTCGTGGGTGTGGACCTCGACACCCGGCGTCACCCGGGCCAGCACCTTGGGTGGCCCGGTGAGCGTTCCGATCATGGATGGCTCGGCCAGCAATCGCTCGATGCGGTCGATCTCGTCGAAGGAATCGATGACGATCCGACCCACCCCGACGGCCAGAGCCGCGGCCAGCTCGGACTCGGACTTGTTGTTTCCGTGAAGCACCAGCCGATCGGCGGCGACACCGGCGGCCAACGCGACGTGGAGCTCGCCTCCGGTGGAGACGTCCAGGCACATTCCCTCTTCGTAGGCCAGCTTGGCCATGGCCACGCACAGGAAGGCCTTGGTGCCGTAAGCCACTCCTTCTCCCCACACCGCCACCGCTTCCCGGCACCGTTCCCGAAGGTGGGCTTCGTCATAGACGAACAGGGGCGTGCCGTACTCCTCGGCGAGATCCACGACATCCACACCGGCCACCCGAAGGCGACCCTTCGGAT
>JADMIJ010000285.1 GCA_015478655.1 Acidimicrobiales bacterium | reverse complement strand
TTCCGCGGACGCGGACACCACCGGATCAGGGGCGGGACGAATTTTCGAGGCTAACCCGATGAAGACACCCCTCATCCTGGTGATCATGGCCCTCTTGCTGACTGCCTGCGGCTCAGGGGGAGGCGGCCATGTCCGCTACACCCCAGTCCCACACCGCACTAAATTTAGGTGGTCATGATCTGCCGATCAGGGGTTACCCATATCCTCCTGCTGATCGAACGCCATCGCCCCTGCCAAATTGGGAGCGGGCCGGAGAATGCCAGGCTGGATCAGCCGGGAACGGAAGACCCGAAGGTAGCGATGCCTACGACCGCCGCATTCATGGGCTTCCCGCCCATCGATCCCTCGAACGGAGCATCGCCGAAAGAGAAGACCCCGCCGTCCGACGCAGCCAGCCAGTACCCCTTGCCGTCGGGGGTGGCTGCGATGCCCACCACGAGTCCGTTGATCTGTGTCCCGCCCATCGACCCGTGGAACTGGGCATCGCCAAACGAGAAGACCCCGCCGTCCGACGCAGTCAGCCAGTAGCCCTTGCCGTCGGGCGTGGCTGCGATCCCCGCCACCGGTAAGTTCAGCCGCATCCCACCCAGCGATCCGTAGAACTGGGCATCGCCGAAGGAGAAGACCCCGCCGTCCGACGCAGCCAGCCAGTACCCCTTGCCGTCGGGAGTAGCGGCGATCCCCACCACTGCCGGTGCACCGACGGGGACCATGATTCCACCGAAAGGAACGGCATCTCCGCACCCCGCAACGGCTCCGTTCGAGCTCGCAACGAAGAATCCGTTTCCGGTAGGCGACGAGGCGATCCCAGTCCAATATCCCGCTGCCCCGTTCAAGCTGGTGCAGCCGGCCTGGAGGGCTTGACCAGCCTGGCCGAACGCCGTGGCAGACCGGAAGGAGTTGACGAGCCAGTAGCCATTCCCGCCTGGCGTCGAAGCGATGGCCGCACACCCCATTGTTTCAAGGAGATTGCTCGGTGGTGGGAGATTGAAGGCGCATGGGCCCGGAGCCCCTACACCGGAGCCATAGAACGGGGCGTCGAAGGAGAAGACGCCGCCGTCAGCACCAGCCAGCCAATAGCCAGGTGTGGACCGAGGCGGGGCAGCATCAGCGTG
This sequence comes from Acidimicrobiales bacterium, assembly GCA_015478655.1. Taxonomy (GTDB): domain Bacteria; phylum Actinomycetota; class Acidimicrobiia; order Acidimicrobiales; family RAAP-2; genus Bog-756. Next base: position 131 of record JADMIJ010000285.1, on the reverse strand, counting down.
GGCGGTGGTTGCCACCACTCCAACGCTGGCGAAAACAAGAACGGACAGGATCCGGCGGACTGCGGTCATTGGGCCGCTGTCGCTTGCCAGTCTTATGGGACCACCCCGTTGCCAGCAGCATGGGACCACCT
>JADMIJ010000284.1 GCA_015478655.1 Acidimicrobiales bacterium | reverse complement strand
CGGCTCCACCGGGTCCTCCAATCTCAACCGGCCCATCGTGGGCATGACCCCCACGCCGGACGGGAGGGGCTACTGGATGGTGGCGTCCGACGGTGGGATCTTCAGCTTCGGGGACGCCGGCTTCTTCGGCTCCACCGGGTCCTCCAATCTCAACCGGCCCATCGTGGGCATGACCCCCACGGCGAACTGAACAATTGGTGTTCACCGGAGCTTGAGGGGGTTATCAGGGGAGACGTCGCACTGGGTGAGCCTCCACCTCCAGAGAGCTCCAAGCCGACGCGACATCGGCGTCGCGCTTGCTTCAGATCGGAGGATCTTGAACGCTCGCTCGGGCACGCCGCTTGCTTCGCTTGCACAGATGAGCCTCGTTTGGAACGGGGCAACACCGGGGCAGCGACCTGGCAGCGCAGAATACTACTGGTTCGTGTGAATCGCTGCCCGCAACTGAGTCGCCGAGGTGATCGAGGTGCCCAGCGTCACGGTCGTTGAGGAGGTTTCCAAGGCTGGCTCGACCTGTAGGTACACATGGCCCCCGACGGCCGGTACCACAGCTGAACTGACCGTCGTCGTCGAGTTCTTGAAGAAAGTACCCCCCACTGCAGTGCCGGCCCCACCACTGCATTTACCACTTGACCATGCGACCCCGCACACGAAGAGATTGAAGGTCGGTGATCCAGACACCGGATTGGAGATAGTGACCTTGTAGCTGACGCCCACCAAGACCACCGTTCCGGTGTTGGTGACCGTCGAGGTCTGGTTGCTGTTGGTGGTGAAGGTCATCGACGTGGTGCTGAGGGTTGCTGCCCATTTGCCACTGGTGATGGCTTCGGCTCCGGTGGCGCTGCCCTTGAAAAGCCCGGCGGCACCCGCCTGGATCGGAACGGCAAGGACAGCCACCAGCAGCCCAACCGCGGTTGCGGCAAGCCTTGGGCGTGGAGGCGCGCCACCGGAACGTCTCACCCTGAGTGTTTCGACCCATGCGGGACCCGGCTTTAGGGACTTGTCAACAAGTGTTGCCTCTCGCCAATCCCGATGGCAGGCGGGTTGTGACCCCTGTGGTTCTAGAGCCACGGATTCGGGTGTCAGAGGGCACCTCTGACCAGCGATCTTCTGAGAGTGAGAAGGGAGGTCCGGAGCCTTGGATCCATCCAAACCTTCAAGTAGGGGAACGAAGAGGTCGATGGTCAGAGCATCATTTCGGGCTCTACTGACACATCCGTGGGCGCCCTGACCTCCCCCTGACGCGAGCAAC
>JADMIJ010000283.1 GCA_015478655.1 Acidimicrobiales bacterium | reverse complement strand
AGTGTCTGCTTCCCAAGCAGAATGTCGCGGGTTCGAATCCCGTCTCCCGCTCCATCTTCCACTCACCCACCCTGACCGCCTTGGGTCGCTCGATTCCCACCTGGGTCCACCCTGCAGCGGGGCGCCCCCTTCACGCCAGACAGCGCGCGTGACGGGAGGGAGCCGCAGCGTTGCGTCGACTGCGGGTGTCGTAGGCTTCCTGGCCTCCGACACGCACGCGCGTCCCCGGTCGTTCACGATCCGCCAACGCGCGCGGACGCCGGAACGTGCCGGGGGCCGGAGCCGGCTCGGTGTGGTGGCCGCCAGCGGGAGTCAGCTGCCCCAGCCGATGTCGCTCACTACCGGTCCCACCATGCGGTCCTGTCCCGTGGCGCGGGGCGCGACCCAGGTGTTGAAGGCGCCCGGCCCGATGACCGCGGCGCCGTTGGCCGCCGCCTCCGGCGAGGCCCAGCGGCCGATGACCACAAGCTCCTGCGGGCCGGTTTTGACGATCGACTGGCCGACGAAGCCCTCGAGACCCGCGAAGATCGGCGGCAGCTCGCGCTCGATGTCGGCCACCACCTCCTCGACGGGGACGGTCAGCGTGATCCGGTTGACGACGACGATGTGCACCATGGGGTCTCCGCTCAGCGCCGCATCGGCCGCGGCGAACGGGCGAAGCATGGCAGCAGACCAGCGACGCGTGATGCTGCCGGACAGCGCCGTTGAACAGGGCGGTGCAGGCGGTATCGTCGCGGTACCGATGACAGTAGGCTCGAACGGATCGGCCCTACTACACGCCAGGGAAGTCGCCGAAATCCTGCGTATCCGTGATGACGCTGTGCTCGACCTCATCCATCGGGACGAGCTGGCTGCCCTCCGCGTCTCTCCGCGCATCATCCGGATTCCGGTCGCCGGCTTCGACGCTTGGCGCGGACACCCTGACTGAACACGGCGTTCAGGCAGATGGTCGAAGAGTCGCCGATCTCTTGACGACGGCCTGCGGGTGCGGTTGGCCAACGCAACGATCGGCGCGCGCTCAGCAACCAGGAACAGCGAGCGACCGTGAAGAACGAGGCCGAGCCTTTTCGGGCTTGGCCAGGGCCGCATCGAGCGCGAGGACCAGCCGGCCAACTGTTGCTGAGGTCGATGTCCTCCGAGTCCCAGGGGTCCATCTCCGCGATCCTCCATCGGCCCACGAGGCTCATTGCTCGTTCCTCTGTTGGCATCGCGCTACTCAGGAAACAGCTCGGCCTGCGCGCCGAGCGGGTCGTG
>JADMIJ010000011.1 GCA_015478655.1 Acidimicrobiales bacterium | reverse complement strand
CTCCTCAGCCGCTGGTCAGCGGAACCTTCACCCCATAAGACACCAGCCACCTAGATCGGGGATTTCTGCCCTTGGGCTTGTGATTCTGTGCGCTTCCGGTTAGGATAACTGGTTGCCGTGCCTGCTCCTTCTGCCTTCCTCAGTATTTTGGCTGATTGACGCGCGCCCTGGCGCCCCCAACGACTGCTCCGGCGGTAGTCGTCGACCCCTCAGATTCCCCGAAATGTGTCTCGCAGTCCCGTCAATGCCGCTTCATGAAGTGAGTGTCCGTAGCACCCCTGTCGTTTCCCATTCACCATGCAACTGGGAGGAGTAGGCCGTTGCCTACACGGTCCAATAGCCCGGAACGTTTTTCATTTGCCAACATCGATGAGGCCCTGCCGTTGCCAGACCTCGTCGCCATCCAGCGTGACTCGTTCCAGTGGTTTCTGGACCGGGGCCTCGCCGAGACCTTCAACGACATCAGTCCGATCGAGGACTTCACCGGCCAGCTGAGTCTCGAGCTGGAATTCGATCCGACCGACCCGGACCTCCGACCGCCGCCGAAGTTCTCGGTCGAGGAGTGCAAGGAAAAGGACATGACCTACGCCGCGCCCGTGTTCGTGCGCGCCAGGTTCATGAACGCCGGCACCGGCGAGATCAAGGAGCAGACGGTCTTCATGGGGGACTTCCCGGTGATGACCGACAAGGGGACCTTCATCGTCAATGGCACCGAGCGTGTCGTGGTGAGCCAGTTGGTTCGCTCACCGGGGGTCATCTTCCAGCCTGGACGCGATGCCAAAACCGTGTTCACCGGCACCATCCACCCCTATCGGGGCGAATGGATCGAGTTCGATGTCGAGGCCAAGCCGTCCAAGGACGTCACCGCCGGATGCCGGGTGGCCCGCAAGCGCCGGCTCTCCCTCTTCGTGCTGCTACGCGCCCTCGGCTACGAGGACCCTGCGTTCCTCGAGCGGTTCGTCCGCCACTTCGACTTCCTCGAGGGACAGTGGGAGAAGGAGCAGAACCTGGCGCCCACCCGCGAGGAGGCACTGCTCGAGATCTACAAGCGGGCCCGTCCCGGTGAGCCCCTCTCCGTCGAGGCCGCCCGCCAGTACTTCGAGAACGCCTTCTTCAACCCGAAGCGCTACGACCTGACCCGTGTCGGCCGCTACAAGCTGAACCGGAAGCTCGGGCCGGAGATCGAGCGCATCTCGGACCTCTTGAAGATCGACCTCGAGCGCCCTTCGCCGACGCAGGGCGTGCTCAGCCCGTCGGAGATCCTGGCCTCCTCCACCTACATGCTCCATCTGGCCAAGCACATGGCCGACGGTGAGTCGACCTACCGGATCGACGATCAGGACCACTTCGCCAACCGACGCATCCGGTCGGTCGGCGAGCTCATCCAGAACCAGGTCCGGGTGGGGCTCTCCCGCATGGAGCGTGTGGTGCGCGAGCGGATGACGACGCAGGACGTCGAGGCGATCACCCCTCAGACCCTGATCAACATTCGGCCCGTGGTGGCGGCGGTGAAGGAGTTCTTCGGCACCAGCCAGCTGAGCCAGTTCATGGACCAGAACAACCCACTTTCCGGGCTGGCTCACAAGCGCCGCCTGTCGGCCCTCGGGCCTGGCGGCCTGTCCCGTGAGCGGGCCGGTTTCGAGGTGCGTGACGTGCACACCTCCCACTACGGACGCATGTGCCCCATCGAGACCCCCGAGGGCCCGAACATCGGCCTGATCGGCTCGTTGGCCACCTACGCCCGGGTCAACGAGTACGGATTCATCGAAACCCCCTATCGCAAGGTCGTCAACGGCCAGGTGACCAAGGAGATCACCTACCTGGCCGCCGACGAGGAAGAGGAACACGTCATCGCCCAGGCCTCAGCGGCTCTGGACGACAAGGGCCGGTTCACCGAGGAGAGGGTCCTGGTCCGACGCGGTCCTCAAGGGACCGGCGTGCGGGTCGGTGCCACCACCACCTCCTACGGCACCACCTCGGAGATCGACTTCGTGCCTCCGGTCGAGGTCGACCTGATGGACGTGTCGCCGAAGCAGATCGTGTCGGTGTCGACCGCCCTCATCCCCTTCGTCGAGCACGACGACGCCAACCGGGCCCTCATGGGCGCCAACATGCAGAAGCAGGCCGTGCCGCTGGTGGTGCCCGAGGCTCCCTATATCGGCACCGGGGTCGAGGCCCGTGCCGCCCGGGACGCCGGCGATGTGGTGCTGGCCGAGGGGGACGGTGCCGTGATCGACGTCTCCGGTGACCAGATCACCGTCGAATACAAGGCCGGGGCCAAGGATCGCGCCGGCGAGGTGCTGGGCAAGAAGGTCTACCGCCTGGCCAAGTTCCGCCGGTCCAACCAGAACACTGCCATCAACCAGAAGGTCATTGTGGAGGAGGGGCAGAAGGTCTCGTCCGGCGACGTGCTGGCGGACGGCCCGGCAACCCACAACGGTGAGCTGGCCCTGGGCAAGAACCTCCTGGTGGCCTTCATGCCCTGGGAGGGCTACAACTACGAGGACGCCATCATCCTGTCGGAGCGCCTGGTCAAGGACGACGTGCTCACCTCCATCCACATCGAGGAGCACGAGGTGGATGCCCGCGACACCAAGCTGGGGGCCGAGGAGATCACCCGGGACATCCCCAACCTGTCCGAGGAGATCCTCGCCGACCTCGACGAACGCGGCATCATCCGCATCGGGGCCGAGGTCGGACCCGGGGACGTGCTGGTGGGCAAGGTCACACCCAAGGGTGAGACCGAGCAGACCCCCGAGGAGCGGCTCCTCCGGGCCATCTTCGGCGAGAAGGCCCGGGAGGTTCGCGACACCTCGTTGAAGGTGCCGCATGGTGAGCAGGGGACGGTCATCGACGTGCGGGTGTTCTCGCGTGACGATGCGCACGAGCTCCCTCCGGGGGTCGAGCAGCTGGTCCGGGTCTATGTCGCCCAGAAGCGCAAGATCTCCGAAGGCGACAAGCTGGCGGGTCGGCACGGCAACAAGGGCGTCATCTCCAAGATCCTCCCCATCGAGGACATGCCCTTCCAGGCCGACGGGACCCCGGTCGACATCATCCTGAATCCGCTGGGCGTTCCCAGCCGGATGAACGTGGGCCAGGTGCTCGAGTCGCATCTCGGCTACGCCGCCCGCTGGGGGTGGGAAGGCGCCGGTGAAGTGGCGCGCCCGCCGTTGCGGGGCACGGAGACGAAGACCCGTCCCCGCACTGATCCTGCGGTGTGGGTGTCCACTCCGGTGTTCGACGGAGCCCACTGGGACGAGGAGACCGACGCCGGGCGCCACCCGACCATCCAGCAGATCTTCCGTCGCCTCAACCCCGACGGCGCCGACGGTGCCGTGCAGGTGTCCGATGACGGCAAGTCGACCCTGTACAACGGCCGGACCGGTGAGAAGTACGACAACCCGATCTCCGTGGGCTATGTGTACATCCTGAAGCTCCACCACCTGGTGGACGACAAGATCCACGCCCGCTCGACCGGCCCGTACTCGATGATCACCCAGCAGCCACTGGGGGGCAAGGCTCAGTTCGGCGGGCAGCGATTCGGGGAGATGGAGGTGTGGGCCCTGGAGGCATTCGGTGCCGCCTACGCCCTCCAGGAGCTCCTGACCATCAAGTCGGACGATGTGCTCGGCCGGGTCAAGGTCTACGAGGCCATCGTCAAGGGCGAGAACATCCCCGAGCCGGGGATCCCCGAGAGCTTCAAGGTGCTGATCAAGGAAATGCAGTCCCTGTGCCTCGACGTGGAGGTCCTGGCACCGGGTGGAGAAGAGATCGAGATGCGAGAGCTGGACGAGGACGTGTTCCGCACGGCCGAGGAACTGGGCATCGACATCAGCCGGCCCGAGCGTGGGTCGGACGAGGAAGATGCACGACGTGCCGCGGAAAGGGGATTCTGATGTTGGATGTCAATGACTTCGATCAGCTGAGGATCGGTCTGGCCACCGCCGACTCCATCCGGGGGTGGTCGAACGGCGAGGTGAAGAAGCCCGAGACCATCAACTACCGCACTCTGCGTCCGGAGAAGGACGGCCTCTTCTGCGAGAAGATCTTCGGTCCCACCAAGGACTGGGAGTGCTACTGCGGCAAGTACAAGCGGGTCCGCTTCCGGGGCATCATCTGTGAGCGCTGTGGCGTGGAGGTCACCCGGTCCAAGGTGCGCCGCGAGCGCATGGGACACATCGAGCTGGCCGCCCCCGTCGTGCACATCTGGTACCTACGCGGCACGCGCAGCTGGCTGGCCTACCTGCTCATGGGCACCGAGGCCCGCGAGGAGCTGAAGGCCAAGCAGCTGGAAAAGGTCATCTACTTCGCGGCCAACCTTGTGACCTGGGTCGATGACGCCAAGCGTCACGAAGACCTGCCCGACCTCGAGGCCGAGCTCCGGGTGGAGATCGCCGACATCGAGAAGAAGCGGGACCTCGAGATCGACCGCCGCTTCAAGACCCTCGAAGGGGAGCTGGCCGAGCTCGAGAAGTCCGGGGCCAAGGACGCTGAGATCAAGGCGCGTCAGCGCAACGTCGAAAAGGAGATCGCCAGCACCCGGGAGCGCTACCAGAGCGAGATCGAACTGGCCCAGCGGGCCTTCGACGAGTTCAAGAGCCTCCACTCCCGCAAGATCCTCGAGGACGAGATGCTCTGGCGCGAGCTCCGCATCCGCTACGAGGACTACTTCGAGGGCGGCATGGGCGCGGAGACCATCTCCCGGCTGATCGACCGGATCGACCTCGATGCCGAGGAGATCAAGCTGCGCGAGATGATCGACGCCGCCGACGGGCGCAAGCCCCTGTCGGCCCAGCGCCGCCAGAAGGTCATCAAGCGCCTGAAGATCGTCACCGCCTTCAACCGCCGGGACGACAACGGGCGCCGGGTCAACGACCCGAGGGCCATGATCCTCGACTCCGTCCCGGTCATCCCGCCCGACCTGCGTCCCATGGTGCAGCTCGACGGCGGCCGCTTCGCCACCTCGGACCTCAACGATCTCTATCGCCGCGTCATCAACCGGAACAACCGGCTGAAGAGGCTGCTCGACCTGGGTGCTCCCGAGATCATCATCAACAACGAGAAGCGCATGTTGCAAGAGGCAGTGGATGCCCTCTTCGACAACGGCCGGCGCGGTCGCCCGGTCACCGGACCCGGCAACCGGCCCCTCAAGAGTCTCTCGGACATGCTGAAGGGGAAGCAGGGCCGGTTCCGCCAGAACCTGCTGGGCAAGCGGGTGGACTACTCGGGACGTTCGGTCATCGTGATCGGCCCGACCCTCCAGCTCCATCAGTGCGGGCTGCCCAAGCTCATGGCCCTCGAGCTGTTCAAGCCCTTCGTCATGAAGCGGCTGGTCGATGCCGAGTACGCGCAGAACATCAAGTCGGCCAAGCGCATGGTCGAGCGCCGTCGTCCCCAGGTGTGGGACGTGCTCGAGGGAGTGATCAAGGAACACCCGGTGCTGTTGAACCGGGCCCCGACACTCCACCGCCTGGGCATCCAGGCCTTCGAGCCCGTCCTGGTGGAGGGGAAGGCCATCCAGGTCCACCCGCTGGTGTGCACCGCCTTCAACGCCGACTTCGACGGCGACCAGATGGCTGTCCACCTGCCCCTGTCCGCCGAGGCCCAGGCCGAGGCCCGGGTGCTCATGCTGTCGGCCAACAACATCCTCTCGCCGGCCACCGGTCGTCCGATCACCGTGCCCACCCAGGACATGGTCTTCGGCATCTACTACCTCACGCTGCCGGTTGACGGGGCCAAGGGCGAAGGCCGCGTCTTCCGCCATGCCTACGAGGTGGAGACGGCCTTCGATGGTGGGGACATCGACCTGCAGGCCAAGATCGTCGTGCGCCCCGAGGCGGGTTCGCACCTGGCCCGGTCGATCGCCCTGGCCAACGGGGCCGAGGCCGATGCCGACGGCAACCTGAGCGACGAGGGCGGGGACGAGCGGGTGGAGATCACCACCACTGCCGGCCGGCTCTTCTTCAACACCGCGCTGCCCGACGGCTACCGGTACATCAACGACATCGTGGGCAAGCGGAACACCGCCATCGGCACCATCGTGGAAGAAGTGGCCGCCGGCTTCTCCAAGGGGGAGGTGGCGGCCAGCCTCGATCGGATCAAGGACCTCGGCTTCCGCTACGGCGCCCAGTCCGGTCTGACCATCTCCATCAGCGATGTCGTCACCCCGCCGGACAAGCAGGCCATCCTCGACCGGTACGAGAAGGAGGCCGAGAAGGCCGAGGCCCAGTTCAAGCGGGGCATCATCACCGACGACGAGCGTCGCCAGAAGGAGATCGAGATCTGGACGTCGGCCAACTCCGAGGTCGGAAAGGCCATGGAGAAGTCGCTGTCCAGCATCGCCTTCAACCCGATCGACATGATGGTCGATTCCGGTGCCCGAGGGAACAGCCAGCAGATCCGCCAGATTGCCGGCATGAAGGGCCTGGTCTCCAACCCGCGGGGTGAGATGATCCCGCGGCCGATCAAGTCCTCGTTCCGCGAGGGCCTCTCGGTGCTCGAGTACTTCATCTCGACCCACGGCGCCCGCAAGGGACTGGCCGACACCGCCCTGCGGACCGCCGACTCGGGTTACCTGACCCGCCGGCTGGTCGACGTGGCCCAGGAGCTCATCGTCCGTGAGGACGACTGCGGCTCGGTCCGCGGCATCTGGATCGAGGGCGTCGTTCCCGACGGTCCCGGCAAGCGCTCCTATCTCGAGACACGGCTCAACGGTCGGATCAGCGTCGAGGCGATCACGTTGTCGGACAAGTCGAAGATCGAGGCCGGCTCGGTCCTCACCGAGGAGCAGGTGTCCCGGCTCCGCGACGACCCGTCCGTCGACAGGGTCCGGGTCCGCTCCGTGCTGACCTGCGAAGCCGAGCAGGGGATCTGTGTCGCCTGCTATGGCGAGTCGCTGGCCACCGGCGAGATGATCGAGCTCGGCGAGGCCGTCGGCGTCATCGCCGCCCAGTCCATCGGCGAGCCCGGCACGCAGCTGACCATGCGGACCTTCCACACCGGCGGAATCGTCGGTGAGGACATCACCCACGGCCTGCCGCGGGTGGTCGAGCTGTTCGAGGCGCGGACCCCCAAGGGAGCTGCCGTCCTGGCCCGTCACTCCGGCGTCGTCCGGGTGGAAGAGGACGAGTCCGGCCGCCACATCACCGTGGCCGCCGACGACGGCGAAGAGCACACCGTGCTGGTGGCCCAGCGGGCCCACCTGGAGGTGGTCGACGGCCAAGAGGTCGGAGCGGGCGATGCGCTGGTCGAGGGCCCGAAGGACCCCAAGGAGCTGCTGGAGGTCAAGGGGATCCGCGAGACGCAGCAGTATCTGGTCGAAGAGGTCCAGAAGGTCTACCGCGACCAGGGTGTCTCCATCCACGACAAGCACATCGAGCTCATCGTGCGCCAGATGCTCCGCCGGGTGCTGGTGGCCGAGCCGGGAGACGCCGCCTTCCTGCCCGGCGAGCGGGTCGACAACCGCGCCTATGCGGAGGTGAACCGGCAGCTGGTGCAGGACGGGAAGCGCCCCGCCGAGGGTCGTCCAGAGCTGATGGGGATCACCAAGGCCTCGCTGGCCACCGAGAGCTGGCTGTCGGCGGCTTCGTTCCAAGAGACCACGCGCGTGCTCACCGAGGCGGCCATCGAGGGCAAGTCGGATCAGCTGTACGGGCTCAAGGAGAACATCATCATCGGCAAGCTCATCCCGGCCGGCTCAGGAATGGAGCGCTACCGCGACATCAAGCTGGAGATGCCCGGCGCCGAGGCCATGCCGTTCTGGGCGCTGGGATCCGAAGGGGATGCCGGGACAGAGGATCTCGCCGCCTGGTTGCGGGACACGGGCGGCGACGCCTCGTTGGGTGGCTTCAGCTCGGACATCGATGCCAGTTGGTTGGGCACGATCCCGTCGGCCGAGGACCTGGCCGAGGGGTCGCCGGCCTTCGGGGGACCCGAGGGTGCCGCCGCCACCGACGGCCCCGTCGAAGCCGGAGCCTGACGTGCCGGGGTCGCCGCGGGCCGCGGGTCCGGTTCGGCGGGCCCGTGCCGTCGAACTCCGGTAGGCGGCCGGGTCATCCCCGCGCTTGCCCGGCAGGCACCCATGCCGTAGCATTGACCGTTCGCGGCTGCGCGCCCAGAGTGCGTTCTGCTATGCCAGCAGCACATCCGATTCAGTCCTGAAGTATCCCCGAAGTTCCTAGCGCAGAGGTAACGCGTGCCCACGATTTCCCAGCTCGTCCGCAAAGGCCGGGCTACCAAGCCGACCAAGTCGAAGACCCCGGCCCTCCGGGGGGCGCCCCAGCGCCGGGGCGTGTGCACCCGCGTCTACACCCACACCCCGAAGAAGCCGAACTCGGCGCTCCGCAAGGTGGCCAGGGTCCGCCTCACCAGCGGGCTCGAGGTGACCGCCTACATCCCGGGCGAGGGCCACAACCTCCAGGAGCACTCGATCGTGCTGGTGCGCGGCGGCCGGGTGAAGGACCTCCCAGGGGTCCGGTACAAGGTCATCCGGGGAGCCCTGGATGCATCGGGGGTTCGCGAGCGGAACCAAGCCCGTAGTCGCTACGGCGCCAAGAAGGAGTCCTGACGTGCCCCGCAAAGGTCCCGCCGTTCGTCGTGAGCTCATTCCTGACCCCGTCTACCACTCGGTGCTGGTCACCCAGGTGGTCAACCGTGTGCTGAGCCGGGGCAAGCGCACCCTGGCCGAGCGCATCGTCTACGACGCCCTCGCCGATGTTGCGGAGAAGTCCGGCAACGACCCGGTGGCGGTCCTGAAGAAGGCCGTGGAGAACACCCGACCCGAGCTCGAGGTCCGGAGCCGCCGGGTCGGTGGCGCCACCTATCAGGTGCCGGTCGAGGTCCGCCCCCGCCGGGCCACCACGCTGTCCATCAGGTGGCTGGTCGGCTACTCCCAGCAGCGCCGGGAGAAGACCATGGCCGAGCGCCTCTCGAACGAGATCCGCGACGCCGCCAACGGGATCGGTGCCGCGGCCAAGCGCCGTGAGGACCTCCACAAGATGGCCGAGTCGAACAAGGCCTTCGCTCACTACCGCTGGTAGGAACGGGCCGTTGCGGCCCTTATTCTGGCAGTGAGCCCGATCTACACGCACTACCCGAGAGCTGAACAATCATGGCTGAAGCCACCACCCGCCACCACCCCATAGCCAAAACCCGCAACATCGGGATCATGGCCCACATCGACGCGGGCAAGACCACCACGACCGAGCGGATCCTCTACTACACGGGGAAGAACTACAAGATCGGCGAGGTCCACGAGGGCGCCGCCACCATGGACTGGATGGTCCAGGAGCAAGAGCGAGGGATCACCATCACCTCGGCTGCCACCACCTGTCTGTGGCACGACAACCTGATCAACATCATCGACACCCCTGGTCACGTGGACTTCACCGTGGAGGTGGAGCGTTCGCTCCGGGTGCTCGACGGTGCGGTGGCGGTCTTCGACGCCGTGGCCGGCGTCGAGCCCCAGACGGAGACGGTGTGGCGCCAGGCCGACAAGTACGAGGTCCCCCGGATCTGCTTCATCAACAAGATGGACCGGACCGGTGCCAACTTCGACCAGTGCGTCGAGATGATCAAGGACCGCCTCGACGCGGTGACGGCCGTGATCCAACTGCCGATCGGATCAGAGGGTGGGTTCCGGGGTGTGGTGGACCTGGTCGAGATGCGCGCCCTGGTCTGGGACGATGGGATGGGCGAGGAGTGGACCGAGGAGGAGATCCCGGCCGACATGAAAGCCCTGGCCGAAGAGGCCCGACACCAACTCATTGACGTCGTCTCCAACCACGACGACACCATCATGGAGAAGTACCTGGTTGACGAGGAGATTACCGCCGAGGACCTGAAGCGGGCCCTCCGCACGGTCACCCTGGGTAACCATGCCGTGCCCATCCTGTGCGGCTCGGCGTTCAAGAACAAGGGCGTCCAGCCCATGCTCGATGCGGTGGTCGACTATCTCCCGAGCCCGCTCGACATCCCGCCGACCATGGGCATCGTCCCCCGCAAGGAGGGCGTGACCGTGGAGCGCCCTGCCGACGACTCGGCCCCCTTCTCCGCCCTGGCCTTCAAGATCATGACCGACCCCTATGTGGGCAAGCTCACCTATCTGCGGGTCTATTCCGGAACGCTGACCAAGGGCTCGGGCGTGATCAACTCGACCAAGGATCGCAAGGAGCGGATCGGACGTCTCCTGCAGATGCATGCCAATACCCGTGAGGACCTCGACGCCACCTTTTCTGGAGACATCGTGGCCGCCGTGGGTCTCAAACAGACCACCACCGGCGACACGCTGTGTGACCCGGACAACCCGGTCATCCTCGAGTCGCTGACCTTCCCCGAGCCGGTCATCCACGTGGCCGTGGAGCCGAAGACCAAGGCCGACCAGGACAAACTGTCCAAGGCCCTCTACTCGTTGTCCGAGGAGGACCCGACCTTCCGCGTCCAGTCCGACGAGGAGACGGGCCAGACGGTCATCTCCGGGATGGGCGAGCTCCACCTCGAGGTGCTCGTCGACAGGATGCTCCGGGAGTTCAACGTCGACGCCAACGTGGGCAAGCCCCAGGTGGCCTACCGCGAGACGGTGCGCAAGAAGGTCGAGAAGGTCGAGCTGCGCTACATCCGCCAGACCGGTGGCAAGGGCCAGTACGGCCACGTGGTCATCACCCTCGAGCCCACCGGGCCCGGTGGCGGGTATGAATTCGTCGACAAGATCACCGGTGGGGTGATCCCCAAGGAGTACATCCCGTCGGTCGACGCCGGCATCCGGGAGTCGATCACCTCGGGCGTCCTGGCCGGGTACCCGACGGTGGACATCAAGGTGACCCTGACCTACGGGTCCTACCACGACGTGGACTCCTCTGAGATGGCCTTCAAGATCGCCGGCTCCATGGCCATCAAGAAGGCGGCGAACCTGGCCGACCCGGTGCTCCTGGAGCCGGTGATGGCCGTGGAGGTGACCACACCCGAGGACTACATGGGCGACGTGATCGGCGACCTGTCCTCACGGCGGGGCAAGGTCGAGGGCATGGAGCAGCGGGGGAACAGCCACATCGTCAGGGCGCAGGTACCGCTGAGCGACATGTTCGGCTACGCTACCGACCTGCGCTCGCGCACTCAGGGTCGGGCCACGTACTCGATGCAATTCCACGCCTACAACGAGGTGCCTGAGTCCATCGCCAAGGAGATCATCGCCAAGGCGCGCGGAGAGTAGTCGGGACGGCAGCCACCCGTTCGCGGAGCGCAGTAGCCAGTAGCGCAGTTCCAGTACACGCAGTAGGCAGGACCACCGATACACGAGGAATGACGACAGGCACCCGCCTGCGTCGTGGCGGGCCCGAGGGGGTACCGCCCGAGATCAGGGAGCATTACCCCAGTTATGGCCAAGCAGAAATTCGAGCGGAACAAGCCCCATGTCAACGTGGGCACGATGGGGCACATCGACCACGGGAAGACCACGCTCACCGCGGCCATCACCAAGGTGCTGCACGACAACGACCCGACGACGAATTTCACGCCGTTCGACCAGATCGACAAGGCGCCTGAGGAGAAGCAGCGCGGGATCACCATCTCGATCGCCCATGTGGAGTACGAGACGCCGAATCGCCACTATGCCCACGTCGACATGCCGGGCCACGCCGACTACATCAAGAACATGATCACCGGCGCCGCCCAGGTGGACGGGGCCATCCTCGTGGTCTCGGCGGCCGACGGCCCCATGCCCCAGACCCGCGAGCACGTGCTGCTGGCCCGCCAGGTCGGCGTGCCCTTCATCGTGGTCGCCCTCAACAAGGCGGACACCGTGGATGACGAGGAGCTCCTCGACCTGGTCGAGCTCGAGGTGCGCGAGCTCCTCAACGAGTACGAGTTCCCGGGCGACGACACTCCCATCGTCAGGGTCAGTGCGCTGAAGGCGCTGGAGGGCGACGCCGAGTGGTCGGAGAAGATCACCGAGCTGATGAGCGCGGTGGACACCTACATCCCCGAGCCCGAGCGTGACGTGGAGAAGCCGTTCCTCATGTCGATCGAGGACGTCATGTCGATCACCGGTCGCGGCACCGTGGTCACCGGCAAGGTGGAGCAGGGGATCGTCAAGGTAGGCGAGGAAGTGGAGATCGTCGGCCTGCGGGACACCCAGAAGACGACCGTCACCGGCATCGAGATGTTCCGCAAGCTGCTCGACGAGGGACGCGCCGGCGACAACATCGGGGCCCTGTTGCGCGGGACCAAGAAGGAGGAGGTGGAGAGGGGTCAGGTGCTGTGCAAGCCCGGCTCCATCACCCCCCACACCAAGTTCGAGGCCACGGTGTACGTGCTGAACAAGGAGGAGGGCGGGCGGCACAAGCCCTTCTTCACCAACTATCGCCCGCAGTTCTACTTCCGGACCACCGACGTCACCGGGACCATCTCGCTGCCGGACGGCACCGAGATGGTCATGCCCGGCGACAACACGGAGATGACGGTGGAGCTGGGCAAGCCGATCGCCATGGTCGAGGGTCTGCGGTTCGCCATCCGTGAGGGTGGACGCACGGTGGCCTCCGGTCGGGTCACCAAGATCCTGGCCTAGTCCAGACCTTCCGAACGACACCCACGAGAGGACGCTGTACCCATGGCCGCAGAGGGCCCACGCCAGAAGATCAGGATCCGCCTCAAGGCCTATGATCACGAAATCCTCGATCAGTCGACCGAGAAGATCGTGCAGACCGTCCTGCGGACGCAGGCCAAGGTGCTCGGTCCGGTGCCCCTGCCTACGGAGAAGCACCGCTATACGGTGATCCGCTCTCCCCACAAGTACAAGGACAGCCGGGAGCATTTCGAGATGCGGGTGCACAAGCGGCTGGTCGACATCGTGGAGCACACCCCGAAGACGGTCGACTCACTCCAGAGGCTGGACCTGCCGGCCGGGGTGGATATCGAGATCAAGATCCAGACCGTCTAGCCGGTTCGGAGGCCGGGTCGGGTCCCGAGCCCGACGCTTGGCCCCGTTGTCAGCGCCGGTCCAGTTGGTATACAGTGATCAGTCGGCCCGATTTTGGGCCATTCCATGTGAGTAGGACGTGTTTGAGCGCCCGTGGCTTGTCGGCGGGGACCTCGGACCAAACCAGGCGAGCGCTCCGCTCGGGATCTTCCGAGCGGAGCGTCTGCGTGCAAGCCGATGCCGTTGAACGCACCGGCTATGGCCGGCAGAGTCCGTGTCCAGCAGAGCAGGTTGAGCAGTTGTAACCCATCGGTGCCGGCCGGCACCGATCAGAGCGAAGAGTCGAGACGGAGAAGCTCCAGTGGCCACCAAGGCGATCGTGGGCGAGAAGGTCGGAATGACCCAGATCTGGGACGACCAGCACCGGGCGATACCGGTGACGGTGGTGCGCGTGGCGCCGGTCCGGATCGTGCAGGTCAAGACGCCTGAGCATGAGGGCTACGCCGCGCTCCAAGTGACCTGGGGCCATCGACGCTCGTCCACGCTGACCAAGCCGGAACAGGGCCATTTCGACAGGGCTGGAGTCGATCCCGGGCGGCGCCTGGTGGAGCTCCGCCTCGATGACGCCTCCGACTACGAGGTGGGCCAGGAACTGACCGCCGACCTTCTCCAGGCCGGCGAACTGGTGGACGCCATCGCCGTGTCCAAGGGCAAGGGATTCGCCGGGGGGATGAAACGGCACAACTTCAAGGGCCAGGGCGCTTCGCACGGTAACCACAAGAAGCACCGCTCGCCCGGTTCGATCGGCGCCTGCGCCACCCCCTCCCGGGTCTTCAAGGGAACCCGCATGGCCGGGCGGATGGGCGGCCAGCAGGTGACCACCCTCAATCTCGAGATCGTCCAGGCCGACCCGGAGCGCGAGCTCATCCTGGTCAAGGGGGCGGTGCCCGGGCCGAGGGGCGGGATCGTGGTGCTCCGGGACGCGGTGAAGGCACCCCTGGTCAAAGGGGGGAGGACGTCATGAGCAGTGCCACCGGCGAGGCGATCGATCTCGAGACCGCCAGTCCCGCCCAGATCCGACGGTTCCTCCGCCCCGCGCCCCAGGAGCGAACGGTGACCCGGCGGTCGGGTGACGGCGCTGACCTCGGCGAGGTCGTGCTCGAGCCGTCGATCTTCGGCATCGAGCCCAACCTGGCCGTCCTCCATCAGGTGGTCACGGCCCAGTTGGCCGCGGCCCGGTCGGGAACCCAGTCCACGAAGACCAGGGCCGAGGTTCGCGGCGGCGGGGCCAAGCCCTTCCGGCAGAAGGGCACCGGCCGGGCCCGACAGGGCTCCACCCGATCCCCCCAGTGGGTGGGCGGTGGCGTGGCCCTGGGCCCGAAGCCGCGGTCCTACGCCCAGAAGACACCGAAGAAGATGATTCAACTGGCCCTCCGGTCTGCGTTGTCGGACCGGGCGTCCCAGGGCCGGGTGGCGCTGATCGACGCCTGGACCTTCGACGTGCCGAGCACCAAGGCCGCCCTGGCCGCCCTGGATGCCCTGGGATTGTCGGGTCGGGTCCTGGTCGTGCTGGGGGAGGAGGACGGCTACGCCGATCGGTCCTTCGGCAACCTCTCCGAGATCCAGACCATCGTCGCCGGTGAGTTGAATGCCTACGACATCCTGGTCAACGACTGGGTGGTATTCACCGACGAGACCCTGCCCGGAGGGTCCGGCGCCGACTCGGATGCCGCGCCGGAGGTCACAGGCGGATCGCCGGACGCCGGCAGCGCCCAAACCGAGGAAGGAAGCGGGTCATGAGGGATCCCCACAACGTGCTCATCCGGCCCGTGGTGTCGGAGAAGTCCTATTCGCTCATGGACGACAACGTCTATGTGTTCATCGTGGACCCTTCGGCGACCAAGATCGACGTGCGCCACGCCGTGGAACAGGCCTTCAGCGTGCGGGTGACCAGCGTCAACACCCTCAACCGGAAGGGCAAGACCAAGCGCAACCGCAAGACCAACGGCCTCGGCCATCGTCCCGACACCAAGCGGGCCATCGTCACCCTCCACGAGGGTGACTCGATCGACCTCTTCGAGAACTGAGAGACCGGGACCAGACCATGCCACTTCGCGCACGCAAACCCACCAGCGCCGGCCGCCGCTTCCAGACCGTCTCGGACTTCGCCGAGATCACCCGGGACCGTCCCGAAAAGTCGCTGCTCGCCCCCAAGCCGTCCACCGGGGGCCGCAACAGCCACGGGCGCAAGACCAGCCGCCACCGTGGTGGCGGCCACAAGCAGCAGTACCGGATCATCGACTTCAAGCGGAACAAGGATGGGGTTCCGGCCCAGGTGGCCGCCATCGAGTACGACCCCAATCGCAACGCCCGCATCGCACTGCTCCACTACCTCGATGGCGAGAAGCGCTACATCCTCGCTCCGGCCCAGGTCCAGGTGGGGGATCGCATCCAGTCCGGACAGGGTGCAGAGATCCGGCCGGGGAACGCACTGCCGCTGCGGTTCATCCCGGTCGGCTCTGTGATCCACAACGTCGAACTGCGACCGGGTGGCGGGGGCAAGCTGGCCCGCGGCGCCGGGATGAGCGTGCAGCTGGTGGCCAAGGAAGGGGCCTTCGCCACCCTTCGCCTGCCCTCCACCGAGATGCGCCGGGTGCCCATCGACTGCCGCGGCACGCTGGGCATCGTGGGCAACTCCGAGGCCGAGTTGATCAAGATCGGCAAGGCCGGTCGGAACCGTTGGAAGGGCAAGCGGCCTCAGACCCGGGGCGTGGCCATGAACCCGGTCGACCACCCGCTGGGTGGCGGCGAAGGCAAGACGTCCGGTGGGCGCCACCCGGTGTCTCCGTGGGGCAAGCCCGAGGGTCGCACCCGGGCCCGCAACAAGGACTCCGACAAGATGATCGTCCGCAGGCGCCGCACCCGCGGTGCCCGGCGGTAGGGAAGACAGAGGGAACGCCAGACTATGCCTCGCAGCCTGAAAAAAGGTCCGTTCGTCGACGACCACCTGTTGAAGAAGGTGGATGCCCTCAACGCGGCCGGGGACAAGAAGGTCATCAAGACGTGGTCGCGTCGTTCCACGATCATCCCGGACATGGTGGGTCACACCATCGCCGTCCACGACGGTCGCAAGCACATCCCGGTATACGTGACCGAGTCCATGGTCGGTCACAAGCTCGGGGAATTCGCACCGACCCGGACGTTCAAGTTCCATGCCGGCCAAGAGCGGGCAGGGAGGCGCTGACGTGCCCGGAGCGAAGACCAACGAGCGTGAGGGAACCCGAGCCGTCCTCCGCCACAGCCGGATGTCCGCCTCCAAGGTGCGCCAGGTGCTGGATCTGATCCGGGGCCAGGATGTCGACCGGGCTGCGGAGATCCTCTCGCTGGGTGACCGCGAGGCGGCCGTCACGGTGGGCAAGGTGTTGGCGTCGGCGGTGGCCAACGCCGTCCACAACGACGGGCTCGACGCCGAGGAGCTGTTCGTGTCGGCGTGCTACGCCGACGAAGGCAGCACCCTCAAGCGCTGGCGCCCTCGGGCCCGGGGGCGGGCCACACGGATCCGCAAGCGGACGTCGCACATCACCGTGATCGTCGGCCGGCTACCCGACGATCGGATTGCCCGTCGCCGGGCCCAGCAGGCCGCCACTGGCTCCCAGCGGTCCCGCCGGGTGGCCGGATCCCGTCGCCGCCAGCGGGCGGAGACGGCGGAGTCGACGACGGTGCCCGAAGATCATGACACCGGGGCCGAGGCCTGGTCCGAGGATGCCGTTCACGCCGACGACCTGGTCACCGAGACCGAGGCCGGTCCGCTGGAGGAGTCCGACTTCGACGGCGAGGGCCCCGATGCCGAGGGCGACGACGAGGCAGAAGCCACCGACGGGTCAGAGGCCACCGGCGAAGCAGAAGAGACGGACACGACCGACGAGACAGACGCCGACGACGGAGCAGACGGCGACGGAGCAGACGACGAAACAGACGGCGGATCTGCCGGAGAGAAGGACAAGTAATGGGCCAGAAGGTCAACCCCTACGGGTTTCGACTCGGCGTGACCACCGATTGGAAGTCGCGCTGGTTCGAGGAGCGCAACTACCAGAACTGCGTGATCGAGGACTGGGAGATCCGTGACTACCTGATGTCACAGCTCGAGTCGGCGGCCGTCAGCCGAATCGAGATCGAACGCACCCGTGATCGGTTGCGCGTGGACATCCACACCGCCCGACCGGGAATCGTCATCGGCCGGCGGGGTGCCGAGGCGGACCGGTTGAAGAAGAAGATCGAAGAGATCACCGGTCTGAACAACCGGATCCAGCTCAACATCCAGGAGATCAAGCAGCCCGAGCTCGACGCCGCCCTGATCGCCCAGGGGATCTGCGACCAGCTGGCCCGACGGGTGGCCTTTCGCCGGGCCATGAAGCGGTCGATCCAGACCGTGCAGAAGGCGGGCGCCCTCGGTGTTCGGGTGCAGTGCTCGGGCCGACTGGGTGGCTCCGAGATGTCGCGCAAGGAGTCCTACCGGGAGGGTCGGGTCCCCCTGCACACCCTCCGGGCCGACATCGACTACGGCTTCCGCGAGGCGAAGACGACCTTCGGCCGGATCGGGGTGAAGGTGTGGATCTACAAGGGGGACATCCTCCCCTACAAGATCTCCACTGAGGACAAGATCACCCGTGAGGCAGCCATGGCCGTGGGCGAGACGTCGGGCCAGGGGGGCGATGCGCCCCGCCGTCTGATCACCGCCGGAGGAGGCCGCCGCCGCGCCGAACAGGGTGCGCCCGGCAGCGTGGTGACCGTCGACCCCGACTCCACCGGCGAGACGGAGATCCCCGAGGGCCTGGTCGACCGGTCCGCCGCCGACATCGCCGCCCCGCCCGCAGTACCGGACGAGCTGGAGCGCATCCTCAGCGAGGACGAGGAGATCGAGCGCCGGACCCGCGAGCACCACGAGACGCCGCACTTCCGCAAGGAGGTCGACTGACATGTTGATGCCCAGGAAGGTCAAGCACCGCAAGCAGCAGCGGGGCCGGATGAGCGGTAAGGCCAAGGGCGGCAGCGACGTCACCTTCGGCGACTTCGGCATCCAGGCCATGGAGCCGGCCTGGTTGACGGCGCGCCAGATCGAAGCCGCCCGTATCGCCATGACCCGGCACGTCAAGCGCGGCGGCAAGGTGTGGATCCGGGTGTTCCCCGACCGGCCCGTGACCCAGAAGCCGGCGGAGACCCGTATGGGGTCGGGCAAGGGCAACCCCGAGCACTGGGTGGCCGTGGTCAAGCCGGGCCGAATCCTGTTCGAGCTGGCCGGTGTCGAGCCGGAGCTGGCCCGGGAGGCCATGGACCGGGCCATCCAAAAGCTGCCGTTCAAGGCCCGCTTCGTCATCCGGCCCGGCACCCACGGCACGCCTGAGGTGCAGGTCTGATGGCCACCGCGGCAGAGATCTCCGAATTCGACACCGATGAGCTCGAGCGCCAGCTCGGTGAGACCCGGCGCGAGCTGTTCAACCTGAGATTCCAGCTGGCCACCGGCCAGCTGGACAACTTCTCGCGTATCAACCACGTGCGCAAGGACGTCGCCCGGATGATGACGGAGCTGCGGACCCGGGAGATCGCCGAGGCCGAGGGAATGGCCATGGACGAGCTTCCCGCCCACCAGGCGGCGGCGCGCCGCCGCTCAGAGGACGAGGCGCTCGGGCGCGACAGGAGCACCGCTTCGGAGCGTCGAGCCGCATCCCGGGCCGAGGCGGAGCAGGGCGAGGATGACGATGCCGTCGAGCCGATCGATGAGGACGAGCTGGCCGAGGAAGTGGCCGATGACGACGGCATGCCCGTTGCCCACGGTGTGGACGACCCAGAGGAGAAGAGCTGATGGCTGACGAACAGGTCGTCGAGGAGAGCCGGGCCAACGCCCGCAAGGTCCGCGAGGGGCTGGTGGTCTCCGATGCCATGGAGGCCACCGTGGTGGTGGCGGTGGTCGAACGGGTCCGTCACCCCCGTTACGGCAAGACCGTGCAGCGGACCAAGCGGCTCTATGTCCACGACGGTGAGAACGCGGCCAAGGTGGGAGACCGGGTCCGGGTCGTCGAGACGCGTCCCCTGTCCAAGCTCAAGCGCTGGCGGCTCTCCGAGGTCCTGGAGCGTGCTCGATGATCCAACAGGAATCCCGCCTTCGGGTGGCGGACAACTCCGGGGCCAAGGAGGTCCTCTGCATCAAGGTGCTCGGCGGCTCTCGCCGTCGGTACGCCTCGATCGGGGACACCTTCGTGGCCACGGTCAAAGACGCCATCCCCGGAGCGGCAGTGAAGAAGGGCGACGTGGTCAAGTGCGTCGTCGTGCGCACGAAGAAGGAGAAGCGCCGTCCCGACGGCAGCTACATCCGATTCGACGAGAACGCCGCAGTACTGATCAACGATCAACAGCAGCCACGCGGGACCCGCATCTTCGGCCCGGTTGGCCGCGAGTTGCGAGACAAGCGCTTCATGCGCATCGTCTCGCTGGCCCCGGAGGTGTTGTAGATGCGAATTCGCAAGGGAGACAAGGTTCAGGTGCTGTCGGGCAAGGACCGGGGCAAGCAGGCCCACGTGGTGCGGGCCATCCCCTCGGAGGGGACGGTCATCGTCGAGGGGGTGCACGTGGCCAAGCGCCACGCCAAGCCCACTCGCGCCACCATGCAGGGTGGCGTCATCGACAAGTTCATGCCGGTGTCGGTGTCCTCGGTGGCCATCGTCTGCGGCTCGTGCGGGCCGACCCGGATCGGGATGCGCATCGACGAGCAGGGACGCAAGCTGCGGGTATGCAAGAAGTGTGGAGCCGATCTGTGATGGCCACCGCCACCGTCGCCAGCCGCCCTCGGCTCAAGGAGCAGTATGACAGCCGGGTCCGGGCCGAGCTCAAGGAGGCCCTGGGCCTGGACAACATCATGGAGGTGCCACGGCTCTCCAAGATCGTCATCAACATGGGCGTCGGCCGGGCCACCCAGCAGAAGTCCCTGATCGAGGGGGCCATGCGCGACCTCGAGATCATCGCCGGCCAGAAGCCGGTGGTGACCCGGGCCAAGAAGTCCATCGCCTCCTTCAAGCTGCGCGAAGGACAGGAGATCGGCGCCAAGGTGACCCTGCGCGGTGACCGGGCCTGGGAGTTCCTCGATCGGTTGCTGGCCATGGCCATCCCCCGCATCCGGGACTTCCGAGGGCTCTCCCCCCGCTCGTTCGACGGGCACGGCAACTACACCTTCGGGGTCACCGAGCAGCTGATCTTCCCCGAGATCGACTACGACCGCATCGACACCACCAGAGGCATGGACATCACCATCGCCACCACCGCACGCACCGACGAAGAGGGCCGAGCATTGCTGGCCGCCTTCGGCTTCCCGTTCCGACAGGAGAACCAGTAACCCCATGGCGAAGAAGGCTTTGATCGAAAAGCAGCAGCGCACGCCCAAGTTCAAGGTGCGCGGGTACACCCGATGCCGTCGGTGCGGCCGACCCAAGGCGGTGTACCGCAAGTTCGGCCTGTGCCGGATCTGCCTGCGGACGATGGTCCACGCCGGCGAGATTCCCGGCGTCACGAAGGCCAGTTGGTGAGAGGAGGCAACCGACGATGACGATGACTGACCCCATTGCCGACATGCTCACCCGCATCCGGAACGCCAACACCGCACACTTCGACACGGTCAAGATGCCCGGCTCGAAGCTCAAGGAATCGTTGGCCGCCATTCTGGTGGACGAGGGTTACATCGGCGGCTACCAGGTGAACGAGGATCCGAGCCGGCCAGGCAAGACCCTCGAGATCACCATGAAGTACTCGCCCGACCGCGAACGGACCATCTCCGGCATCAAGCGGGTGTCCAAGCCCGGCCTGCGCATCTACGCACGTGCCGACAAGATGCCCCGTGTCCTCGGAGGTCTGGGCGTGGCGGTGGTCTCGACGTCCAAGGGCCTGATGACCGACCGTGAGGCCCGCAAGCGCCGCATGGGGGGAGAGGTGCTCTGCTATGTCTGGTAGCCACACCGCTGCGTCCGATGGCCGCGCCGCGCCGGTCGGCCTCGCTGTCGGAGGTACCCGCTGATGTCGCGCGTCGGACGCTCCCCGATCACCGTCCCCTCCGGGGTGTCGGTGGCGGTGGGAGACGACAACACCGTCACGGTCAAGGGGCCCCAGGGCGAGCTGGCCCGGGCGGTACCCGCCGCCATCAGCATTCGCCAGGATGGCGATAGCCTGGTGCTCGAGCGGCCCGATGACCAGCGCCAGAACCGGGCCCTGCACGGCCTGACCCGGTCGTTGGTGGCCAACATGGTGGCCGGCGTCACCGCGGGCTTCTCCAAGGAGCTCGAGATCGTGGGCGTCGGATACCGCGCCATCCCCAAGGGTCCGTCGGCCCTCGAGCTGGCCCTCGGGTTCTCCCACCCGGTCAATGTCACGGCGCCGGACGGGGTCACCTTCGAGGTTCCCTCCGCCACCAGGATCATCGTCAAAGGGATCGACAAGGAACGAGTCGGCCAAGTGGCCGCCGACATCCGCAAGCTGCGCAAGCCGGAGCCCTACAAGGGCAAAGGCGTGCGCTACCTCGGCGAGCGGGTCGTGCGCAAGGCCGGGAAGGCAGCCAAGTAATGGCACGCACTGAACACAAACTGGAGCTCCGCCGCCGGCGGCACGCCCGCGTTCGCCGACGGGTGCACGGATCGGCGGCGCGCCCGCGCCTGGCCGTCTTCCGCTCCAACAAGCACATCTCTGCCCAGTTGATCGACGACGACGCCTGCCGCACCCTGGCCGCAGCCTCGTCCATCGAGGGCGAACTGCGTGGGGCGCCGGGCGGGAACATCGACGCCGCAGCCAGCGTGGGCAAGCTGGTGGCGGCGCGGGCCAAGGAGGCCGGTATCTCGACCGCGGTGTTCGACCGCGGCGGTTTCGCCTATCACGGGCGGGTGGCCGCCCTGGCCGACGCTGCCCGTGCAGAAGGACTGGAGTTCTGAGGACCATGGCCATGAACGAGTTGCAGTACGAAGAGCGCACCATCCGGGTCAACCGGGTGTCCAAGGTGGTCAAGGGCGGCCGCCGGTTCTCCTTTGCCGCCCTGATGGTGGTGGGCGACGGCAACGGCAAGGTGGGCCTGGGCTACGGGAAGGCCAAAGAGGCCGGGCTGGCCGTGCAGAAGGGCATCGAGGAGGCGCGCAAGAACATGTTCGACGTGCCGCTGGCCGGGTCGACCATCACCCATCCGATCGTGGGGGAGAGCGGGGCAGGGCGGGTCATGTTGAAGCCTGCGGCCCCCGGCACCGGGGTCATCGCCGGTGGGGCGGCACGGGCCATCCTCGAGATGGCCGGCATCCGCGACATCCTGGCCAAGTCCCTCGGGTCCTCCAACGGCATCAACGTCGCCCATGCCACCATCGCCGGCCTGAAGGGCCTCAAGCGACCCGACGAGATCGCCGCCCTCCGCGGCAAGCCGGTCGAGGAGGTGGTCCCGGCGGCCATGCTCCGGGCCTATCGCGAACGGCGGCGCGAGGGCGACCTGTTCACGGAGGTGAGTTGACGTGAGCGCCTCTGCGTCCGCTGACAAGTCCGCCACCACGGCCTGGCTGCGGGTCACCCAGGTCAGGTCCGCCATCGGCACCAAGCCCAAGCACCGGGGCACCCTGCGGGCCCTGGGTCTGCGGGGCATCGGGCGCACCAACGTGCTGCCCGACCGCCCGGAGATCCATGGAATGCTTGCCCGCGTTCCCCACCTGGTGGTCGTCACGCCCGCCAGTCAAGACGAGAAAGGTTGACCATGAAGGTCCATGAGCTCCGCCCGCCTGCAGGGTCCACGCGCCCCCGTCGGCGGGTGGGACGCGGTATCGGAGGCAAGGGCGGCAAGACCGCCGGCCGTGGCACCAAGGGTCAGGGAGCCCGCGACACCATCCCCATGGGATTCGAGGGCGGCCAGCTTCCCCTGCTGCAACGCATCCCCAAGCTGCGCGGCTTCAAGAACCCGTTCCGCATCGAGTACACCCCGGTGAACGTCGGTGCGTTGGCGGGGATCGAAGCCGATTCGATCGACGTGGCCGGACTGGTGGATCTCGGCCTGGCCGGCCAGGGCGAGCTCGTCAAGATCCTGGGCGGGGGGGAGCTGTCCCGGGCCATCAGGGTGGAGGCGCACGCCTTCTCCAAGTCGGCTGCGGCGGCGATCACCGGGGCGGGCGGATCCATCACCGTGGTACCCCTGCCCTTCGGCCACAACCGCCCGCCGGCCCAGGGCAACGCCCTCACCAACCGGTAGCATCGGCCCACCGCGGCGTCGAGGAGCCCCATGCTCGCCAGTCTGGCCAACATCTTTCGGATCCCAGACCTTCGCAAGAAGGTCCTCTTCACGCTGACCATCATCGGCCTCTACCAGTTCGGGGCCAACGTACCGGCCCCCTTCGTCAACTTCTCCAAGATCGCTCAGCTCACGGCGGCGTCGAAGTCATCGGGTGTGCTGGGCTTTCTCAACCTGTTCTCCGGTGGGGCGCTCACCCGCATGGCCGTGTTCGGGCTGGGCATCATGCCCTACATCACCTCGAGCATCATCATCCAGCTGTTGGCCACGGTCATCCCCAAGCTCGAGCAGTGGCGGGACCAGGGGGCCATCGGCCAGAAGAAGCTCACCCAGACCACCCGGTACCTGACGGTGGCGCTGGCCCTGATGCAGTCGACCGGACTGGTCTACCTGTTCCACAAGGGCGGGGGCGGGCTGTTCGGCAGCAACCAGAACGTCGACCTCATCCTCAACTACTCGGTCTGGCGGGGCGCCTTCATCGTCCTCACCCTGACCGCCGGTACGGCCTTCGTGATGTGGCTGGCCGAGCTCATCACCCAGCGCGGCATCGGACAGGGCATGTCCATCCTCATCTTCGCCAACGTGGTCGCCGGCATCCCCTCGGGGCTGAATACCGTCCTCCAGGAGGGGGGGAAGGTCAAGTTCTCGGTGATCCTCCTGGTGTCGCTGGCCCTCCTCGTGTTGATCGTCTTCGTCGACCAGGGCCAGCGGCGCATCCCGGTCACCTTCGCCAAACGGGTGGTCGGCCGCAAGATGTACGGCGGCTCGAGCACCTACATCCCGCTGAAGGTGAATCAGGCCGGAGTGATCCCGATCATCTTCGCCAGCTCGGTGCTGTACATCCCGGTGCTCCTGTCGAACATCATCCCGTCCTCGGCCTTCCGGAGCTGGGTCAATCACAACGTTACGCCGACCAGCGTGTTCTACATCCTCACCTACTTCATCTTCATCCTCCTCTTCACCTTCTTCTACGTCTATGTCGCCTTCGACCCCCATCAACAGGCCGACATCATCCGCAAGCAGGGCGGGTACATCCCCGGGATCCGCCCCGGGCACCCGACCGAGCGGTACCTCGCCCACATCCTCAATCGGATCACCTGGCCGGGGGCGTTGTTCCTCGGGGCGGTCGCCGTGACCCCGTCGTTGCTGATGGCCGCCTGGAACATCACCAGCTATCCCTTCTACGGAACGACCCTCCTGATCGCTGTGGGCGTGGCACTCGAAACGATGAAGCAGATCGACAGCCAGCTCATGATGCGAAACTACGAGGGCTTCCTCAAGTAGGTGGTACCCGGAGCCAGGCTCGTTGTCCTCGGCAAACAGGGGGCAGGCAAGGGGACGCAGTGTGTGCGACTCTCGCACCACTATGTCGTGCCGCACGTGTCGACGGGGGACATGTTGCGCGCCGCGGTCAAGCAGGGGACGCCCATGGGCCTCAAGGCCAAGGACCAGATGGACGGTGGAGAGCTGCTCGGGGACGACCTGATCATGGAGATGGTGGCCGAGCGGCTCGGGGAGAGCGACGTCCGGGCCCGGGGTTTCGTGCTGGACGGCTGCCCGCGCACGGTGACCCAGGCCGAGGGTCTGGCCGCCATCCTGGCCCCGTACGACCTCGACCTGGCCATCGACATCGAGATCCACACCACCCAGGTACTCCGCCGTCTGGCCGCCCGCCGGGTGTGCGTCGACTGCGGAGCCAACTACTCGCTCTCGTCGCCCCCACTGATCAATTGGACCTGCGATGTGTGTGGTGGCGAGGTGGTGCAGCGTGAGGACGACACCGAAGAGGCCATCGAGCGTCGTCTGCAGCTCTACGAGCGCCAGACCGCCCCCCTCATCGACTGGTACCGGGCCCGGGGCCAACTCGAGTCCGTCCCCGGCACCGGATCGCCCGACGCCGTCACCCGCCGGATGGTCAAGGTCATCGAAGAACAGCGCCAGAAGGGGAGCGGGTTCTGATGCGGCGCAATGCCGACGAGCTGGCCAAGATGCGCAGGGCCGGGAGGGTGGTGGCGGAGATACACGAGGCCACCCGGGCCGCCATCCGGCCGGGCATCTCCACCGCGGACATCGACCAGGTGGCCAGAGACGTGCTCGACCGACGCGGCGCCGGCTCGAACTTCCTCAACTACCACGGATTCCCGGCGGTGGTCTGCACCTCGCCCAACTCGATGATCGTCCACGGCATCCCCTCCCCCACGGTGATCCTCGACGAGGGGGACATCATCTCGGTCGACTGCGGAGCCATCATCGAGGGCTACCACGGAGACGCCGCCTACACGATGGGGGTGGGCGAGGTGTCCGCCGAGGCGACCAGGCTCATGGAGGTCACCGAGCGGAGCCTGATGGCGGGCATCGACCAGTTGCGGCCGGGCAATCGCCTGCACGAGGTGGGGCGGGCCGTCCAGGAGGTGGCCGAGGCGGCCGGGTTCTCGGTGGTCCGCGAGTACGTCGGGCACGCCATCGGCACCGCCATGCACGAGGAGCCCCAGGTGCCCAACTACTGGCCTGGGTCCCCGGGTCCCACCCTCAAGTCGGGGATGGTCTTCGCCGTCGAGCCGATGATCAACGCGGGGACGGCGGCAACGGTCCAGCTCGACGACGGCTGGAGCGTGGTCACCGCCGACGGGCGGCTTTCCGCCCACTTCGAGCACACCATCGCCGTGACCGATGACGGCCCGGTGGTGTTCACCGTCCTCTGAGCCCGCCGTTGCGGGCGATCTGCCGGTCGAACTGGCAATTTGGCGCCGAGGGGCTACACTGGTCGTTCGGCTGGCCACGGTTGTGTGGTGGCTGTGCCGATCCCGCTCATGGAGGCGCTCCGTAGGTGTGCCCCCGACTGCGGTGCGGACGGTCGACGACCTCGTCGCCCGTGGCGCACGCCGGCCCCCGGGTCGAGCGGACGAGAACGACAGAATATCGAGGAGATTCACCTGCCCAAGCCCAAGGAAGATGCCATCGTGCTGGAGGGCACGGTCGTTGAGCCCCTACCGAATGCCATGTTTCGCGTAGAGCTCGAGAACGGACACAAAGTACTGGCTCACAGTTCCGGAAAGATGCGGATGCACCGCATCCGCATCCTCCCCGGGGACAAGGTGCAGGTGGAGATCACGCCCTATGACCTGGCCCGAGGGCGGATCACCTACCGTTACAAATAGTCCGGACGGGCGGTTCCGGATCACGGCTTCTGGTCGGACGAGCCCCTAGCCGACAAGGAGCGCGGGGGTCGCCGCACCCCGTGCAGGTCGGAGAAGCCAGGGCGGGGACCAACGGAAGCGATGCGAGAGTACGAGACAAGGACGACAACGTGAAGGTTCGACCCAGCGTCAAGCCGATGTGTGAGAAGTGCAAGGTGATCCGCCGGCACCGGCGGGTCATGGTCATCTGCGAGAACCCGCGCCACAAGCAGCGGCAGGGTTGACGGTCGCGGATCAGGCGTAAGAGAGAAGGAAGAACACGTGGCCCGCATTTCAGGCGTGGACATCCCCCGTGAGAAGCGGTTGGAGATCGCGCTCACCTATATCTTCGGCATCGGCCGGACCACCTCGCAGCAGATCTGCGCCGCCACCGACACCAGTCGGGACACGCGGGTGCGCGACCTCACCGACGAGGAGGTGACCCGGCTCCGCAACTACATCGATGCCAACCTCCAGGTCGAGGGCGATCTGCGACGCGACGTGTCCCAGGACATCAAGCGCAAGATGGAGATCGGTTGCTACCAGGGCATCCGCCACCGCAAGGGCCTCCCGGTCCACGGCCAGCGCACCCACACCAACGCACGCACCCGCAAGGGACCGAAGAAGACGGTTGCCGGAAAGAAGAAGGTCCGCAAGTAATGGCCAAGACGACCAAGCCGGCCACCACCCGGCGCCCCCGCAAACGCGAGCGAAAGAACATCACGTTCGGCGTTGCCCACATCAAGAGCTCGTTCAACAACACCATCGTCTCCATCGCCGACCCGGAAGGCAACGTGCTGGCCTGGGCCTCCGCCGGAAACGTCGGGTTCAAGGGATCGCGGAAGTCCACCCCCTTCGCCGCCCAGCTGGCTGCCGAGCAGTGCGCCAAGAAGGCCATGGAGCACGGCGTGCGCCGTGTCGACGTGCTGGTCCGGGGACCCGGTTCGGGTCGTGAGACCGCCATCCGTTCGTTGGCCGCCGCCGGCATCGAGGTGGCCGGCATCAAGGACGTGACCCCTATTCCCCACAATGGCTGCCGCCCCAAGAAGCGGCGCCGGGTCTAGGGCCGGACGAAGGGACGAAAGGTTCACCTATGGCTCGTTACACCGGACCGGTCTGTCGGCTCTGCCGCCGGGAGCGCACCAAGCTCTTCTTGAAGGGCGAGCGCTGCTATTCGATGAAGTGCCCTGTTTCCGAGGCGGTCACCGACCGGCACAGCCGGGCCTACCCGCCGGGCGAGCACGGCCGCGACCGGATGCGCCAGGGATCCGAATACCTGGGCCAGCTGCGTGAGAAGCAGAAGGCCCGGCGGATCTACGGCCTGCTGGAGCGGCAATTCCACAACCTCTACGTGGAGGCCAGCCGGGCCCCCGGGATCACCGGCGAGAACCTGCTACGGATGCTGGAGCAGCGCCTCGACAACGTGGCCTTCCGCGCCGGATGGGGAGCCAGCCGCTCCCAGGCGCGCCAGTTCGTCCGCCACGGCCACGTGCTGGTCAACGGCAAGCGGGTGACCATCCCGAGCTACCGGGTGCGCCAGGGCGACGTGGTCGCCCTCAAGCCCTCCTCCCGGGAGTTGTTCCACGTGCGCCGCAACATGGACACCCTCGACCGGCAGCTGCCGCCCTGGCTGGAGACCGTCGGTGACCGCTTCGAGGTGAGGGTCTTCGCCCTCCCCTTGCGTGAGCACATCGACGAGCCGGTCCAAGAGCAGCTCATCGTGGAGCTCTACTCCAAGTAGCCGAACGTCTGGCCGACCGCCGGGCTGCCGCCTCTCCGACCACCTAGACCCCACCGACCCAGACCCCCGACCACCCACTACCACCCTGCGCATCAGACTGCCGAGGAGCCACGATCAGCATGCTCATCATCCAACGACCCACCGTCGAATCCATCGGTGAAGAAGAGAACAACCGCCAGAAGTTCGCGGTCGGGCCTCTCGACCCGGGCTTCGGACACACGCTGGGCAACTCCCTGCGCCGCACCTTGTTGTCCTCCATACCGGGCGCCTCCATCACCCAGGTGCGATTTGACGACGCCCTCCACGAGTTCACCACCCTGCCGGGCGTGAAGGAGGACGTGACCGATCTCATCCTCAACCTCAACGACCTCCTGTTCCGGGTGCACAGCGACGAGCCGGTGACCATCCGACTCGACAAGCGCGGCCCCGGGGATGCCACCGCGGGCGACCTGCAGGTCACCGCCGACGTCGAGGTCCTCAGCCCCACCCAGCACATCGCCTCCCTCAACGGCAAGGGCCGACTGGCGGTCGATCTCACCGTCGAGCGTGGCCGGGGCTATCTGTCCGCCGACAAGAACAAGCGCTCCACCATCATCGGGGTGATCCCGGTCGACGCCATCTTCTCCCCCGTGCGCAGGGTGGCGTTCACGGTGGAGCCGGTCCGGGTGGAGCAGTCCACCGACTTCGACCGACTGGTGCTCGAGATCGAGACGGACGGATCGCTGACCCCCCGCGAGGCCCTGGCCTCGGCCGGAGACACGCTCCGGACCCTGGTCGGCCTGGTCGCCGACCTGGAGGACGAGCCGATGGGCCTCGAGCTCGGCGAGGTGGGCACCGTGGGCACCGGTTCCCCGGACCTGGACCTCCGCATCGAGGACCTCGACCTCACGGAGCGCCCTCGCAATTGCCTCAAGCGGGCGCAGATCAACACCATTGGCGAGTTGGTCGACCGGACCCTCGACGACCTGCTCAACATCACCAACTTCGGGCAGAAGTCGCTCGATGAGGTCCTCCAGAAGCTCGACGAGCGGGGCTTGTCCCTGCGGGTCAAGGACTGAGGCCACCCCATGCTCGGCACTCCGAAGAAAGGTCGTCGCCTCGGGGGCAGTGCGGCCCACCAGAAGGCCATGATGGGGAACCTGGTGGCCTCGCTCATCGCCGCTGAGTACCTGGTGACCACGGAAGCCAAGGCCAAGGCCCTCCGCCCGGTGGCCGAGAAGGTCATCACCGCGGCCGCCAAGGGCGGCGTGGCCCGCCAGCGCAACGTGGTGGCGTTCATCCGGGACAAGGACATGGCCCAGAAGCTCTTTGCGGAGATCGGCCCCCGATACGCCGAGCGCCAGGGCGGCTACACCCGGATCCTGAAGCTGGGCAATCGGCTGGGCGACAACGCGCCGATGGCCCGCATCGAATTGGTGTGAGCCCGGCCCCCCGATCCGGGGGGTCGGGAGCCGACTCCGTCCGCTGGCGAATGAAGGTCGCCTACGACGGCTCGGGCTTCCGCGGGTTTGCCGCCCAGGACGGACAGCCGACGGTCGCCGGAGCGCTCACCGAGGCACTCGGACGCGCACTCCGCACCACCGTGTCCCTGACCTGCGCCGGGCGCACTGACGCCGGGGTCCATG
Organism: Acidimicrobiales bacterium; assembly: GCA_015478655.1. Lineage (GTDB taxonomy): Bacteria > Actinomycetota > Acidimicrobiia > Acidimicrobiales > RAAP-2 > Bog-756. Next base: position 38,852 of record JADMIJ010000011.1, on the reverse strand, counting down.
CCCTCGACCAGGTGGTCCACTTCGACCTCCCGACCGAGACCGCCGCCTCACTCGACCCTGCCGGAGTGGTCAGGTCGTGCAACAGCCAACTGGGTCCGGCCGTCGTTGTCCGCCAGGTCGAGGTGGCGCCGGTGGGCTTCGACGCCCGTCACTCGGCCACCGCCCGGCGCTACCGCTACCTGGTGGTGAACGCCCCGGTGGGCGACCCCTTGCTCTCCGGGGTGGCCTGGCATGTGGCTGACCCCCTCGATCTGCGCTCGATGGTGGCCGCGGCCGACGCCCTCCTCGGCCAACACGACTTCCGGGCCTTCTGCCGGCGGATGCCGGGCACCGCGCCGGACGACCCCATCCGTCGCCGGGTGATCGACGCCCGTTGGAGTGAGCTGAGCGCATCGGAGGGCGTGGAACCCGGGACCCGTCGGCTCGCCCCTCCGTCGCCGGGGTCGACCCCCGCCCTGGTCCCGGCAGTGGGGCGCCTCCTCGCCTTCGAGATCGAGGCCAACGCCTTCTGCCACCAGATGGTGCGCTCGCTGGTCGGCACCCTGGTCGACGTCGGCCGCGGGAAGAAGCGTGCGTCGGACATCATGTGGATCCTGCGCTCGGCCGATCGTCAGCAGGCCTCCCAGCCGGCTCCTCCCCATGGCCTGACCCTGACGGCCGTCCGTTACGGGTCGTGACCGGCCCGTTCAAGGCGGCGCGGTCCCGCGCCACCAGCCGGACCCGGTGCCGTTACGCTGTGCCTACCCTCTGACAACCAGGACTGGTCACCATGCGCCATCGCAACAACACCGACGACCGATTCCTTGCCGCACACGCCGACGTGGACGCGCTCCTCCAGCGGCTGAGCCACGACGTGTCCACGCTCGAGGACCAGGGCGACCCGGTCAACCGGCAGGCGCTGGCCGACGCCGGAGAGCGTTACGAAACGGCCGAAGTCCAGTTCGGCAAGGCCCAGAGCGTCGGGGAGCTGCAGGTGGCGCGCTCCATCGTCGTCGAGGGTCTGCAGTCCACCCGGGGGGTGCGTACCCGGCTGGGTTTCGATCCCGGACCCGAGCCGGCACCGCCTGCGGTCACAGAGCCGGCTGCTGAGGAGTCCCACCACTCGTGGGCCGAGGGCCTGACCCACTCGAGGGGCGGCCTGGGTACCGCGCTGGGTGCGGGTGCTGCCGGAGGCCTCCTCGGGTTGCTCGGAGGGAGCGTGCTCGGCGAGGTCATGGGCGACGGGGACGGCGGTGGTGGCTGGGGCGATGGCGGAGGCTGGGACAACGGTGGGGGGGACTGGGGGGACTGACCCCCTGCCCGACCGGGCGCCCTGGCTTGCCCATCAGCCCTTTTGGCCCTATCCTGGGCAGTCGCCGGGATGGGACCTGGTCAGCCTGCTGGAGGGTGTGAACCCTGCTCGGAGGCCGTCCGGATGGCGGCAGCCACACGCCCCGCACCTGCCGGTGCCCGACACCCAGCTTCACGAAGAAGGAATTCCCGTGCGCACGTTCTCACCCAAGCCCGCCGATATCACCCGCGCCTGGCACATCGTCGACGCCGACGGCCTGGTGCTCGGCCGTCTGGCCACCGAAGTGGCTTCGGTGTTGCGCGGCAAGCACAAGCCGACCTTCACTCCCAACACAGACATTGGTGACCACGTCATCGTGGTCAACGCCGACAAGGTGGTGCTGACCTCCGCCAAGGCGGAGACCAAGATGGCCTACCGGCACAGCGGTTACCCGGGCGGTCTCAAGGCCACCAGCTTCAGCCACCTGTTGATCGACCGCGCCGATGACGTGGTCCGGAACGCAGTAACCGGGATGCTCCCGAAGAACCGGCTGGGTCGCCAGATGGCCACCAAGCTGAAGGTCTATCGGGGTGCGGATCATCCGCATGCCGCACAGTCCCCCGAACCCCTGGAGCTCCCGGGCGCCCGCCGCACCGCGTCGGCCCGGAGCGGTGCGTGAGCGCCCCCGCCGACCAGGCACCCACCGAATCGATCCCGAGGAGCCCTGCTGTGGCCAACACCGCCCCAACCTGCCAGACCACCGGACGCCGCAAGCGAGCCGTGGCCCGGGTGAGGATCCGCCCCGGCCAGGGGGCGATCACCGTGAACACGCAGAAGTTCGAGGACTACTTCACGTCGGCAACCCACCGGATGATCGTCACCGAGCCCCTGCGGCTGACGGAGACGACCGAATCGTGGGACATCGATGTCACCATTGACGGCGGTGGCGTCTCCGGCCAGGCGGGTGCGTTCCGGCTGGGCATCGCCCGGGCGCTGTGCGAGCTCGATCCCGAGCTGCGGGCCTCGCTCAAGAAAGCCGGATTCCTCACCCGCGACTCGCGGGAGAAGGAGTCGAAGAAGTACGGCCTGAAGAAGGCTCGCAAGGCTCCCCAGTACTCCAAGCGGTAACCCGGTGGTCAGAACCAGGTTCGGCACGGACGGCGTGCGGGGTGTCGCCAACGTCGAACTGACTCCAGAGTTGGTCCTGGCCCTCGGCCGGGCGATCGCCCGGACCATCAGCGCCGAGACGTTCCTGATCGGTCGGGACACGCGGCGATCGGGGCTCATGCTCCAGGCCGCGCTGTCCGCCGGGCTCGCCAGTGAGGGGGCTGGCGTGGTCGATGTCGGGGTGCTGCCCACCCCCGCCCTGGCCTGGCTGTCGGCCACTCGGGATGCGCCGGCCATCGTGATCTCCGCCTCCCACAATCCCTTTGCCGACAACGGGATCAAGCTGTTTGCCGCGGGCGGTGCCAAGCTGGGCGCCGACACCGAATCGGCCATCGAGGACGAGCTCGAGCGCATTCTCGATCCTTCGATCAAGGGCCCCCGCAGCCTCGAGGGTCACGGCGTCGGCAGCCTGGTCACCGAATCGGGCCTCGGAGAGTCCTATGTCGAGCACCTGGGCACGCTGGTGGAAGGCCGCCGCCTGGACGGGATCCGGCTGGTCGTCGACAGCGCCAACGGAGCCGCGTCGGAGCTGGCCGCCAGTGTCTTTGAGCGCCTGGGCGCCGAGGTGGTGGCCATCGGGTGCGACCCGGACGGGACCAACATCAATGCCGGGTGTGGTTCGACGTCCACCGAGACACTGGCCAGCGCGGTGGTGGAGCACGAGGCCGACCTGGGGCTGGCCCTCGACGGGGACGCCGACCGACTGCTGGCGGTTGACGGGAACGGCGCGCCGGCCAACGGCGACGAGCTGCTCGCCCTCTTCGCGCTCGACCTGGCCGAACGGGGCCAGTTGGCCGGCAATACGGTGGTGGTGACCGTCATGACCAACCTGGGATTCCGGCTGGCTATGGGGCAGCGGGGCATCCTGGTGAAGGAGACGGCCGTCGGCGACCGCCACGTGCTGGCGGCCCTCGACCAGGACGGCTTCGCCCTCGGTGGCGAGCAGTCCGGCCACATCATCTTCCGACGGCTGGCCACCACCGGCGACGGGCTGCTCTCCGGTCTCATCCTGGCCGACCTGATGACCCGGGCGGGCAAGCCGCTGGCCGAGCTGTTGGACGGGTTGGTGGCCCGGGTCCCCCAGGTACTGGTGAACGTGCCCGTCCCCAACACCGAGTTGTTGGACGGCGCCGAGGCGGTGTGGTCGGCGGTCGCCGAGGAGGAGGCCAGGCTCGGTGACGCCGGGCGGGTGCTGCTGCGGCCCAGTGGGACCGAGCCGCTGGTACGGGTCATGGTCGAGGCCGACGGTGACGGCGTGGCCGAGGAGATCGCCCAGCGCCTCAGCACGCTGGTCGGGTTCGAATTGAGGTCGGCCGCCGCCACCCGCGGTTGACCGGGACGGGCGGTGGGCGCCCGGCCGGTCCGTCCACGGGGCACAGGACGGGTCTACGGCAGGCCTCCTGGAGCCGCCGGCGCGCGCCGGGACACTAGCCTGGAGGGTCATGTGCGGCATTATCGGGATCACCACCGGCGCGGCCGCCGTGCGTGCGGATCCCGGTGCAGCCTCCGGCGACACTTTCGTCGACGATGCGAGCGAGCACGACGGGATCCTCGGGGTCCTCCTCGAAGGCTTGGCCCGCCTCGAGTACCGGGGATACGACTCTGCCGGCCTGGCGCTGGTGGGAATGCCGGATGCCGGCGGCCTGTGGCGGGCACGGGCGGCCAACGGGACCCGCTCACTCGACGACCTGGTCAAACGGGCTGCCGACGCGCCGGAGGGTGCCACGGCCGGCATCGGCCACACCAGGTGGGCCACCCACGGCCGGCCGGCCGAGGTCAACGCCCACCCCCACGTGGACTGCTCGGGCCGGATCGGGTTGATCCACAACGGGATCATCGAGAACCACGTGGAGCTGGCCGACGAGCTGATCGCCGACGGTCACCACTTCGAATCGGAGACCGACACCGAGGTCCTGGCCCACCTGGTCGAGTCGGCCCTGGACACCGGGCGCGCCCTGGGACTGGCCGATGCGGTCCGCTCTGCCCTGGGTCGGGTCCGGGGGGCGTTTTCGCTGGCGGTGGTCCATGCCGACGAGCCCGATCTCATCGTGGCGGCCCGCCGGGTGTCCCCGCTGCTGATGGGCGTGACCGGTTCGGCTGCCTTCCTGGCCTCGGACGTCCCGGCCATCCTGGGTCTGACACGCGACTTCTTCGTGCTGGAGGACGACCAGATTGCCGAGTTGCGGCCGGGCCGGCTCACGGTCACCGCCGCCGACGGCCGCCAGATCGAGCCGGCCCGACTCCACGTCGATTGGGACCTCGAGGCCGCCCGCAAGGACGGCTACGACGAGTACATGAGCAAGGAGATGCACGAGCAGCCCCGGGCGGTGGCCGACACCCTGCTCGACCGGGTCCTGCCCGACGGGACCCTGGCCCTCGACGAGGTCCACATCACCAACGAGGAACTCCGGGCCGTCAACAAGGTGTTCATCGTGGCCTGCGGCAGCAGCTACCACGCCGGCATGATGGCCAAGTACGCCATCGAGCATTGGGCCCGGCTACCGGTGGAGATCGACATCGCCAGCGAGTTCCGCTATCGCGACCCGGTGCTCGACCCCAGCACGCTGGTCATCGGCGTCAGCCAGTCAGGCGAGACGGTCGACACCTTCCAGGCCGTGCGTGAGGCGCGCCGGCTCGGCGCCAAGGTGCTGGTCATCTCCAACGTGGTCGACTCGTCGATGGCCCGCGAGGCCGACGCCGTGCTCTACACCCGGGCCGGTCCCGAGATCGGCGTCGCCTCCACCAAGACCCACCTCGCCCAGATTGCCGCCCTGGACATCCTGGCCCTCTACCTGGCCCAGGCCCGCCAGACGCTGTCGCCGGCCGATGCTCGCGCCCTGCTGCGGGGGATGGGGGAGGTGCCCGGCAAGGTGGCCGTAGCCCTCGAGCGTTCCACCGACGTCGAAGCGGTGGCCGGGCGCTACCGGGATTCGCCGTCCTTCATCTTCCTCGGACGCCAGGTCGGCTACCCGGTCGCCCTCGAGGGGGCCCTCAAGTTGAAGGAGCTCTCCTACCTCCGGGCGGAGGGCTTTCCTGCCGGTGAGCTGAAGCACGGCCCCATCGCTCTGGTCGAGCCGGGCACGGTGGTCATCGGGGTGGCCACCCGCACGCCCATCTGGGAGAAGATGATGGGCAACGTGGCCGAGGTCAAGAGCCGCGGGGCCACGGTGGTACTGGTGGCCGGCGACGGCGACGAGGAGACGGCCCGCCACGCCGACTCGGTGCTGTGGGTGCCCCCGACCGAGCACCTGTTCGCGCCCATGGTCGACGTGGTGCCGTTGCAGCTGTTCGCCTACCACCTGGCCCGTCTCCACGGCTACGACGTCGACCGTCCGCGCAATCTGGCCAAGGTGGTCACCGTCGAGTGAGCGCGGAGGGCGGCGCCGCCCGGCTGGCCGCGCTCGGACAGGATGCCGTGTCGGAGCTGATGGGCGGGGACCCGCTCGCCGCCGTGGTCGGCATCGGCATCGATGTCGTCGACGTGGACCGGTTCCGGCGGGTGCTCGACCGCCGCGCCCACCTGGCCGACCGGCTCTTCACCGCCAGCGAACAGGTCTACGCCCGGGCCGCCGGCGATGCGGTCCCGCGGATGTCCACCCGTTTCGCGGCCAAGGAAGCCACCATGAAGGCGCTCGGCGTCGGGCTCGGGGCCTTCCGTTTCGCCGACGTCGAAGTGGTACGCAGCGGCCTCGACGCCCCGGTGCTGGTGCTGCACGGCGCAGCCCTGGCCCTGGCCCGGAGGGCCGAGGTGGTGCGTTGGCACCTGTCCCTGAGCCACACGCACGAGGTGGCCATGGCCATCGTGGTGGCCGTCGGCGACGCCGCCGGCGGTCGGGCCGCAGTGCCCGATCGGGACGCGGTCCCCGCGGCCAGGCCGTAGCGTCGGGGACGATGCAACCGGTCCTCACCGTCTCCGAGATGCGCGCCGTCGACGCCAGGGCACAGGCGTCGACACCGCTCGACGTGCTGGTGGGCCGGGCCGGCCACGCCGTGGCCCTGGCGGCGCTGGACATGTTGGGCGGTGCCTACGGGCGCCGGGTGGTGGCCGTGTGCGGCCGAGGGAACAACGGCGCCGACGGACGGGTCGCCGCTCACGTCCTGGCGCAGCGGGGTGCCCGCCTGCGGGTGGTCGAGGCGGGCACCGAGGCTAGGGTGGGCCCGGCCGATCTGGTCATCGACGCCGCCTACGGAACCGGCTTCCGGGGTGAGTACCGGTCGCCGCAGGTGGACCCGGGGACACCGGTGCTCGCCGTCGACATCCCGTCCGGGGTCGATGGGGACACCGGTCATGCGTCCGGGTCACCCTTGGCCGCCACCCGCACCGTCACCTTTGCCGCCCTCAAGCCCGGTCTGGTCCAGGGGGATGGCGCCGTCCTGGCGGGCGAGGTGTTGGTGGCCGACATCGGTCTCCTCCCCGGCGACGCCGCCGTCTCGGCCATGGAGGACGGCGACGTGGCCCTGCTCCCGCCTCGGCGCCGGGACGGCAACAAATGGTCGGCCGCCGTCCTCGTGGTGGCCGGATCACCCGGCATGACCGGGGCGGCGGCCCTGTGCGCCCGCTCGGCCTACCGGACCGGTGCCGGCATGGTCCGCCTGGGCGTGCCCGGTGGGCGGATGGCCGAGGCGCCTGCTTCGGAGGCGGTGAGCGTTCCGCTGCCGGCCGAGGGGTGGTCAGGGCCGGCCCTGGAGGCGGCGTCGCGCTGTGCCGCGGTGGTGGTCGGTCCCGGCCTGGGCCGCCAGCCGTCGAGCGCCGCCGAAGTGCAGCGGCTGGTCCTCCAGTCGCCCGTGCCCGTCGTCGTCGACGCCGACGGGTTGTTCGCCCTGGGCTCCGCCGCCGGGCCCCTGGAGGCCCGGTCGACCGTGGTGCTGACCCCCCATGACGGCGAATACGTCCGGCTGATGGACGGCCGGCCTGGCCCCGACCGGATCGACGCGGCCCGGAGGCTGGCGGTCGTCTGGGGTGCCGTGGCCCTGCTCAAGGGGCCCACGACGGCGGTGGCCGAGCCGGGGGGGCGGGTCCTGCTCGGCCTCACCGGCACCAGCAGGCTGGCCACGGCCGGCACCGGCGATGTCCTCTCGGGGATGATCGGGGCCATGGTCTCCCGGGGAGTGGGCCCGCTGGAGGCGGCCGCACTGGCCGCCCACGTGCACGGTCGGGCCGGAGCCCGCGGGCCCGTCGAGGGCCTGGTGGCCGGTGATCTTCCTGACCGGGTGTCCGAGGTGCTGTCGGACCTGCGCTCGTGGCGCGCTTCGACCGGTGGCCGGACGTGCGGCGGGAGCCGCCGTGGCTGATCGTTGGCGGCCGGCGTGGGCCGACATCGACCTCGACGCCATGCGCCACAATGCCGCCGTCCTCTGCCGGCTGGCCCATCCGGCCGCGCTCTGCGCCGTGGTCAAGGCGGAAGGGTACGGGCACGGAGCGTTGCCGGCCGCCCGAGCCGCCCTGGACGGGGGCGCCACCTGGCTGGCCGTGGCCCTGGTCGAGGAGGGCGTGGCCCTGCGGGAGGCCGGTGTCGACGCACCCATCCTCCTGCTCTCCGAGCCCCCCGTCGAGGCGATGGCCGAGGTGGTCACCCGGGGCCTGGTGCCCACCGTCTACACCCGGGGGGGAATCGAGTCCCTGAGCCAGGCGGTAGGCGACGGGGGCTTCCCCCCGCTCGACGTCCACCTCAAGGTGGACACCGGGATGCACCGGGTGGGAGCAGACGTTGAGGAGGCGCCGGCCCTGGCCGAGGCCGTGGCCACCGACCCCCGACTGCGGCTCGGCGCCGTGTGGACCCACCTGGCCGTGGCCGACGGCGCCGGCCCGGAGGACCGGGAGTTCACCCGGCTGCAGCTGGACCGGTTCGACGTCCTGCTGAGCACGCTGGCCGCTTCGGGCCATCGGGCCCCGATGATCCACGTGGCCAACTCGGCCGGCGCCATCGGCGTGCCCGCGGCGCGGCGCGACCTGGTGCGCTGCGGCATCGCCCTCTACGGCGTGGCCCCCACCCCGGAGCTGGCCGACGAGCTGGCGGCCACCACCGGCGGTCAGCGGCTGCTGCCCGTGCTCTCGCTGCGCACCCGGGTCACCTACGTCCGCGACCTCGAGTCAGGTGAGCGGGTCTCCTATGGGCGGCGCCGGCCCCTGCCCCAGCGCTCCACGGTGGCCACGGCGCCCATCGGGTACGGCGACGGCGTCCCTCGCCGCCTCTTCGACCAGGGCGGCGAGGTCCTCATCCGGGGGATACGCCGGCCCCTGGCGGGCGTGGTGACCATGGATCAGATCGTGATCGACTGCGGGCCGGTGGGGACGGCTCCGGTGGAGGTCGACGACGAGGTGGTGCTGCTCGGCACACAGGGGCACGAGGAGATCACCGCCACCGAGTGGGCCGACCTGCTCGGCACCATCAGCTATGAGGTGTTGTGCGACATCGGGCCGCGGGTGCCGCGCCTGCTGTTGGGCGACCGGTCCGCCGCCCCAGCCCGCTCCGGCCGCTCGGCCTGAGCGAGCCCGGCGACGGGGGCCGGCCACGTCGGCAGTACCATTCGGCCGTGGCACCGGGGACCGAACTGGCCGAGCTCGCCCGGGAAGCGTCCGGCTGCGTGCGCTGTCCCTTGTCGGCCCACCGGACCCAGGTGGTCTTCGGGGTGGGCGATCCGCACGCCGACCTCATGTTCGTGGGCGAGGCCCCGGGACGGGACGAGGACCTGCAGGGCGAGCCGTTCGTCGGGAGATCGGGCAAGCTGCTCGACCGACTGATCCTCGAGGAGCTCGGCGTCGACCGGAGCCGCTGCTACATCGCCAACGTGGTCAAGTGCCGGCCCCCGGACAACCGCGATCCAAAACCGGACGAGATCGCCGCCTGCCGACCGTACCTGTCCGCCCAGATCGAGCTGATCAGCCCCACGGTCGTGGTGACCCTCGGCAATTTCGCCACCAAACTGCTGCTCGGGACCGACCGGGGGATCACCTCGGTCCGGGGACTGTCGTACCCGATGGGCGAGCGGCAGCTGGTGCCCACCTACCATCCGGCCGCCGCCCTCCGGTCCGGGGGCGTGGTCGTCGCCGAGATGCGGGCCGACCTGATCCGGGCCAAGCAACTCCTGGGGTGGAGTGGTTGACCTCGCCCGAACTGGTGCTGCAAACCGCCGGTGCCGACCAGACCCGGGCCCTGGCCGGGGCCATCGCACCGCTGTGCCAGCCCGGCGACATGCTGTTGCTGGCCGGAGATCTGGGGGCGGGGAAGACCACCTTCGCCCAGGGGTTCGGAGCCGGCCTGGGCATCACCGAGACCATCACCAGCCCCACCTTCACCCTGGTGCGTCACTACGCCGTCAGCGGTCATCCCCCGCTGCGCACGCTGCTGCATGCCGACGTGTACCGGCTCGACCGTCTCCAGGAGATCGTCGACCTGGGTCTGGGTGAGTTGGTGGATGACGGGGGCGTGGCCCTGGTCGAGTGGGGCGACGTGGCCGAGCCCGTGCTCGGAGAGGGGTCCCTGGCCATCGCCTTGCTGGCGGCGGGTCATGACGACCACCGGGTGATCTCGGTGCGGGCCGCCGGAACCACCTGGTGCACCCGGTGGACCGCCCTGCAGGCGGCGCTGGCACCCTGGCGGGCGGAACCATGACCCTGCTGGCCATCGAATCGGCCACCGACATGGTGGGAGTGGCGCTGCTGCGCGATGACGGCGGGTCTGCCGAGCGCATCCACCTCGGTGGTCGGGCCCACGCCGAGCTGTTGGCCCCGGCCATCGAGGAGGTGTGCGCCGTCTCGGGGTGCACGGTGGCCGACATCGACCAGATCGCCGTCGACGTCGGTCCCGGCCTCTTCACCGGTCTGCGGGTCGGCGTGGCCACGGCCAAGGCACTGGCCCAGGCTCTGGACGTCCCACTCCTCGGCGTGGGCAGCCTGGACGTGCTGGCCGCCGCGGTGGCGGACGCGGGAGAGGAGGAGTCGGGCGCGATCCGGGCCGGGCCGGTGGCCTCGGTCGTGGATGCCCGACGGGGTGAGGTGTTCGCCGCCGCCTTCCGCTTCGACCGGGCCGGGCACGGGGCCGGGGGCTCCGGCTCCCTCCCGATCGACCCGGAGGTGGTGCGGGACGATCGACCTGAGCCGATGGCGCCCGATGTGCTGGTGGCCTGGCTGGTAGGTCTCGCCGACGAAGCCGGCCCGGTCCTGGTGGTCGGTGACGGGGCGGTCCGCTACCGGCAGCTCCTGTCGGTGCACGCGGGCCTCGATCTCCGTCTGGCTGACGAGCTGTCGGCGCCTCCCCCGTTGGCCCTGGCCCGCCTGGCCAGAGCGCGGCTGGACAGGGGGGTCACGCCGACCGCGCCCGCACAGCTGGTTCCCGACTATCGCCGTCCCGCCGATGCCCGCATCAACTGGGAGCAGCGGGCCCCGCACCGGCCCGCGGCGCCGGGCCACCGGAGCCCGGCCGACACCACCCGGACGTGATGGCCCAACCCGATCCCTCCGGGCAACCCGTTCAGGTGGTCGTCGCCCCCATGCGCACGAAGGACCTCCGCGGCGTCCTGCGCATCGAGGAGGCGGTCTTCCCCCAGCCATGGTCCCACCGGCTCTTCGTCGAGGAGCTCTCCCAGCGCAAGACCCGGGCCTATCGGGCCGCCTGGGTCGGTCGTCAGATCGTCGGGTTCGCCGGACAGATGTTCATCGACGACGAGTCACACGTGAACAACATCGCCGTCGACCCGGGCTGGCAGCACCGGGGCCTGGGTGCGGCCTTGTTGCTGGACCTGGTCCGAACCGGCCTGGCCCGCGGGGCCCGTCATCTCACCCTCGAGGTCCGGGTGGGGAACAAGGCCGCCCTGGCCCTGTACCGCACGTTCGGCATGGCCCCGGTCGGAGTGCGTCCCAACTACTATCCGGCGACGGGCGAGGATGCCTTGATCATGTGGGCGAGGGACATCGATTCGGACAGCTATGCGGAACGGCTGGAGGCCGTCGAGGCCTCGTTGCCCGCAGATCTCGCCGTCACCTCCCGGCGGTGAAGGCCATGACGGTGCACCGCTGACGGACGGGTGCTCGTCGAACGCCTGGAGACCGATGACCGAGGAGGGGTCGGAGAGCATCGTTCGCAGGTCCGCCCTCGCGCCCGCGGACCGACCGGGACGTTCACCGACGAACACGGTCCCGTGTCCTGGTAGGCCGGTGGTGTCCCGGACCGGCCGGTTAGCCTCCCCGACATGACTACACCATCGTCTCCGCACCGGGTCCTCGGGATCGAGACCTCCTGCGACGAGACCGCCGCCTCCGTGGTCGACGGTGGATCGGTGATCGCCTCGTCGGTGGTGAGCAGCCAGATCGATCTGCACGCCCGTTACGGCGGGGTGGTCCCCGAGCTGGCCGGACGGGCCCACGTGGAGCGGCTGACCCCGGTGCTCTCCGAGGCCCTGGACCTGGCCGGTTCCGACGCCTCCGGCACGGGCATCGACGCCGTGGCCGTCACCCACGGACCCGGCCTCATCGGCTCGTTGCTGGTCGGGGTGGCCGAGGCCAAGGCGCTGTCCTTGGCCTGGGGAGTCCCCCTCATCGGGGTCAACCATCTCGAGGCCCACCTCTTCGCCTCGCTGTTGGAGCAGCCCGACCTGGGTTTGCCCCTGGCGGTGCTGCTGGTGTCGGGGGGCCATACCCTCCTCATCGAGGTGTCCGAACCCGGTCGCTACCGGGTGCTCGGCGGGACCATCGACGACGCCGCCGGTGAGGCGTTCGACAAGGTGGCCCGATTCCTCGGACTGGGCTACCCCGGGGGGCCGGCGATCGACCGGATCGCCGATGAGGGCGATCCGCACGCGTTCGCCTTCCCGAGGTCCTTACCCGGCCCGGGCTACGACTTCTCGTTCAGTGGGCTCAAGACGTCGGTGGTCAACACGGTCAGGAGGCAGCCCGACGCCTCCACCGCCGATGTGGCCGCCTCCTTCCGCCTGGCTGTGGTCGACGTGCTGGTCACCCGGGCCAGACGGGCCGCGGCCGAGATGGGCGCAACGGCCCTCTGCCTGGCCGGCGGCGTGGCGGCCAACTCCCTGCTGCGCCGACGGATCGAAGCGGCCTGCGCCGAGGACGGGATCGGAGCGTTCCTGCCCAGCCGGGCCCTGTGCACGGACAACGCCGCCATGGTGGCCGCGGCGGGATGGTGGCGGCTCCGACACGAGGGACCGAGTCCCCTGACCCTGGGAGCCGACCCCGATTTGCGTCTGCCGACCGCCGCCTGACGGCCGCCGCGGCCCGCTCCGCCCCTCGGCGCGGGGCCGGGCACCGGAGGGCCCGACTCCGTCCGGGCGAATTTGTTGGCACTCGCCAGTGCCGGTTGCCAAACGGCTCCGAGGTCGCTATCGTTAGCACTCTCAACGCTCGACTGCTAACGCGTGCCACAGGAGGCCCGAACCATGAGTCTGCATCCCCTTGACGACCGTATCGTCGTCCGCCCGAACGAATCCGAGGAGACCACCGCCTCAGGCCTGGTCATCCCCGACACCGCCAAAGAGAAGCCCCAGCAGGGCGAGGTGCTGGCCGTGGGACCCGGCCGCCGCGCCGAGTCGACGGGCGACCTGGTCCCGCTTGACCTCTCGGTCGGTGACACCGTGGTGTACTCCAAGTACGGCGGCACGGAGATCGCGTCCGACGGCGAGGATCTCCTGATCCTGTCGAGCCGGGACGTCCTGGCCAAGGTGACCAAGTAATGCCGAAGATCCTCAAGTTCGACGAAGCCGCCCGCCGCGGTCTCGAAGCGGGGGTGAACAAGCTGGCCGATGTGGTCAAGGTGACCCTCGGCCCCAAAGGCCGCAACGTCGTGATCGAGAAGAAGTTCGGTGCTCCGACCATCACCAACGACGGCGTGTCCATCGCCCGTGAGGTGGAATTGGACGACGTCTTCGAGAACATGGGCGCCCAACTGGTGAAGGAAGTTGCCACCAAGACCAACGACGTGGCCGGCGATGGCACGACCACCGCCACCGTCCTCGCCCAGTCCCTCATTCGCGAGGGCCTCCGCAACGTCGCCGCCGGAGCCAACCCATTGGGTCTGCGCAAGGGAATCGACAAGGCGGTGACCGCGGCCGTCGACTCCATCAAGGAGCAGGCCAAGGAGATCGACTCGAAGACGGAGATCGCCCAGGTGGCCTCCATCTCGGCGGCCGACACGGCCATCGGCGAGGTGCTGGCCGATGCCATCGACCGGGTGGGCAAGGACGGGACCGTCACCGTCGAGGAGTCGAACACCTTCGGCATCGACCTCGAATTCACCGAGGGCATGCAATTCGACAAGGGCTATCTCTCGCCCTACTTCGTGACCGACGCCGAGCGTCAAGAGGCCGTCCTCGACGACCCGCTGATCCTGTTCGCCAACCAGAAGATCAGCGCCGTCCACGACATGGTCCCGGTCCTCGAAAAGGTCATGCAGACCGGCAAGCCCCTGCTCATCGTGGCCGAGGACGTGGACGGCGAGGCGCTGGCCACGTTGGTGGTCAACAAGATCCGCGGAACGTTCACTTCGGTGGCGGTCAAGGCCCCGGGCTTCGGGGAGCGGCGTAAGGCGATGCTGCAGGACATGGCCGTCCTGACCGGTGCCGAGGTCATCTCCGAGGAGATCGGCCTGAAGCTGGAGACCACCACCGTCGACCTGCTGGGCAAGGCCCGCCGGGTCATCATCACCAAGGACAACACCACCATCGTGGATGGCGGGGGCTCCGAAGGGGATGTGAAGGGGCGCATCGCGCAGATCAAGCGCGAGATCGACGACACCGACTCCGATTGGGACCGCGAGAAGCTCCAGGAGCGTCTGGCCAAGCTGGCCGGAGGAGTCGCGGTGGTCAAGGTGGGCGCGGCCACTGAGGTGGAGCTGAAGGAGAAGAAGCACCGGATCGAGGATGCGCTCTCCGCCACCCGGGCCGCCGTCGAAGAGGGCATCGTGTCGGGTGGGGGAACCGCGCTGATCCGAGCCCGGGTTGCCGTGCTCGGCGTGGTCGACTCCCTCACCGGGGACGAAGCCACCGGTGCCTCCATCGTGGCCAAGGCGTTGGCCGCACCACTGCACGCCATCGCCAGCAATGCGGGGCTCGAGGGCTCGGTCTACGTCCGCCAGGTCGAGTCGGAGACCGGCTCGGTCGGCCTCAATGCCAATACCGGCGAGCTGGTCGACCTGGTCAAGGCGGGGGTCATCGACCCGGCCAAGGTGACCCGGTCGGCACTGCAGAACGCCGCATCGATCGCCGGACTGCTGCTCACCACCGAGGCGCTGGTGGCCGACAAGCCGGAGAAGGCCGATCCGGCCGCGGCCGCGGCTGCGGCTGCCGCCATGGGCGGCGGCATGGGTGGCATGGGCGGCATGGGCGGGATGATGTAGCCCATCCCGGCTCCTGCGGGAGCCCGGGGCGCCGTCAGGCGCTGTCTGTCGTGAGCCGGCCGGACCTCGGGGTCCGGCCGGCTTGGCGCGTCGGGGCCGGTCTCGCCCGGGCATCTGGAGGGCGTCCGCCTCAGCGTCAGGCCCTGGCCCGTCCGTGGTGGTCGGCCATCGGCACCGGACCGGACCTCAATGGCGACCGTCGGGCACGTAGTGACGCTCCTCGGCGGCATCCACCCACACCCGCACCATCCGGTCCGTGCCGGGATCCCTGAACACCTCGTCGGTCGGCGTCCATCCGGGGAGGGGGGCGTCGGACTCGCCGTGGCGTCGGACGAAGATGCTGATGATCACGGCGGCCACGAGCGCCACCCCGATCAGCACCAGCACTACCATCAGCATCGACCGGCGCGGGGGCGGTGGGCGGTCCGGCCCCCTGGGCACTCCACCCTCGTCACGAGCGGCTGCCGACGACCACCGCCGTGCCGTAGGCAACGATCTCGGTCAGCCCCTGACCGACCTCGGAGGAGTCGAACCGCATCGAGATGATGGCGTTGGCCCCTTGGATTCGCGCGTTCTCGATCAGGCGGTCCAGGGCATGGCGGCGGCTGTCCTCGACCAGCTTGGTGTACTGCTTCACCTCGCCGCCGGCCAGGGCCCGGAACCCGGCCGTGAAGCCCTTGGCTGCGCCCATTGAGCGCACCACCACCCCGAAGACCATGCCGAGGCTGCGCTGGACGGGCCACTCGGGGAACTCCAGCGCGGTGGTGATCGGAAATTGTGCAGACGCTCCCTGGTCTCCGCTGACGTCAGCCACTGGCGAATCTCCCTCTTCTGGACGGTCCTTGTCCCGGTGCCCACCGGAGCGCCCGCCGCCACCGAGATGCTACCGAACGGCCTCGTCCAGGGTCCGGATGTCACACGCTCAGGTCGGGGGCCCCTCCTTTGCCCGGCGTCGGCCCGTCGGGCTCCGTCGCCCCCTAACCTGAATCCCTCGATGAAACCTCGCCAGGCCCCGTCGGCCCCCACCAGAAGGTCCATTCCCCGTCCGCCGCGCCACCGTCCCGGATCCCCGGCCCCCTGGGCGGCGCTGCCCACCCAGGATCGGAACGGGATCTCCCTCGACCGGGTCCGTGTCGCGCTCGCCGACGGTCGGCTGCGGCGTCCCGGCGACGCGTCTCCCGGGGAGCCCTGGCGATCCCTGGCCGGGAGGGTCGTGGAGGGCCGGCCCGCGGCGGTGCTGGTGCCGCTGTTCGAGGAGGACGGCGCGGCCAGGGTGGTCCTCACCGTGCGATCCGATCGGTTGCGATCCCACCAGGGGGAGGTGGCCTTCCCCGGTGGCCGTCTCGACGGCGGCGAGGGGGTGGTGGCCGGCGCGTTGCGCGAGGCCTTCGAGGAGGTGGGTCTCGATCCGGGCCTGGTCACAGTGGTGGGCCAGCTGACCGCCATGCCGACGGTGTCCTCCAACACCGTGATGACCCCGGTGCTCGCCACCCTCGAGGCCCGTCCCGCGCTCGTGGCCAACCCCGGCGAGGTGGAACGGGTTTTCGACGTGGCCCTCAGCGAGCTGGTGGCCGACGACGTCTTCCATGAGGAGTGGTGGTCGGTGTCCGACCGTCCCGCGGCGCCAGGATTTCCCGACGGCGAGTTTCCCGTGTGGTTCTTCGATGTGGCCGGGGAGACCGTGTGGGGGGCGACCGCCCGGACGCTGGTCGAACTGCTCTGCTCGATCCTCGAGGTGGAGGTCCCGCCGTCCCTCAGCGGCTCAATTTGATCCTGGTCGGAGGGGGACAGCGTCCGGTGCGGACGCCTCATCGGAGGACCGCCTGACCGCCAGCGAGGAACCAGGGCCGGGCACCCAGGCGGTATCGTGGGGAGCAGTCGGTCGGCACCGCGTCGGGGCTGCCGCCGGTCGGAGGTTCATACCATTGTGACCAGGGTCCGGAGGGCATTGACGTGGCTGAGCTAGAGATTGGCATCTTCAAGTCGGGTCGGAAGGCCTACGGGCTCGATGACATCGCCATCGTGCCCAGCCGGCGGACCCGGGACCCTGAAGACGTCGATATCAGCTGGGAGATCGACGCCTATAGGTTCGAGCTGCCGCTGATGGCATCGGCCATGGACGGTGTGGTCAGCCCGTCCACCGCCATCGAGATCGGGCGCCTCGGCGGGCTGGCCGTCCTCAACCTCGAAGGTCTCTGGACACGCTACGAGGATCCCTCCTCCCTCTTCGACGAGATCCGCGAGCTCCCCGTCGACAAGGCCACCGCCCGTATGCAGCAGATGTATGCCGAGCCGGTCCAACTGGATCTGGTCACGCAACGGATCAAGGAGATGAAGGCCGCCGGCATCACCACGGCGGCGTCCGTCACCCCCCAGAAGACCGAATCCTTCGCCGCCGCTGTGCTGGCGGCCGAGCTGGACCTCCTGGTCATCCAGGGGACGGTGGTCTCGGCCGAGCACGTCTCGAAGACCGCGGAGCCGCTCAACCTCAAGCGGTTCATCCGCGAATTCGAGATCCCGGTGATCGTGGGAGGCTGCGCCTCCTACCAGGCCGGGCTCCACCTGATGCGGACCGGCGCCGTCGGGGTCCTGGTCGGCGTCGGCCCGGGCAACGCCTGCACCACCAGGGGGGTATTGGGGATCGGGGTTCCCCAGGCCACCGCCATCGCCGACGTCGCCGGGGCCCGTATGCGGCACCTCGACGAGACCGGCGTCTACTGCCACGTGATCGCCGATGGAGGGATGTCCAAGGGCGGGGACATCGCCAAGGCCGTGGCCTGCGGGGCCGATGCGGTCATGTTGGGCTCGCCGCTCTCCTCGGCGGTCGAGGCGCCGGCCCGGGGCTACCACTGGGGTATGGCCACGTTCCATCCCACCCTGCCCCGGGGGGCGAGGGTCAAGACGACCACCAGGGGAACCCTGCAGGAGATCCTCCTCGGCCCGGCCCACGAGAACGACGGCCGGATGAACCTGTTCGGCGCGCTGCGCACCGCCATGGCCACCTGTGGCTACCAGACGGTGAAGGAGTTCCAGAAGGCAGAGGTGATGGTGGCTCCGGCCCTGCAGACCGAGGGCAAGGACCTGCAGCGCTCGCAGGGTGTCGGCATGGGCCATTGAGCCCTGGGACCGACAGCGCCGGTGACCCCGGCGAGGGGCCGATCCTGGTCGTCGACTTCGGTGCCCAGTACGCCCAGCTGATCGCCCGCCGGGTCCGCGAGGCCCACGTGTACTCGGAGATCGTGCCCCACACCGCCACGGCCGTCGAGTTGATGGCTCGCCGGCCGGCCGGGATCATCCTCTCGGGTGGGCCCAAGTCGGTCAACGAGACGCCCACCCCGACCGTCGATCCCGCCATCTACGACACCGGCGTTCCCATTCTGGGGATCTGCTACGGAGCCCAGCTGCTGACCCTCCAGTTGGGCGGTGAGGTGTCCCGCACCGGTCGTGGCGAGTACGGACGGACGCCCCTCACGGTCACCGGGTCGTCTCCGCTGTTCTGCGACTGGCCCAGTGACGTCGAGGTATGGATGAGCCACGGCGACGCCATCACCGGCGTCCCACCCGGGTTCACGGCCACCGCCGCCAGTGCTGACGCGCCGGTAGCCGCCCTCCAGCACGCCGAGCGTTCCATCTACGGGGTGCAGTTCCACCCCGAGGTGGTGCACACCGAGCGCGGCGCCGATCTCCTCGAGCGGTTCCTCTACGACGTGTGCCACTGTCTCCCCCTGTGGACCCACACCTCCATCATCGAGTCGCAGGTCCAGGCGGTGCGGGCCCAGGTCGGCTCTTCGCCGGTGCTGTGCGCCCTGTCCGGGGGAGTCGACTCGGCCGTGGCCGCCGCCCTGGTCCACAAGGCGATCGGGGACCAGCTGACCTGCGTCTATGTCGACACCGGGCTGATGCGGGCTCACGAGAGCGAGCAGGTCGAAGAGACGTTCCGTCGCCAGTTCCACATCGATCTCGTACATGTGAAGGCGGCGGACCGGTTCTTCGAGGCCCTGGCCGGGGTCACCGACCCGGAGGCCAAGCGCAAGATCATCGGCGAGCTGTTCATCCGCATCTTCGAAGAGGTCGCCCGCGAGCAGGTGCTCGGCTCGGGCCCACCGGGCCTGGCCGGCTATCTGGTGCAGGGCACCCTCTACCCCGACGTCATCGAATCGGGGTCCGATTCCGCCGCCACCATCAAGTCGCACCACAACGTGGGCGGCCTGCCCGACGATCTGGCCTTCGATCTGGTGGAGCCGCTCCGCCTGCTGTTCAAGGACGAGGTCCGCGCCGTGGGCGAGGAGCTGGGACTGCCCCACGACATCGTGTGGCGCCAGCCGTTCCCCGGTCCCGGCCTGGCGGTGCGCATCGTGGGCGACGTGACTCCCGAGCGGGCCGACATCCTGCGGGCGGCCGACTCCATCGTGGTGGAGGAGATCCGGAGGGCCGGGCTCTACCGGGACCTGTGGCAGAGCTTCGCCGTTCTGCCCGCCGTCCGCACCGTGGGTGTCATGGGCGACGGGCGGACCTACGCCTACCCCATCGTGATCCGCGCCGTGACCAGTGACGACGCCATGACCGCCGATTGGGCCCGATTGCCCTACGACTTGTTGGAGCGCCTCTCCTCTCGAATCATCAACGAGGTGGAGGGTGTCAACCGGGTAGCTCTGGACATCACCTCCAAGCCTCCCGGCACCATTGAGTGGGAATGACCGCCGCCGGCGGGGGTCCCGACCGGCCCCCTGACGATCCAGGGCAGCAGCAGGCCTCGGGCCCGCCACCCCCCTCCGACGAGGTGCGCCCGGTCGGCCCCGAGGAGCTGCTCGTCGGTCTGACCGGTCCCCAACGCGGGGCCGTGGTCCACCGGGGGGGCCCGCTGCTCATCGTGGCCGGGGCGGGCTCGGGCAAGACCAGGGTGCTCACCCGTCGCATCGCCCACCTCATCGCCACGAAGGACGCCGCCCCCTGGCAGATCCTGGCCATCACCTTCACCAACAAGGCCGCCGATGAGATGCGCAAGCGCGTGGCGGAGCTGGTCGGCCGACGCGCCGGGCGGATGTGGGTGTCGACCTTCCACTCGGCCTGCGTGCGCATCCTCCGGGCCCACGGCGACCGGCTGGGATACAAGGGCTCCTTCACCATCTACGACGATGCCGACTCCCGCCGGCTGATCGAGATCGTGTGCCGCGAGATGAACATCGACACCAAGAAGCTCTCGCCCCGGTCGATCCTCGGCCAGATCAGCCAGGCCAAGTCGAGCCAACAGGGGCCCGACGAGTACCGGGCCGGGGCCCTGACCATCTTCGACCGCCGGGTGGCCGACGTGTTCGACGTGTACCAACAGCGGATGGTGTCGGCCAACGCCATGGACTTCGACGATCTCCTGCTCAATACGGTGCGGCTCTTCCGCCTGCACGCAGACGTCCTCGAGCACTACCGCACGCGGTTCACCCACGTCCTCATCGACGAGTACCAGGACACCAACGCCGTGCAGAACGCCCTGGCCGTCCTGCTGGCCGGCCAGCACCGCAACATCGTGGTGGTCGGCGACAGCGACCAGTCGGTCTACCGTTTCCGCGGGGCGGACATCAGCAACATCCTCGATTTCGAGCAGGCGTTCCCCGACGCCACCGTCATCACCCTCGATCAGAACTTCCGCTCCACCCAGGTCATCCTCGACGCGGCCAACGCCGTGATCACCAACAACGTCTCCCGCAAGCCGAAGACGCTGTGGACGGAGCGCGACGGTGGGGAGAGGGTCACCCGGTACCGGGCGGAGGACGAGTACGACGAGGCGGCCTGGGTGGCCCATGAGGTCACCCGCCTCCACCGGGAGCAGAGCCTCCGTTGGGGGGATGTGGCCGTCTTCTACCGGACCAACGCCCAGAGCCGGGCCCTCGAAGAGGCCATGGTCCGGGCCGAGGTCCCATACAGGGTGGTGGGTGGCACGAGGTTCTACGACCGGCGCGAGGTCAAAGACGTCATGGCCTATCTCCGGGTGCTGGTCAATCCCGATGACGAAGTCAGCTGGCGACGCATCGTGAACGTGCCCAAGCGGGGTGTCGGGGAGACCTCGGTGGCCAGGCTGGCCGGATGGTCGGGTCAGCGCGGGGTGTCGTTCGGAGAGGCGGTGGCACGGGCCGACGAGGTCGGGATCTCCGGCAAGGCCGGGAGCAGCCTCACCCAGCTCTCGTCGCTCCTCGACGAGTTGCGCCGGCACATGGCGACCCCGGAGCTGGTCGACGAGAACGGGGAGGCACTAGCCCCCGAGGCCGAACCGGTCCTGGTGGCGGCGGCGCACCTGGCCGGAGACCACCGAGCCGAGCCGCCCGCCGACGTCGACCCGGTCGACGGCGTAGCCGACCGCGACCTGCTCGGGCCGGGCCAGCTGGTGACGGCGGTGGTCGAGCGGACCGGGTACCGCAGCGAGCTCCTGTCCGAGGGGACCATCGAAGCGCTGGGGCGGGTCGAGAACGTGGACGAGCTCGTGGGAGTGGCGGGGGAGTACCGGACCCTGGCGGAATTCCTCGAGGCCGCCTCGCTGGTGGCCGACTCCGATGAGCTCGAGGGCGATGGCACCAGGGTCTCGCTGATGACCATGCACATCGCCAAGGGCCTCGAGTTCCCAGCAGTGTTTCTGGTGGGGATGGAAGATGGGATCTTCCCGCATCTGCGCTCGCTGGGGGAGCCGGTGGAGCTCGAGGAGGAGCGCCGCCTCTGCTACGTCGGGATCACCCGGGCCGAGCGTCACCTCTACGTCTCCCACGCCTGGAGCCGCATGCTGTTCGGGAGCACGAGCAGCAACATCCCGAGCCGGTTCCTCAACGAGATCCCCACGGAGCTGGTTCGGGACGTCGGAGGGGACAGTGGTGGACGCGCCCCCGGCGCCGGGGCCCGGTCATTCCGGGGACGAGGCCGGGTGGACGAAGACGCGGGTACGCCCGGGCGGAGCGTGTTCGGACGCGGGGTGGCCCGGGAGGAGGGGGAGTTCGACGCCACCGGTCGCCGACGCCGTACCCCCGCCTCGACGGGTGCCGAGCGGTTGGGACTGGAGGTCGGGGACCGCGTCGTGCACGGGAAGTGGGGTGAGGGCACGGTTCTCGAGACCGCCTCCCCGGGCGATGACGCCGAGGCGGTGGTCCAGTTCCCGACGGTCGGGCGCAAGAAGCTGTTGTTGCGGATGGCGCCGCTGAAGCGGGCCTGACGCCCGGGACGGGGTCCCCGTTGGTAAAGTGCCACGGGGCCCGACCTCTGGGAGACTGTGGGTCGAGCCAAACGGAACGTGGCTTGCCAGCCCTCTTCGCCCATCGACTTCCTCAGCTCCCTCCTGCGTGCCGGGGCTGCGTCGGAGCCAACGGACGGAGCGGGAGAGGACCAGGTGAGCGGGCAAAAGCGCAACGCCCGAGGCGGCGGCTACGGGCCGCCGACCATGATCGGCGCAGAATGAGGTCTCGGACCGGCGTGGAAGGCAACATCGTTTTCGACCAGGACGGGGTTGCCCCTGACGCGCCACCCGACCTCGGCCCCGGATACGACCACCGGGGCCAGGTGACCGTCGAGCCCAGCGGCCGACCGGGGGGGACGGGCCGATCCGGTGCCCGCATCCCGCGGATCGTTTCGACCCCGCCCAGCCGGGGCGGGCCCGGGCCACGGGATGCCCACCTGCCGCGACCGACCCGTCGGGAGCGGAAGGCCCGCCGCAAGCAGCGGATCAGGCAACGGCGCACGCTGATCGGCCGGCATCCCAAGTCGACGGTCGCCCTGGTGATCCTGCTCCTCCTCACGCCGGTCTGGATCTCTGCCGGGTCGGCCGCCACCAACCAGGCGCTCGGCAACACGGTGGGGGCCAGGCTGACCGAGTGGGTGCGGGACCACGGCGGCGGCGGGGTGGTGACCTGGGCCGAGAACACCTGGTACACCTGGCACGCGCCACCCAAGGGCGGGAAGCCCGCCAAGGGGGCCATCCCCGCCCCGCTGCGGAGCACGACCACCACCCAGCCCGCGGGCCCGGCCCACCTCCCAGTGCCGGCGGCCATCACCCCCTTCGTGGCCACCCCCACCCCCGGTGAAGGCCAGTGGCGACCCATGGGTCGTACGGTCGGCGGGCTGTCGGCCATGTACGCGGCCTACCTGCGGCCCAACGCCGTGAACACCAGCCTGGTCACGGGCGTGGCCTGGATGGACACCAAGCTGCTCAAGACGAACCTGTACGAGGGCTCATCGATCCCCGGAACCGGACAGACCTGGGCCAACATGGCCCCGATCACCGGTACCGCCTTGGACACGCTGGTGGCCGCGTTCAACTCCGGGTTCCGCATGCAGGACGCCCAGGGCGGCTTCTACGCCGACGGTGTCACCGCCGTTCCCCTCGTCGCCGGTCGGGCATCCCTGGTCATCAACAGCGACGGGACGCCCAGCATCGGCGCCTGGGGGACCGACGTCGCCATGTCACCCTCGGTGGTGGCGGTGCGCCAGAACCTCGACCTCATCGTCAACAACGGCCAGGCCGTGGCCGGCCTCGACGCCAATGACAACCACCGCTGGGGCGCCACCCTCGCCGGGAGGGTCCAGGTATGGCGCTCGGGACTCGGGATCACGGCCAACGGCGCCCTGGTCTTCGTCGGCGGCTCCGGGCTGTCCATCGTGGACCTGGCCAACGTCCTGAGCCGGGCCGGGGCGGTGCGGGCCATGGAGATGGACATCAACACGGCCTGGGTCAACTTCTTCAGCTACAGCCCGGCGCCCGGCCAGCCCGCCTCGGCCGCGGCCGGCACCAAGCTCACCTTTGACGAGTCCAACTGGCCTGGCCGCTACTTCTCGCCATCCTCCCGCGACTTCATCACGATGTCGGCGCGCAGCACGGCCGCCACCCCCACGCACGGCACGGCCAACTCCGCCACCCGCTGACCGCGCCGCCGGGCCCGGTCGGTCAGCCCGGCATCCGGCGCCAGACCGCCCGGGGCAGGTGCCGCATCACGGCGAAGACCCATCGCAGGACCGGGGGGACGTAGACCACGCTGGCCCCGGTCTCGATGCCGTGCACCACCGCATCGGCCACCGCCTCGGGGGTGGTCGGGAAGGGCGCCGGGCTCATGCCCTCGGTCATACGGCCGACCACGAACCCGGGGCGCACGATCATCACCCGGACCCCGGTCCCCACCAGTGAATCGCCCAGTCCCTGCGAGAAGGCATCGAGCCCGGCCTTCGATGACCCGTAGACGAAGTTGGCCTTGCGAGCCCGCTCGCCGGCCACCGACGAGAGCACCACCAGGCGCCCGTGGCCCTGGCGCCGGAGGTGACCGGCCACCGCCAGCATGGCGGCGGCCAGGCCGGCGAAGTTGGTGGTGAGCACCGCCGCCGCCGATACCGGGTCCTTCTCCTCCGCGGCCTGATCACCCAGCAGGCCGGCGGCCACGATCACCAGGTCGAAGTCACCGAAGCGATCGAACACCCGGTCGGCGAAGGCGCCATGGCCGGCGACGTCGGTGGCGTCGAAGGCCACGGCCTCGGCCACGTCGGCCCCGAGGGCCTTGGCCCGGTCCACGGCCTCGGACAGCCGGGGGCCCTCCCGTCCGGCCAGCACCACCGTGCGGCATCGGGCGGGGACCAGCTTGGCCACCGTGGCCTGGGCGATCTCCGAGGAGCCGCCGAGGACGAGTACTGACTGGGGGCGCCCGACGGCGTCGATCATGAGCCTGTCCGTTCTGGTGATGGGGGGGAGGTGGATGGGGAGCGGGTGCGACTGGTTCCGCCCGTGGCCTTGCGCCGGGGCGGGCGGGCGGGCGGCGGGCGGTCCGGACCGGCGCCGGCCCGCGCCTTGCGGCCCGAGGCGGTCGAGGGCGGCGGCGGGTCGGTGCAGAGCCCCAGCCGCCTCCCGAGGTCGGACTGCAACACCCCGTCGGGGTCGACCCGGGCCCGCACCGCCAGCCACTCGTCGACCCGGGGATACATGGCGCGGAAGGCCGGCCGGGAGACCCGCGAGTCCTTGGCCAGATAGATGCGGCCGCCGGCAGCCGCGACCTCCTGGTCGAACTCGTCGAGCAGCACGTCCAACCGGTCGAAGCCCACCGGGATGTCGAGAGCCAGCGTCCAACCCGCGATGGGAAACGAGAGGGGACCGGGGTCACCGGGGCCGAAGCGCTTCAGCACGGCCAGGAAGCTGGCCAGCCTGAGGGCCGACAGTCGCTCGATGACCCGCCGGACGGTCTCGCCGTGCCGGTCGGGCACCACGAATTGGTACTGCAGGAACCCCCTGCCTCCGTAGAGACGGTTCCATCCGCCGACACCGTCGAGAGGGTGGAAGAACCCCGTCATGTGGTGGGGTTTGGCCACCTGGTGGCGAGGTGCCTTGCGAAACCAGAACTCGTTGAAGGCCCCGACGGTGAGGGGATTGAGCAGCCCGCTGGGGGGGGTGATCGGGACCCTGGCCAGGGTGCGGGGGACGAAGGCGCGGGCCCGGTCGGGCGCCAGGCGCAACCGGTCGGGCAGGTCCTCGAGCCGCGCATGGTCGCCCCGGGTCAACACCGAGCGGCCGAGCCGGCTACCGGTCGACTGGCAGTCGATCCAGGCCACCGAGTAGCGGTAGTCGTCGTCGCCGGTGAGCATCTTGTCCATGACGGTGTCCAGGTCCGGGGCGCGCTCGGTGTCGACCAGCAGATAGCTGGTCTCGACCGGCGTCATCTGGAGGGTGGCACGGGTGATCACCCCGGTGAGCCCCATGCCGCCGGCGGTGGCCCAGAACAGATCGTGGTCGGACGCCGGTGACACCGTTGTCGTCCCGGTGGGGGTGACCAGTGTCATCTCGAGGACGTGCGAACAGAAGCCCCCGTCGACATGGTGGTTCTTCCCGTGGATGTCGGCGGCGATGGCCCCCCCGACCGTCACCAGGCGGGTGCCGGGGGTCACCGGCACGAACCAGCCCAGCGGCACCAGCCGCTCCATCAGGGTCTGCAGGCTGACTCCCGCCCCCACGGTGATCACCCCGGAGGCCAGGTCGACCTGGTGGATCGCGTCCAACCAGGTGGCGTCGAGCACCGCACCCCCGGCGTTTTGGGCCGCATCCCCGTAGCTGCGGCCCAAGCCCCGGGCGACGATGCCCCGGGTCCGCCCGCCGGAGCCCTTTGCGGCCATCCCGAGGGCCTGGTCGACGATGTGGGGATGGACGGCGTGGACCACCTCGGCGGCCGTCGGGGCGGTCCGGCCCCATCCCGTCAGTAGGGCGCGACGGCCCCGCGGCACGCTCATGTGGCGTAGACGCCCACGGCAAACAGGGCGAACCAGACCAACCCGTAGAGCTGCAGGCGGTGGTCTCCCAGGGCCATCTCCTCCGGAGCGCCACCCTCGCCCGAGTCGAGAAGACGGACCACATGGAGGAGGGCGATGGTGAAGGGCACCACGGTCAGCTGGAACCAGATCGGGTCATGGCCCGGATGCAGCTGCGCCGCCCGCTCGAACGCCCACAGGCAGTAGGCCGTGACCGCCACCGCCGCCGACAGGGTCCGGACCGAGCGGAGGAAGGTCGGCGTGTAGAGCTCGAGCGTCTGACGGGTGGCACCGTTGTCGATCCGGTGGTCGACCAGGAGCTCCTTCTCGCCGGACCGCTTTCCGGTGACGATCAGAAGGGACCCGAATGAGGCCACGATGAGGAACCAGTTGGTGAGGGGGATCCCGGTGGCCACGCCGCCCGCCACCGCCCGCAGGACGAAGCCGGCGCTGACGGCGGCCAGGTCGAGGATCGGCTCGTTCTTCAGTCCGAGCGAATAGGCCACGTTGACCAGGACGTAGACGGCCATCACCACGGCCAGGTGCCAGCCGGCCAACAGCGCACCCAGGCCGACCGAAGTCAGCATCAGGGCCGAGCCGATCCACAGGGCGGTCGCCACCGGGACCACGCCGAGCGCTACCGGCCGCAGGCGCTTGGTCGGGTGGGCGCGGTCGGCCTCGGCATCGATGGCGTCGTTGAAGAAGTACGTGCCCGACGCGGCCACGCAGAAGATGCCGAATGCGGCGACACCGTGCCAGAGCACCGTCCAGTGGAGGAGCACGCCGGCAGCGGCCGGGCCCACGAGGACCAGGACGTTCTTGATCCACTGGCGGGGGCGGGACACCCGTACGAGTCCGGCCACGAACGACGGCCCCGGCGCGTCTGGCTGTCCGGGGGCTTGATCGGAGGTGTCCACAGGTTCAGCCGAAGTGGTCAAGGGCGTCCCCGAGGGGGTCTGGTCGGGCCATGGGCGCCGATGGGAAGGTACCACGCACCCTCCAGGGTAGGGCCTGATCGTCGACCGGTCCCACCAATGAGGCCGTGCGGGCCGTGACGGATGGGCCTGACGGTCCGTCAGCGCTTAGTATCACCCTCCGTGAAACGCCCGTATCGAGTGGTGGTGGCCAAACCAGGACTGGACGGGCACGACCGCGGGGCCAAGGTGATCGCCCGGGCCCTGCGTGACGCGGGCTTCGAGGTCATCTACACCGGCCTGCACCAGACGGCCGAGCAGGTCGTCCAGGCGGCCATCCAAGAAGACGCCGACGCCGTCGGTCTCTCCCTGCTGTCCGGTGCCCATCTCACGCTGGTGCCCAGGGTGATCGACGGGCTGCGCGAGCACGGTCGTGGCGATGTCCTGGTGCTGGTGGGAGGGATCATCCCCGCCGCGGACATCCCCGTCCTCATGGACCTGGGCGTGGCCCAGGTCTTCACGCCGGGCGCTCCGCTGCCGGCCATCGGGGACTGGCTGGGCCGGGCGCTCGACGAGCGTGAGAGTGGAGTGGATGCCTGACTCGCATGGCCAGGGGCGCCAGCGGCACCGACACGGCACCGGGCAAACACCAGACAGGGTCGCAACACCAGACAGGGTCGCGACACCAGACAGGTTCGCGACACCAGACAGAGAGGAACGGATCCGGTGGATCTCTTCGAGTATCAGGGTAAGCAGTACTTCGCCCGGTTCGGCATCCCCATCTCCAAGGGAGGGGTGGCCGACACCGTCGAACAGGCCGTTGCCCAGGCAGAGGCCTCGGGCTATCCGGTCGTGGTCAAGGCTCAGGTCAAAGTCGGCGGCCGCGGCAAGGCCGGCGGGGTGAAACTGGCCAATGACGTCGAGGAGGTGCGGACCCACGCCGGCAACATCCTCGGTCTGGACATCAAGGGCCACGTGGTCAAGCGCCTGTGGGTCGAGCACGCCTCGGACATCGCTCGCGAGTACTACGCCAGCTTCACCTTGGACCGCAGCGCCAAGAAGCACCTCGGCATGTTGTCGGCCGAAGGCGGGGTGGAGATCGAGCAGGTGGCCGTGACCAACCCCGCCGCCATCGCCACCGTCCACATCGACCCGGTGGACGGTCTCAGCCTCGAGGCGGCACGCCAGTGGGTCGAGCGGGCGAATCTCGACGAGGAGGCCCGGGATCAGGCCGCCGAACTGCTGGTGAAGCTGTACAGCTGCTACACGGATGGGGACTGCGACCTGGCGGAGATCAACCCGTTGATCCTCACCCCGGAGGGCAAGGTCCACGCGCTCGACGCCAAGGTGACGCTCGACGACAACGCCACGTTCCGGCATCCCGAATGGGAGGAGTTCGCCGGCAGCGACGTCGAGGACGAGCGAGAGACCAGGGCCAAGGAGCGTGGGCTCAACTACATCGGCCTCGACGGTTCGGTCGGCATCATCGCCAACGGGGCCGGCCTGGCCATGAGCACGCTCGACGTGGTCAATCAGTGCGGTGGGTCGGCGGCCAACTTCCTCGACATCGGTGGCGGGGCCAACGCCGACGTGATGGCTGCGGCGCTCGAGGTGATCAACTCCGATCCGGCGGTGCGTTCGATCTTCGTCAACATCTTCGGCGGGATCACCAGGGTGGACGAAGTGGCCAACGGGGTCCTCGAGGCGCTCGACCGGGTGGACATCAGCTCGCCCATCGTCCTGCGACTGGACGGCACCAACGCCGTCGCCGGCCGGGCGATCCTGGCCGACCATCTGTCCGACCGCCTGGTGGCGGAACCGACCATGATCGACGCCGCCCGACGGGCCGTCGCCCTTGCCGGAGGCCAGTCGTGAGCATCTTCGTCGACGAAGACACCAAGGTGGTCGTCCAGGGCATCAGCCCGACCAGCCAGGGTCTGTTCCACGGGCTCCGGAACCGGGCCTACGGGACCCAGGTGGTGGCGGGCACCAATCCCAAGCGGGGCGGTGAGGAGATCGAGGGTATCCCGGTGTTCGCCACGGTGGCCGAGGCGGTCGAGGCCACCGGCGCCAACGCCTCGTTCATCTCGGTGCCTCCCAAATTCGCGGCAGATGCCATTGTCGAGGCCGCCGCCGCCGGCGTCCCGTTCGTGGTGTGCATCACCGAGGGCATCCCGGCTCAGGACGAGGCGCTCGCCTACAACCGGCTCGTCCGTCAATTCCCCGGGACCCGGCTGCTCGGACCGAACTGCCCGGGGATCATCTCCCCCGGCAAGTGCAACATCGGGATCACCTCGGGCGACATCGCCATGGAGGGCGGCCCGGTCGGCATCGTGAGCCGCTCGGGGACGCTCACCTACCAGGCCCTCCATGAGCTCTCTCAGCAGGGAGTGGGCCAGACCACCTGTGTGGGCATCGGCGGTGACCCGGTCCCCGGCACCAGTTTCATCGACTGCCTGGCCGCGTTCGAGGCGGACCCCGACACCCGGGCCATCATGATGATCGGCGAGATAGGCGGCTCGGCAGAAGAGGAGGCGGCAGAGTTCATCGCCTCCTCGGTGACCAAGCCCGTCGTTTCGTACGTGGCGGGTGTGACCGCGCCCCCCGGGCGCAAGATGGGCCACGCCGGTGCGATCATCTCCGGGTCCAAAGGGACGGCCCAGGCCAAGATGGAGGCTCTGTCCGGCGCCGGAGTGACCGTCGCCCTCAACCCGACCGAGGCGGGCGAGGCCATGGTCGACGTCGTCCGGAAACTCGACTGAGCCCCGAACTCCCCTCGGCGGCCGCCCTGGCCGGAGTGTCCATCGCCGCGGTCATCTTCGATCTCGACGGCCTGCTGATCGACTCGGAACCGATGTGGCGTCAGGCCGAGATCGAGGTGTTCGGCTCCCTCGGTCTCCACCTGACCGACGCCGACGTGCGCCAGACCATGGGTCTCCGCATCGACGATGCCGTCCGGCACTGGTGGGACCGTCACCCCTGGGAGGGCCGGTCGCCGGCCGAGGTGGAGCGGGCCACCACCTCCCGGGTCGCCCAGCTGATCAGTGAGTCCGGCAGCCCGATGCCGGGCGCCCTCGAGGCCGTGGCCTGCTGTCGACGACTCTCGCTCCCGGTGGCGGTGTGCTCGGGCTCCTACGCCGAGGTGATCGAAGCCGCGCTGCGGCGTCTGGCCATCGAGTCCGAGGTCGCCGTGTGGCACTCCGCCGAGTGGGATCCCCTGGGCAAGCCCCATCCGGGGGCCTACCTCTCGACGGCGGCCAAGCTGGGAATCGACCCCACCGGCTGCCTGGCCCTCGAAGATTCGTTCAACGGCGCCATCGCGGCCAAGGCGGCTCGGATGCGTGTGGCGGTGGTGCCCGATCCGGGGTCGTTCGAATCGCGGCGATGGGGCTTCTGCGACGCCGTCCTTCCGTCCCTGGGCGACTTCGACGAGGCACTCGTGCGGTCGCTCGAACACCTCGGCCGCTAGGCGGAGCGCCGCCGCGGCGGGTGCTCTGCGTGCCGGCCGGGAACCGACCGGTCGAGGGACCCGCAGCCTCGGCTGGGATCTCGGCAACTTTCACTTCGGAACCGCCGGTTCCGTGCCGATACATCAGCCACGAGGGGCATTCCCCGGGCAGGGGGACCGAGTGACGTGGGCCCACAACCGGAGGCAGGCCGGTGGGCCACGTCGCTCCGGTCCGGTCGGTCCGGGACGCCAGCACCGGGCCCCGCGCCCACACAAGGGGGGAATCGAGGCGAGGCGGCGCTGGTAGCGTGCGCCCGTGGGTTCCGGCGCATCTCGAGACTCCCCGCCCGTCCTGCACCTCGCGGTCCTGGTCTCCGGTTCCGGCACCATTTTCGAAGCCATGGTGGCCGCCGGTCTCCCTGTCCGCCTGGTGATCGCCGACCGCACCTGTCGCGCCCTCGACATCGCCGCGGCCTCTGGCATTCCCGCCCAACTGGTCGACCGGTCCCGCTTCGGAGGATTCGGGGCGGCGTTCGACCGCCACGCCTACACGGTGGCGGTAACCGAAGCGCTGGTGGCGGGGGGCGTTGACGTGGTGGCCATGGCCGGGTTCGGCACGGTGCTCGGCCAGCCGATCCACACCGCCTACCCCGGCCGCATCCTGAACACCCATCCGGCCCTGCTGCCGGCCTTTCCCGGCTGGCACGCGGTGGCGGACGCCCTGGCCGCCGGGGTGGCCGAGACGGGGACCACCGTCCATGTCGCTACGTTGGAGATGGACGCCGGCCCGGTACTGGCCCGCGCCTCGGTACCGGTGCTGCCGAACGATACGGAGAAGACCTTGCACGAGCGGATCAAAGAAGTGGAACGGACGCTCTATCCCCAGACCATCCGCCAGTTCATCGACGAGTTGGCGGCGAAGGCCGGAGATGAAGCGGGAGCACCGTCGGAGGTCTCGCCATGAGGGCGCTGCTGTCCGTCTACGACAAGACCGGGCTGGTCGACCTGGCCCGCGGCCTGTCGGATCTTGGCTGGGAGCTGGTCTCGAGCGGCGGGACGTCGACGGCCCTGGGCGAGGCCGGCATCGCCCACAGTGAGGTGGCTGACCTCACCGGCGCCCCCGAGATGCTCGGTGGGCGGGTCAAGACCCTGCACCCCACCATCCACGGTGGCATCCTCGCCGATCGGTCCCAGCCCGAGCACCTCGACGCCCTCGACCGGCTGGGGATCGGGCTCATCGACCTGGTGGTGTGCAACCTCTACCCCTTCTCCTCCGATCCGTCCGTCGAGTTGATCGATGTCGGAGGACCGACCATGGTGCGGGCCGCGGCCAAGAACCACGATCACGTGGGCGTGGTCGTGGACCCCCGTGAGTACGGGGCCGTCCTCGACGAACTGCGGCGCGACGGCTCGCTGTCGCTCGACACCAGGCAGCGCCTGGCCCGCGAGGCGTTCGCCCACACCGCCGGCTACGACGCCGCCATCGTCGAGTGGCTCGACGGGCGGGAGCCCCTGACGGAGGCGGCGGACGCATCCTCGGGGGCGCTCGAGTTCGACACCGCCGCCCTCCTCCCCCCCTCCATCCACCTGGTGCTGGACCGGGCGGGATCGCTCCGGTACGGCGAGAATCCGCACCAGCACGGGGCCCGCTACCGGATCGTCGGCCAGCACTCCTGGTGGGACGACATGGTCCAGCACGGGGGCAAGGAGCTCTCGTACCTCAACATCTTCGACACCGATGCGGCCTGGCGTCTGGTCCACGAGCTCGTCCCGACGGAAGGCGGCGAGGTCGTGGTCGCCATCATCAAGCACGCCAACCCGTGCGGGGCGGCCCGGCACGGGGATCTGGTCGTGGCCTACCAGCGGGCCCTCGACTGCGACCCGCAGTCGGCGTTCGGCGGCATCGTGGCCATCGGGGGCCCCGTGACGGCGGACGTGGCCGATGCCGTCGCCGCCGGCCCCCAGGCCGATGTGATCATCGCCCCCTCCTACGACGAGGCGGCGTTGGCGGCCCTGGCCTCCAAGCGCAAGGCGACCCGTCTCCTGTCCGCCCCGCCCCCCGAGCCGCAGGTCCGACAGTTCCGGGGGCTCGGGGCGAGCATGCTGGTGCAGGACGCCGACCGGTTCCTCGCCGATCCCTCCACCTGGCAGGTGGCCACCAGGGCGCGACCGACCGAGGCCCAATGGAGGGACCTGGACCTGGCCTGGAAGGTCTGTGCCCGCACCACCTCCAACGCCATCGCCGTGGTCACCGACGGTCAGGCCGTGGGGATCGGGGCCGGCCAGCAGTCACGGGTGGTGGCGGCGGAGATCGCCGTGTCCAAGGCCGGGACCCGGGCCACCGGGGGGGCCGCGGCCAGCGACGCCTTCTTCCCGTTCCCCGACGGCCTCCAGGTCCTGGCCGATGCCGGGGTGGCTGCCGTCGTGCAACCAGGGGGCTCGATCCGGGACGCCGAGGTGGTGGCCGCCGCCGACGAGGCCGGGATGGCCATGGTCATGACCGGTGGCGAGCGCCACTTCCGGCACTGAGCCCTGGTGAGATTGCGCTGTCCATGTTGACGACCGCCGCCCGGGCCCACTGCCGGCCTTGGGGAGGACAGCGATGACGGCGGCGATCCTGGATGGCGAGCTGCTGGCCGCCAAGATCAGGGCCGAGGTCACCGATCGGGTGGCCAGGCTGAAGTCAGCCGGGGTGACGGTGGGCCTCGGGACCATCCTGGTCGGTGAGGACGGTCCGAGTGCGCGCTACGTGGCCATGAAACACGCCGACTGCGCCGAAGTGGGTATCCATTCGGCCCACGAGCACCTGCCCGCCGACGTGTCTCAAGCCGAACTGGAGGCAGCGGTGGCCCGGTTCAATGCCGACCCCTCCATCCACGCCTACCTGGTGCAGCTCCCGTTGCCGGACGGTCTCGACGAGGAGCGGGTGCTGTTGGCGGTCGATCCCGACAAGGACGTCGACGGTCTGCATCCGGTGAATCTCGGGAGGCTGGTCATGGGAGCGAGCGGACCGCTCCCGTGCACGCCGGCCGGCATCGTGGAGCTGTTGCAGGCCAACGACGTGCCCGTCGAGGGCCGCCACGTGGTCGTGATCGGGCGAGGCCTGACCATCGGGCGTCCCTTGGCCTTGTTGCTGGCTATGAAACGACCCGGTTGCAACGCAGCGGTGACCGTGGTGCACACCGGTGTCGACGATCTGGCGGGTCTGGTCAGCCAGGGTGACGTGGTGGTAGCGGCGGCCGGCCGGGCCGGTCTGGTGACGCCGGAGATGATCAAGCCCGGTGCCGCCGTCGTCGGGGCCGGCACGTCGTGGGAGGGCAAGAGGTTACTGTCTGACGTTGATGCGTCAGTGGCCGAGGTCGCCGGTTGGATCACCCCGCGGATCGGCGGCGTGGGTCCGATGACCCGGGCCATGCTGCTCCGAAACGCGGTTCGTGCCGCCGAGCGCGCCTCATGAGCCCGCGGGCCGGGCTCGAGACCGACCAGCGGCCGTGGGGGAGCTACACCGTCCTCGACGATGACGGCACGCACAAGGTCAAGCGCATCGTGGTGCTTCCGGGCAGGCGTCTGAGCTACCAGCGCCATGCCCGCCGATCCGAGCACTGGTTCATCGTCCGCGGAACCGCCCTGGTCACGATCGACGGAGTGCAGTCCGAACTCGTTGCCGGTGGCTCGGTGGACATCCCGGTGGGGACCAACCACCGGATCGAGAACGCGACGGAGTCCGATGTCATCTTCGTCGAGGTGCAGCACGGGGAGTACTTCGGGGAGGACGACATCGTGCGGCTCGAGGACGACTTCGGGCGGAGCGAGCCCAGATGACCCGGCGCGGGGTCCTCACCCCGGTGACGATTGGCCTCGGGGCGATGGCGGTCGTGCTGGGCACGGTCGCACCGGCGGGAGGGCTGGCGGACGCGGCGAACCCGGGGAGGGCCCGGGTCGTGCTGGCCGCCGTCACCACCACCACGATCCAACCGCCGACCACCACGGTGCCGGCCACCACCACGACGACCGTGCCGACCACGACCACGACGGTGCCAACCACGACCACGACCGTGCCGACCACGACGACGACCGCTCCCACCACGACGACCACCCTGGCGCCGACACACTCATCGTCACAGACCCCATGGGCACTGATCGGCGTCATCATCGCCTTGGTGGCCGCCATCGTGCTGGTGGCCCTGCTGCTCCGGTCGCGGAAGAGACGAGGTCTCGAGGACGATTGGCACCGGGCCGTGGTTCCTGCCCTGAGCGACGCCCAGCTGGCCCGGCAGTCGCTGGTGTCCGGCAATGCCGTCTCCGATGACGCGCAACTGCGCGGGGCGGTGGAGGTCCAGGTGGAGAAGGCGGCTTCCGCCCTCGAGCACACCACCTCCGCCGCCCCCGATCCCCAGGCTGCAGCGCTGGCCACCTCGGCCGCCACCGCTCTGCGGGGATTGGCGTTCGCCATCGAGGCAGACCGGCTCCTCCACCACGGGGCGTCACCGCCGTCCGGGTTGCAGCTGGCGCAGGCGGACGAGGCCCGACGGGCCCGCAACACGGAGTTGAGCACCGCGTTGGCCCGCCTCTCCGCCCGGATCGGCTCGAAGCCCTCCCGCTGATCCGGCACCCCACCCCGGCGCCACCGTGGTGCCGGCCCCGGCGAGGCTCTGGCCATGGGTGGGACCGGGCACCTGGCGGTAGGATCCAGCGGTTATGACCCGCATCGCCGATCTGCTGGCCAAGGGCAGGACCTACTCGTTCGAGTTCTTCCCCCCCAAGACCGACGCGGAGCAGGCCACCCTGGTGAAGACGCTCCGCGACCTCGAACCCCTCGGCCCTTCATTCGTGTCGGTCACCTATCGGGGTGGGGCGGAGTCGCGTCAGCGCACCTTCGATCTGGTCACGGGCATGCTGCGCACCACGACGCTGGTCCCGATGGCGCATCTGATCTGTGTGGCCCACTCCCGGCTGGAGCTCGCCGACATCCTGGTGGCGTACCGGATGGCCGGAGTGGAGAACCTCATGGCGCTGGGCGGTGACCCCCCGACCGGACCCGACGACGGCCCCGGCGAGTTGAACCACGCCTATGAGCTGGTCGAGCTGGCCAGAGCCATCGGCGGCTTTTCGGTCGGCGTGGCCGCGCAGCCGACCTGCCATCCGCTGTCGCCCGACGTGGCCAGTGACCGCGATCACCTGGCCACCAAGTTGGCCCTGGCCGACTTCGCCATCTCGCAGTTCTTCTTCGAGGCGTCCGAGTACGTCGGGCTGGTGGAGGATCTCGCCGAGCGAGGCGTGGACAAGCCGGTGCTCCCGGGCATCATGCCGGTGACCAGCCTGAGCTCGGTGCCCCGCATGGCCACCATGGGGGCCGCCGTACCGGCGTGGATGGTCGACCGCCTGCAAGCCGCCGACGGTCGCGGAGGCAAGGACGCCGTCAGGGACGAGGGAGTGGCGATCGCCACCGAGCTGTGCGACCAGCTCCTGGGCGTGGGCGTCCCCGGGCTTCACTTCTACACACTCAACCGTTCGAGCGCCACCCGCGAGATCTACTCCACCCTCGGGTTGGCAGCCGTCTGAGCGAGACCGACTTGCCCCGCCAACAGTCGGCGTTGCCAGATGCCGATGAGTTCCGCGCCGTGTGGACGTCTCTCCTGTCGTAGCCGAACGCCATCCGGGGCGCACAGGCGTTGAGGAGGCAAAGCATGTTGGACAAGCGGTTCACCGCCACCCTGCAGAAGAGCCCGAATCCCGGTGGCTGGACCTACGTGGTCATGGACGGCTCGGCAGAATTCTTCGGGACGCGCGGGCTGATCAAGGTGCGGGGCACCATCGACGGACAGCCGTTCCGGTTCATGGCCCTGGGCGACGGCACCCACAAACTTCCCGTCAAGTCCGACCTCCGGACTGCGATCGGGAAGGAGGCGGGTCAGAGCGTGGACGTCCACCTCCTGGAGCGGATGGACAACTGATTTGGTTTTTGGTTGCGACCGCGCGGGGCTGCGCCCTGGCGTCAAGCCGAGGGAGGTGGCCGATCCGTCAGGCCAGTCGGCCATCGCCCCGAGCCGTGAGCGATCCGGTGCCCGCTCGAGTCGAACGGACCGCTGAGCGGGCCAAGGCGGGGAATGGTGCCGGTAGGCTGCCGCCCATGCCCGATCTGATCACGCAGGGACCTGATGGGACCCTCCACGTCACCGACCAACCGATCATCCCGTTCATCGAGGGCGATGGCACCGGCGTGGACATCTGGCCGGCAGCCAAGTTGGTCCTGGACGCCGCTGCTGCCAAGCACGGCAAGTCGGTGGCATGGAAGGAGGTCCTGGCCGGGCAGAAGGCATTCGACGAGACCGGCAGCTGGTTGCCGGACGAGACCGTCGAGACCTTCCGCTCCCACCTGATCGGGATCAAAGGGCCGCTGACGACACCGGTCGGCGGTGGGATCCGCTCCCTCAATGTGGCGCTCCGACAGATCCTCGACCTCTACGTCTGCCTCCGCCCCGTGCGCTGGTTCACCGGCGTGCCCTCCCCGGTGCTGCACCCCGAGAAGGTCGACATGGTGATCTTCCGCGAGAACACCGAGGACATCTACGCCGGCCTCGAGGCCGAGGCCTTCACCCCGGAGGCGGCCAAGCTCTCCGCCTTCCTCCGCGACGAGATGGGCTGGGAGGTACGCGAGGGCTCGGGCATCGGCATCAAGCCGATCTCCGAATTCGGGTCGAAACGGCTGATCCGGGCGGCCATCAACTACGCCCTCTCCCACCGGCGGCCGAGCGTGACCATGGTCCACAAGGGGAACATCCAGAAATTCACGGAGGGCGCATTTCGCAATTGGGGCTACGAGCTGGTGCGGGAGGAGTTTGCGGACGTGGCGGTCGGTTGGGACGACTGTGAGGGCAAGCCGGACGGGAAGCTGTTGGTCAAGGACGGCATCGCCGACATCACGTTGCAACAGGTGCTCACCCGGGCCGAAGAGTTCGACGTGATCGCCACCACCAATCTCAACGGCGACTATCTCTCCGATGCACTGGCGGCTCAGGTCGGCGGAATCGGCATCGCCCCCGGCGGGAACATCAACTACGTCACCGGTCACGGCATCTTCGAGGCCACCCATGGGACGGCTCCCAAATATGCCGGGCAGGACAAGGTCAATCCGGGTTCGGTCCTGCTGTCCGGAGTCATGATGTACGAGCACCTGGGTTGGACCGGGGCGGCGGCGGACATCGTTGCCGCCCTCGAGGCCACCATCGCCGACAAGGTGGTCACCTACGACTTCGCCCGTCTGATGGACGGCGCCACCGAGGTCAAGTGCTCGGAGTTCGCTGCTGCCATCGTGGACCGGCTGTAGGGCCCGGGCCGCACCGTCACCGAGGCAGCCACGGTGACATCGAAGGGACGGCCAGGGTCGACCGACCGGAACCGGTCCGATTAGCCTCGCCTCCATGGCCGCCAACTCTCCGATCCACGTCACCGTCACCGGGGCCGCGGGCCAGATCGGCTACGCCCTTCTGTTCCGCATCGCCTCGGGCCAACTGCTGGGCCCCGATCAGCCGGTGGTGCTCCGGCTCCTCGAGATCGAGCCGGCCATGAAGGCGCTCGAGGGAGTGGTCATGGAGATCGACGACTGCTCGTTTCCGCTGGTCAGCGATATCGTAACCACCACCGATCTCAATACTGCCTTCGACGGCACCTCGTGGGCGCTGCTGGTCGGCTCCATCCCGCGCAAGGCGGGAATGGAACGAGGAGACCTGTTGACGGTCAACGGGGGGATCTTCGGCCCCCAGGGGCGCGCCATCGCCGCCAGCGCCGCCTCGGATGTGCGGGTGCTGGTGGTAGGCAATCCATGCAACACGAACTGCCTGATTGCCAGGTCGAGTGCCCCCGAGGTGCCGGGTGACCGCTGGTTCGCCATGACCCGCCTCGACGAGAACCGGGCCAAGAGCCAGCTCGCTCACCGGGCCGGGGTCCCGGTGGCCTCAGTGACCAACATGGCCATCTGGGGCAACCATTCCGCCACCCAGTTCCCCGACTACGCCAACGCCCTCCTCGGCGGCAAGCCGGCCGGGGAGGTCATCGACGACATCGACTGGCTCCAGGGGGAGTTCATCACCACGGTCCAGAAGCGGGGCGCCGCCATCATCGAGGCGCGCGGTCTCTCCTCCGCGGCCTCCGCGGCCAATGCGGCAATCGACTCCGTGGCCAGCATCCGCGGGGCGACCCCGGGTGACGAGTTCACCTCGCTGGCCGTCATCTCCCGTGGCGAGTACGGGGTGCCGGAGGGATTGCAATTCGGCTTTCCGGTGCGGACCAACGGGTCGGGTGGATGGAGCGTGGTCGAGGGACTGCCCCACGACGAGTTCGCCACGGCGCGGATCCGCATCACCACCGAGGAGCTCGAGGCCGAGCGGGCCGACGTGGCCGGCCTGCTGCCTTAGGGCCCGCCGCGATTTTGATTACGCGTTTGGCGTCGGCGTGAGCGTGTA
>JADMIJ010000282.1 GCA_015478655.1 Acidimicrobiales bacterium | reverse complement strand
GCTCAGATCCTGTTTCTGGGGGTGCCGTGTGCCCATCATCTCAGTAATCCCGGACGGTGATCGAGGGAGACGTTGCGACCTTCGTCGACGATCTAAAACGGCGCTCGACCGGCGATCTCCTCAAGTACGGGAACGGCCTCCTCGATGTGCCTCTCATGGACCACGGCCTTATCGATGAGTTTCATTTGCTCCTCACCCCGGTCGCCGTCGGCATGGGTCAGCACCTGTTCGCATCAATTGAAGGCGGTCCCCGCTTGAATCTCGTCAACCTCGAGCGCTTCAAGAGCGGAGTAGTGCTGCTGGTGTACACGCCCTAGAGGACTCTGGTTCGCCCTCCCGCGGGCGGTTCACCTGTCCACAGCCGATTCAGGTGGGGTCGAACGGGGGCCTCACCGGGCCTACTTCTTCTTGACTGCCCGTTGAGCGAGCGCTTCGGAGTTGGCCGTCACCGCGGCGCGAATGAGTTGCTTGAACGCAGCTTCGCTGATCTTCTCCCCTTCGCGGAGGTCGATCGCACGCCGCGTGTTCCCTTCCAGACTCGAATTGAAGAGCTTCTTCGGGTCCTTGATGGAGGCGCCGCGAAAGAAGGTGAGCTTCACGACCTGCTTGTACGACTCCCCCGTACACACGCCGCCGTCATGGGACCAGACGGGGGTTCCGGGGGATGTTCGCTTCTCCCACTTCCACTCCTCCTCGATGTCGGGGTCGGCATCGTGGATGAGCTTACGGACATGAGCGAGGGTGTCTCCTCTCCAGTCCCCCAGCTCTTGAATCCGCTCAGTGATGCTCGCTGACGCGGCGGCCTCGCCTTCCGGACGAGAGGTCGGACTCATGTTCTCTCCCTTCCAAAACTAGACTCTGCAAGGCGGGCTGGTACTCGGCCACGAACCGCTCCCATGCCGATTGTCGAGACATGCTGAGGCTTCGCCACCGCGAGGAAATTCGAAGCTACTCCGCTCGTAGCATAAGTCCAGCACGGGTCCGTGCCGCAATCCCTAGCAAACTCGGGGAATCCCCGCCACCGGGGTGTCGGCACCGAGTGGGCCAAAGGCCGTCGCAGCTGGCCACACGCCAGCAGCGCCGACTGTCGAGCCGGAATTCGTGGTGGTCGACGGGTTCGAGGTTGTTGAGGTCGTTGTAGTCGACCCAGTTGAACCCGCTGAGGAGCATGCCGCCAGCAGTAGCGCACCGATGGCCACAATCATGAAAAGACTGTCGTTTGCCAGCGACATGGGACCAGCTGACCGCTGGTTTTGCCAGTGACATG